>CAZTIC010000143.1:0-1512 GCA_964613625.1 uncultured Gammaproteobacteria bacterium | reverse complement strand
TAAAATAAAAATAATTTTCTTCAGCTTCGATTTCCCAAAGCTCAGAATTTAAATACTTAAAAGTCGAGATGAACCTTAAAAAATCTCTGGTTGACATATGAATGATATTTCCGTTTTCACGATATCTGAGTTTCCAGATTTTATTTTCTTTAGCCATACGATCCAACAACGACTTGAAACCTTGATCGACAAATTTAAAACTAATTTCTTCTTCAGGATTATCTGGAGCTAGTCCATCGTAAATTATAATTGAACCCCAGGAAGATAAAGATTCGCTTAACTCATGAATGACATTCTGCATCATCTTTTGAGTTGCATTAAAGGATTCATCAGGAAAATTATCATGACCTACTCCCAAAAAAGAAGAGAACACTTCGTGCAAAGTATTAACAGCTATAATCAGGTCAAACTTAACTATAAAGTCACTAGCCTTAATTCTAGTGATATCCTTATAAAAAAACTTAGCATTAATGCAAGGATTACTGCTAGCCATTGCTAACAAGTGCTTCTCTTTATCCAAGCCATAAAGCTCGATTTTACGACCAATATTCAATTTTTGACAAATTTCAGAAAGGACGCAAAGCAAATCACCTTTTCCACAACCAATGTCTAAAATCCTAATCGGACCTTTTTGCTTATTTACAATTAACCGATCAATCGCGTTAACAATATGAGGAATAGCAATCGCTTTACCTCTTTTTTTATAAAAGCTTACCAGTAGTTGATCTTGGTAAATATTTAACCAGTTGTCGGTTTTCATCATTATAATTTTGAGTAACAGTTAAGTATTTTATCACAAACACCAAGCATAAAGCTATTTATATTGATACTCTCGTCTAAACTGTTGTAAAAATTCCATTAAAAATTGTTCTTTGCCTTTAATTAATTGTTGGGCAGTTTGGGTGTTTAATGAATCTTTAACCTCAAGTAGTTCGGCAGAAATAAGATCCAGTCCATAGATTTTGGGGGTTGGTTGACGAGCATTACAAAAAGGATCTTCCGGATGATAGAGCTTGGCTTTCATTCTACCAACAGAAGAAAAAGTTCTCATAATGGCAATGGCTCCTGATTTTTCCAAATTATCTGCATCTTGCATAATTTTCTCTTCCAAAGACTGAGGCTTAATCGCTACTGAGTAACTAGTACAAATAATTGCTTTTTTAACCCGATCTAAAAGTTGGGTGTCTTGATAGGCGTCGATTGTCGGCAATATCTGCCCCACTTTTTCCGCACTTTTTTTTGGAGCACAACTAGCGTTGATTGCATCTTTTTCTATATTCACGAGATCGTGAAAGAGGGCCGATGGAACTAAAACATCCAAACTCCCGCCTTCTTTTTGAGCTAAATACTCAGCATTGTATAAAACACGACTCGCGTGTTCAAAATCATGAGCTGAATCAGTAGTTGTAATATTCTTTTTCGCTAGCGAGATTAGCTTTCGCCTGAGAGTTTGATTCATTTTACTTATATTTTACATCAGTTTTAAAAACTCTAGCCCTCTAATCTCCTTCA
>CAZTIC010000142.1:0-1522 GCA_964613625.1 uncultured Gammaproteobacteria bacterium | reverse complement strand
AGTAATAAAAATACTCATTAAGTGAAAATATGATTGAAAATTTAATAACATCAAAGATAAAAGAAAAATTATTTAATAAATGATATGAATGATATAAAAAAACTAATTACTCAAAAAGAAAATAGAAAATTAGAATTTAAAGAAATATTGCCTTTAAATAATAAGATTATTAAAACTGCAATTGCATTTTCAAATTCACAAGGCGGTGATTTAATTATTGGTATTAGAGATGATAATAGTATTGTTGGAATAGATGAAAACAATGTTATTAAATATGAAGAAATTATTTCAAATACAATTTATGATAAATGTAGTTCGTCAATTATTCCTGAAATTTATAGTGTAAGATTAAAAGAAAAAACAATCTTAGTAATTCATTTTTATCCTTCAAATAATAAACCACATTACATTAAAAAAGATGGTAAACATAAAGGAACTTATGTGAGAATTGGTTCTTCTAATAGATTAGCAAATATTGATATATTAGAATCATTGGAACGAGAAAAAAGAAGAATAAGTTTTGATAGTGTAGTAAATTATGATTTAGAATATAGTAAAGATATTTTTGATAATATTACAAATCAATTAAAAACTCGGTTAGATATAAATTTTACAAAAGCAAATTATGGAAAAATGAAATTTATTAAAAAAGAGAGGGAAAAATATTTTCTAACAAATCTTGGTGTGTTATTTTCTACAAAAAGAGATGATTATTTTCCATTAGTAAAGATAGAATGTGCAAGATTTAAAGGAACCTCAACAGATGTTTTTCTTGATCAGGCCACATATGATGGTAATATTATTGATTCAATAGAACAAAGTATGGATTTTGTAAAAAGAAATATAAAATTGGGAGCAACCATAGGTGAAATTTACAGAAAAAATAAATGGGAATATTCACTTTTAGCACTTCGAGAAATTATAATAAATGCCGTTGTTCATAGAGATTATTCTATACTTGGTAGTGATATTAAAATAGCAATTTTTGATGATATGATAGAAATTACCAGTCCGGGTACATTTTTAATTGATAAAGAAAATATCGGTAAAGGATATAGTGAATTAAGAAATCAAAATCTTGGAAATTTGTTTAAAAAATTAGAGATAATTGAACAATGGGGAACGGGATTCCAAAAAATAAAAAAAGAGCTTAAAAATTATCCTACAATAGAATTAGTTGTAGACGATCAGTCATTATTTACACAGGTTAAGTTTATAAAAAACAAAGTTCATAAAACCGCCCAAGAAACCGCCCAAGAAACCGCCCAAGAAACCGCCCAAGAAACTACAAGAGAAAAAATCATATCTATGCTAAAAAGTAATCCCCAAACCACAAAAAATGAGATTATGAAAAAATTAAATAAAGCAGATGGTACGATAAAAGAACATTTAGCAAAACTTAAAAAAGAAGGTATTATTAAAAGAGTTGGTAGTACAAAATCAGGATATTGGCAAGTTAAAAAAACAAAAATATGATTGAAAATTTAATAACATCAAAAACAAAAATAAAACTACTACTCAA
>CAZTIC010000141.1:0-1567 GCA_964613625.1 uncultured Gammaproteobacteria bacterium | reverse complement strand
TAAAATAAAAATAATTTTCTTCAGCTTCGATTTCCCAAAGCTCAGAATTTAAATATTTAAAAGTCGAGATGAACCTTAAAAAATCTCTAGTTGACATATGAATAATATTTCCGTTTTCACGATATCTAAGTTTCCAGATTTTATTTTCTTTAGCCATGCGATCCAACAACGACTTTAAACCTTGATCGACAAATTTAAAACTAATTTCTTCTTCGGGATTATCTGGAGCTAGTCCATCGTAAATTATAATTAAACCCCAGGAAGATAAAGATTTGCTTAACTCGTGAATGACATTATGCATCGTCTTTTGAGTTGCATTAAAGAGTTCATCAGGAAAACTATCATGACCTACTCCCAAAAAAGAAGAGAACACTTCGTGCAAAGTATTAACAGCTATAATCAGGTCAAACTTAACTATAAAGTCACTAGCCTTAATTCTAGTGATATCCTTATAAAAAAACTTAGCATTAATGCAAGGATTACTGCTAGCCATTGCTAACAAGTGCTTCTCTTTATCCAAGCCATAAAGCTCGATTTTACGACCAATATTCAATTTTTGACAAATTTCAGAAAGGACGCAAAGCAAATCACCTTTTCCACAACCAATGTCTAAAATCCTAATCGGACCTTTTTGCTTATTTACAATTAACCGATCAATCGCGTTAACAATATGAGGAATAGCAATCGCTTTACCTCTTTTTTTATAAAAGCTTACCAGTAGTTGATCTTGGTAAATATTTAACCAGTTGTCGGTTTTCATCATTATAATTTTGAGTAACAGTTAAGTATTTTATCACAAACACCAAGCATAAAGCTATTTATATTGATACTCTCGTCTAAACTGTTGTAAAAATTCCATTAAAAATTGTTCTTTGCCTTTAATTAATTGTTGGGCAGTTTGGGTGTTTAATGAATCTTTAACCTCAAGTAGTTCGGCAGAAATAAGATCCAGTCCATAGATTTTGGGGGTTGGTTGACGAGCATTACAAAAAGGATCTTCCGGATGATAGAGCTTGGCTTTCATTCTACCAACAGAAGAAAAAGTTCTCATAATGGCAATGGCTCCTGATTTTTCCAAATTATCTGCATCTTGCATAATTTTCTCTTCCAAAGACTGAGGCTTAATCGCTACTGAGTAACTAGTACAAATAATTGCTTTTTTAACCCGATCTAAAAGTTGGGTGTCTTGATAGGCGTCGATTGTCGGCAATATCTGCCCCACTTTTTCCGCACTTTTTTTTGGAGCACAACTAGCGTTGATTGCATCTTTTTCTATATTCACGAGATCGTGAAAGAGGGCCGATGGAACTAAAACATCCAAACTCCCGCCTTCTTTTTGAGCTAAATACTCAGCATTGTATAAAACACGACTCGCGTGTTCAAAATCATGAGCTGAATCAGTAGTTGTAATATTCTTTTTCGCTAGCGAGATTAGCTTTCGCCTGAGAGTTTGATTCATTTTACTTATATTTTACTTATATTTTACTTATATTTTACTTATATTTTACTTATATTTTACTTATATTTTACATCAGTTTTAAAAACTCTAGCCCTCTAATCTCCTTCA
>CAZTIC010000140.1:0-1575 GCA_964613625.1 uncultured Gammaproteobacteria bacterium | reverse complement strand
AGAAGTCCCAGCAATATACAGAGCACTCCGACCGTAAAAAATGTTGTACTTACAAACAACATTGGTGAGATCCACTCTCCTCCCAAAAGTAATTTTCTTAAAATTATAAATCCACCACTAATAATACTCAAAAAGAAAAAGAAAAATCCCACCTGTCCAAACATATAGATTGGCTTGGTACTATAACTAGCTAAGAATTTAATTGTTACTAAATCGAGGAGTACTTTAAAAATTCTTGAAAATCCATATTTTGATTTGCCGATTTTTCTTGGCCGATGATTAACCGGAATTTCCACTATTTTATTTCCGGTCCTAGCTAATAAGAAGGGTAATAGCCGATGCATTTCTCCGTAAAGTTTTAGATCTTTAATTGTTTCTTTTTTGATTATTCTCAAAGAACAACCACTATCATGAATATTAACTTTCATTGACCAGTTCACAATTTTGTTAGCAGTTTTAGACATTAATGATCTCAAAAATGGATCTTTCCTATTTTTTCTCCACCCATTTACAATATCTGCATTTTCTTTTTGTAACAGCTCAATCATTTTGCCGATATCAGCTGGATCATTTTGACCGTCGGCATCAATAGTTATCAGCAGATCTCCTTTGGCATTATCAAAGCCCGCTGACCAACCGGCTGTTTGTCCGAAGTTTCTGGACAAAGAAATTAGTTTCACTGAAGAATTTTCTTTTATTAATTTATTCACTTCTAGCTCTCCATTATCATTGCTCCCATCGTTAACAAAAATTATTTCATAATCTTTATTTAATTTATCTAAATTATTTTTTAGCTCTGTGAAAAGGTTTATTAAATTACCTTTTTCATTGTAAAAAGGCACAATTACTGAAATATTCATATATTTAGAGTTAATTTATTAATCTATATTTCTTTATACTATTCTTTAGTCCTTTTTCAAGACTAATCCATAAAAATTTACGACTGTTTATTCCATGAGATATTATATTATAGATCTTGCCAATCACTTGGTTATATAACCCCTCATCAATATTTAGTACAATTGAATAAGGATAGCCTTTTTTTGCATTAAATGCGAGATGAGTCTTATGGTAAAAAGCCTAATTTTAAAATGACAAAATTTATCAGTGTAGATAAAAAATGAACAAACAAACATTATTTTTTTTAATAATTGCATTTTTAGCTCTATTTTTTAGATTCTCTAGATTCAGTACCTATCCACTCGGTTTTGATCAAGTACAAATTTTACAAAATGCTGAAAAAATAAAAAATGGAGATTTTACTTTAATTGGTCCCCGGACTGGACCGGCCAATATGTTTACTGGTCCATTAGTTTATTACTTATGTTCACTGTTCATGTTTATTGTTCCCTCTCCGTGGGAAGCAGCGGTAACAGCGGTTTTTATCTCTTTTGTTACTGGTTTAGTTCTATATCTGCTTTTAAAAAGATACGTAAAAGATCAGAATCAACAACTAACTTTTTTTTGTCTGTGGGCACTATCTCCATACATTGTTTATATTGATCGTATTTTTTGGAATCCAAATTTTTCTTTTTTATCTTCAATTTTAGTTTTTTTTCCGGTTTTTCAAATCGT
>CAZTIC010000139.1:0-1589 GCA_964613625.1 uncultured Gammaproteobacteria bacterium | reverse complement strand
TATCACTCCTCCTCCCCCTCTTCATAATCCTCTCTATACTTATCAATAAATCCTTGCAACTGCTTAATTTCCTTTTGCTTTTTCGCTATTTCTCCGGTTGCTAACTTGATGAAATTATTATACTTTTCTTTGCTAATTTTAATCTTTGCCATTACTGCCCTCCTTTGATTAATCTTAATATTTTATCTTCTCGCAAATTCTCTTAATTTTTGCTTCATATTCAGTAGCCGGGCAATCCTTTATTTTATCTTTTTCTCTCTCATAATCGATGTTTTTATTCAATTCAGTCATTATAATTATCATCCCCTTTAATTTTTGGTGATTTAATCTTACAATACTCTGGCCAGAAGTCTAATTCAAATCTTCCTATAGTTCCTGCACGATTTTTAGCAATATTTATTTCCAATTTTTCTGGTTTCTCACCTCCCATCCTTTGTTTAACTTTTTCCTTTAACCTGTCTTCCCAGTACATAAGCATTACAATATTCGATAATTCTTCTATCCTTCCCGACCCTCTCAAATCACTTAATTTAGGCCTACGAGTATCTTCTTTATTTCTGCTTAACTGACTTAATACAAATATTGTTATTTCCTCTTTTAGTGCAATATTTTGTATTCTACGCATATTGTTGGTTATTTCTTTATAATCATTTTCTGTCCCTAAATTTTGCAGATAGTCAATAAAGCAAATTTCAGGTTTATATTTTTTAATATATTTATTTACATCTTCTATATTAGCTACTTTTCTAATATTGAGTTCCCATCCATCACCCATATTTTCGCTTAAACTTTTCAGAACATTTATTTCGTCACCATAAAATATATTCTTCCTAAAATCCATAATATTCTTTTCATTGCTATTTGCCAAAATACGCCTTCCAACTTCATAATTAGTCATTTCTCCGGAAAGAAATAATACTTTTTTTCCTATAGATGAAAAGTCCATAGCTAATTGGATTGCATAATCACTCTTACCTTGTGATGTATAACCCCCTATAGTTATTACTTCGGATTTATCAACTCCGCCTAAATATTTATTTAATATATCCATTTCAAATTTATGCTCAGTTCCCCTGGACGACCTTTGAAGTGTATGAAACAATATTTCCTTTAGTGTTTCTTCATTCTTTTCAATTTGGGGTATATCATTTATTTTTTGTATACCGTCATCAATAGTTATTTTATCGTTTTTTACGTTATCCATTATCAGATATATTTTTCTTTGGTTGGATTTTGTTTTGATAATATTATTATAATGTTCTATATTTTCTACTGTAGATACTGAATTTATTAGGTGAACAAGGTAAGTTACACCACCTATTTTTTCAAGTAAATTCTTATTTAATAATTCGTTAGTAAGAATCATTAAATCAACCGCTATCCCTTTTTTAAATAATTCCTTAATTGTTTTATATATTATTTGGTGTGAAGTTCTATAATAATCAATAGGATCAATATATTCTATGGTAGCTATTAGAGCATTATCTGATAATATTTGTGATCCGAGACTTGCTTGTTCTATTCCAATATTTTTAAATTTCATAATTAACTCCTTATTTTAATAGTGGGGGGAGGGTAGGTTTAGATAA
>CAZTIC010000138.1:0-1606 GCA_964613625.1 uncultured Gammaproteobacteria bacterium | reverse complement strand
GATGTTAGAACCTGTTTTGCCTCAAATAAAGGGTAAATTGTATATGCCTAATTTTACTTAATTACCTAACACCTCATCTCACTACTTTATTAATTATCAACACTGAATAACTTATTTTACTTGTTGTTGTAATACAAAATGTTATAATAATAGTAATCCGTTTATCGGAGGGGGATGTCCCGTTTGGGCATCGCAGAAAAACCAGATAATACTGGTTTTTTTGTTTATGTTATAAACTTTTTACCAAATCCCTTAGTTTGTCCATTGTCTGAAGAACGATATTTTGCTTGTACATCCTGAACAATTGTTTTGCAAAAGTTATCGTTCAAATCTGGTATTTGCCCATAACTTTCAAGTGTGTCCAGTTTTGTAGCAAGAGAAAGCAAATCGGCAAATTCTAATCCTACAAACATCTTACTTTTCGGTTTTACCTTTATCTCCCTTGAAGTGAGAAATTGTTGAATATGTTTTGGATTAAAAAAATGAGTGCCTTCCTCATAAAATCTACTATATTCTTCTTTCAGTGCGTGGTCTTCTTTTTTGCCCCTGGCTTCTGCCATCACATCACCTCTACTACCATTATCTTGTAAATAAAAAGTATATCTTTCCAAAAGAACATTTGTGCAATAATGATAAGGATGAAATGCAGAGTTCTGGTATCTTTCAAGATGAGATTTTTTATCAAGAACGACGGCACATATTTTATAATCAAGGTTGTTCACCAAATCTAAAAATTTTTCATTAAATTCTTTTTCAAAATCACTGTCATTCAGTTTTGAAAAAACTCCTCTTTTGTTTACAATGTCTTCTCTGTGTAGAACTGGCAATTCATCTGGATCATTAGAGAACATCCTCTTTAACTCCATTATTTTGGGTTGTAAAATTTCTATATTAGCCTTTTCGCTAATAATGATGCCCGTCAAACCCAAATAACGACTTTTTATATCGTTTCTTGCGCAATAATTATGTGTTCCTGACTCATCAATATAAAATCGGAACTTTTTATCCGAAGGATCTTCCATGTCTATTTAAATTTAGAAAAGGCTTTATTAAACCTCAAATTTAAGTTATGTGGAGAACGTTATGACTTAGGTTAGTAGAAGATTAGCAACACAAGTATAAGTTAGAATAACTTTTCGAGAATTTCTTTATTTTTTTAAGAATCTCTCAATGATAGTATTTATTCCTTCTGTAATATTTTTAATGAAGTAAGGCCACCACCCTAACACTCCAATAAAAAAAGCTAAGCATAGGACAAAATCATTAATAGATAAATTATTCAATTCTGTTATCTTGGGCCATCGAATTACTACTAAAAAATATCCTATAGCACCTGTTATAAAATAATTTACAAAAAGACGCCACCACTCAAAAAACCACCAAGACTTTCCTTTTTCATTATATGCTGCGTACCTATCAAAAATGCCAAATATAATACTAACAAGAAGAATAACTAGCCACACATTTATATTATCCATATTATTTTGTAGTAAAGAATTATCTTCTTAAATCTCTAGGTCAAAAGGGAAACAACAACCTATACACATTTTATTCAGTTTATTTTGAGATCATTAAATTTTTTGGGTCTGTATTTTTCAAAACTTTC
>CAZTIC010000137.1:0-1627 GCA_964613625.1 uncultured Gammaproteobacteria bacterium | reverse complement strand
GTTCATGAACATCTTGCATGGGTAGGCTGGCTTTGCCTTTAATAAATAGTCGAATCACTGGATCAGGATATTGACCGCCTTTTTTCAGCCAATGACCAAGAAATAAATTTTTTCTTTTTAACCACCAGGCTGAGTTTTTGACAGCATTAGGTTTGTTATTTAGTTTTTGATTAATTTGTTGAATAAAATTAGCTAGTTCTTCATCAACTATCTCGTCAGCATCCAATTGTAGAATTAAATTTCCCTTAGCTTTATCAATAGCCATTTGTTTATTAATATGAAAATTAGGCTTATTGACAGTTTTGATTACTTTAGCTTTGAATTTTTTAGCTAGTTCTCTGGTTTTATCAATCGAAGAACCATCAACCACAATAATCTCTCCGGCCCAATCTTTAACCGACTCTAAACATTGAGTGATGTTTTTTTCTTCATTAAAAGTAGCTAAAACTACAGAAATCATTTTAAAATCTTTCTATTTGCCATAATTCTTTATTTTCATCCCAGAATAGGAGCAGAGATTCGGCTTCGACTCTATCTTCACGATCAGCAATAAAGTGATAATTAGCGACCTGCTGTCCGTAAGATAAACCAATTGTATCAGTATTTTGCCTAATATTAGTCAAAAAATATATCTGGGGATCTAACTTAAGATACCAAGCCGCCAAAATATATTGATAGCCATCGGCCACAATTGCTATTGACTCTTCTTTAAATCGTTGGTTAGTTTCTTGAATCGCAATATCAAAACCCGGTTGTAAAACAGCTTGCTGTTGCGGGTAAACTATAAAATAATTTTTAAAATAAAAACTGGCCTCTAAAGCTAGAATACTAATAAAGATCATTTGGACAACCAGTTTATTTTTCACCATCTCGCCAATCTGTCTTAAGCCGATAACTGCCAAAACAACCATAATTACAAAAAATAATAAGCTGCGAGTAGCGTGCGGAGCATCAACCGCAATAATTGAAGGAATCAAAGAAATAAATAATAGTAAAACTAAACTTAATAAACTTTTACTCTGCTCTGTCTTTAATTGAGTTTTGATCACTGTCAATAAAGAAGTGGCAATTCCTACTAAACTCAAAAAATAAACACTCCAATAAAAATGACCGTGATTAGAAATTGAATGCCAAGGATGAGAACTACCTTGGGTAATTAAATACTGCGGCGAAAAACTTTTCCCTAAATTACTGACTATTAGTTTAAACCAATAAACATATTGGTTGCCAGACAAAGTTGGTAAATCACCACTTAATGATTGACGATAGTTAATATAATTAGCTCTAACTGTTGAATCAGTAAAAATAGTAATGCTACTTTTTTGAGCAGTAATTTGATTAAAGAATAACCAACTCCCAATTAAAATTAAACCCGTGCCAACAACAACGAGCAACCATTCCTGCCATTTTTTTAATCCTCGATTAATAATAATTATTACTGCCAGTGCAGGTAAATATAGCAGAGGTGCATTGTAAGTAAGAACTGAGAATATACAAAAAAGTAAACCGACAGCATCAAGCTGATGGCGCTGACTAATGTTTTTTGCTTCAACAAAAAGCCATAAAATTACGGCTATTAAGGAAAACATTAGGCCTAAATTGGCTTCCCATGCCATGCGGGAGTAAA
>CAZTIC010000136.1:0-1672 GCA_964613625.1 uncultured Gammaproteobacteria bacterium | reverse complement strand
CTTTGCTTGGTCAATATTCCCCTTTTCTTGATAAACCCTACCAAGATTATACCACACATGGGATTGATTAGGATTAATAGTCAAATTTATCCAAGAATAAGCTATAGCATTATCAAGATTACCCATTTTGTAATAAGTACCTGCTAAATTATTATAAACTCTATAGCCATCTTCAAAATTATTTATATTACCCTCCCAATAAGTAATAATATTCGAATATCCATAATTACGCTTAATAGTTAAAGCTGAATATGAACCTAGAAATAAAGTGATAGCGATAATAGCAATAGCTCTAAGAGAAAGTCTAAAACGCTTATTCCTCTTAATTACTTCCCAGCCCTTCAAAAACAAGGCTGCTAAAACAATTGAAAACCCAACTGAAGGTAAGTAAAGATATCTCTCAGAGATAATATTACAAACTGGAATAACATTTGAATAGGGCGCATAAGTCACAAAAAACCAGATTATTCCAAAGGAAACCGGTTTAAAATTACGACGATATTTAAAAAAAGTGAATATCGCTACCGCAATTATACTTAAAGACAGAAAAAAAGCCGGACTAAGAGCTTGGATATCCATAACGTTAAAAGCAAAAGGATGAACAAGCCCACGCTGGAGAGGCAAATAAAGAATTTTCAAATAATAAAGAAAAGCTTTAGCACTTACTACTAAATACCTAAAACCTCTAAAATAAAAAATTAAATGCATGAATTCATTCTTGGACACAAAAAATGAACTAATAAAAAGGAGTGATATGGCTGATAACAGAACTAAAAGTATTTTTCTTAATTTATATAAAAGATTACTTACCCCGCTCCTCTGCCGAAAACCAAATTCATACAAAACAAACATAAAAGGTAGGACTGCTACAGAGTTTCCTGCTAAAAAACAAAAACCAAAACTAATAATTGAAAAAACTAAGTTAAAAATAGATTTATCTGACTTAACGTAAAATAAAAATGAGGCAATAAAAAATAAGCTCGATAAGGCGTAGGGACCACCAGAAATCCAACTAATGGCTTCAGTATGAATTGGATGAATAGCAAAGATAAGACTACTTAGGAAAGACAACGCTCTATTACTAAATAAAGTATCGCAGAGCAAGAAAATAAGGATTACGCATCCAAGATGAATTAAAATATTAAACAAATGAAAAGCAAAGGTATTAGCACCCCAAAAATGCCAAATCAAAACTCTTGATACTTCCACTAAAATATTGGGATGTATAGAAAAATACTCGGAGAAATAAATCCCAGCATCATGAATCTTCTTGTTATGTAATATGCCTACAGTATCATCAATTAGGAAATCGCCTTGCAAAAAATTTGCATATAAGGCAAAAACAATAAAACCTAATAATGCAATCAAACCCCAACTTTTTAATTTACTATTACACATTAATAAATCCAATAATTAAAAAATAAGGCTGACTCCTCATTTATTAAAATCACAATGAAAAGCCAGCCATTGTTTGTATCACAATAACAATTAATTTAATTTAAGCTTAATCTTAAAATCCTGAACCTTGAGTCTCATCTGCTGAGCTCCAAATATTGCCAGTATTGGCATCATAAATCCATCCAGCAGATGAATTTGCTGTCTCAGCAGTTCCAGCAACAAGATCAGATGAATTAGTATAAGGGTTATCAGGAATTTGTCCGCTAGCCATAAC
>CAZTIC010000135.1:0-1677 GCA_964613625.1 uncultured Gammaproteobacteria bacterium | reverse complement strand
AATGAAAAAAATCCTTGTAGTTAGAGAAAGCTTATCACAAAGTATCTTCTCCGATCTTATTACATTCGGTGCTGTTACAGCGATGTTTTGGTTTAATTACACTTATATGAATAATATGTCGACATTTCGGATTTTTATAATAGTAGTGTTTATTATAATGTCATTCGGTGTCTTTTCAAAAAGAAAAAAAGTGATCGAAGTTACAGAAGAAGAACTTAGACAATATATTGCACTTGAGAACAAAGTGCAGAGTTCTAATGAAGCACAGATTTTTAATGAATCACAGAGCTCTAAAATCAAACTGTTAATGGATCAAAAGTTTGAGATACTACTAAATCTACAAAATCTAATATCAACTGTAGACAACAGTGGAGTTAAAGATAAATTCCACAATCACAATGTAAATCTTAAACCATCAACTCTGTGCTCATATTGTAATCTCAAAAAAGCCACTCAAAAACATGCAGAAATATGTATGAATGAGCAATTACAGATAATGGAAACAAAAGGAAAAGGAAATGAAAAATAAACGAATTAATATATTAATACAGGAGGCTTGAAAACAATGTTCATTAGAATCGCTGAAAAGATAATCATTCCACGAAGTCATAATTACTATGTCGAATCAGTTGTAGAATTCGAGCCTAAACATACAAAAAACGGAAAGTTCGACAAACAAACACAAAAAGCTTTTGATGAAATGTTACAGGAATTAAAAGATGATCATATTATAGATATCCGTAACATTGAAAATATCGGAAGTGCAAAACCAAAAAAATAAAGTTGATGTCTTTGATTCTTTTATTTGTTCTGTTATGATTTTTATTTATTATGTTATAAATATGGGGATAAAATGATATTTAAAAATAGATATGTCCCACGTAGCAAAGGATATTTTATTTTGTATGGATTATCTGAAATTGTTGATGGATTTATTTCCATCATTGTAGGAATTTTCGGATATTCTTGTACAATACATTTCACCTTTTGCGAATGGAACCTACGAAAAGATATGAAAAGAAGAAAAAAATAGAATTTTAGAAAAAATCCACAGATAAAGAACTGATAAACCATTTGGAAAAGCAAATATACTAAAATTACAGAGAATAGGAGATAATCATGGATTATATACTCAACCCATATTTTTTGGTAAATGTTCTATGGATGATCACAGTTATAATTGTGGCGGAAATTATTCGGAGGTGAGAAAAATGCCATTAACAAATAAAGAATATGTCGAGTCTGCCGGTAATGAATGTCCTAACTGCAAAAGTGTCGAAATAAGTGCTAACCATATGCATTTTGATGGTGTTAAAGCATGGTGTACTTGTGATTGTGAAAAATGTGGAGCAACATGGACAGATAATTACGAACTTGTTGAATTTGATGATTTACTAATAACAAAACAGAAACCCATGTAAATAATTAAATCCATGTAAACATAAACTCATATAAATATAAACCCATGTAAATAAAGGATAATTCAAATGCCAGAACATCCTAATCATCAAAATCTCAAAACAATCGAGGAAATATCAGACTTGTTATTAAGTAATAAATTCATCGATAAACCTTTTGGTCGTGGAAAGTTTATCAAAAATGTGGATAATCAACCATCCGATGATCTATCATCTGGCTATATTCCAGCTACCGGAAATGCAGTAGCCGAAACATACG
>CAZTIC010000134.1:0-1681 GCA_964613625.1 uncultured Gammaproteobacteria bacterium | reverse complement strand
TTTCGCAATTCATAATAATACATTTTCGACAATATTCAGGTTTGTTTTCACTCATTTTTCTACAACCGAGACATTTGTTTTTCTCCCGAAGAAAGCCAATACAAATTCCACAGTTCATGCCACAGGGTGCGATCAGTTTTAATTTCATATTATTATTTTATTTAGATTAGTCTAATTATACAATATAGGAGGTTAAAATGGAATAAAAAACCACTCACGAGTGGCTTCCCTTAGCCTCTACTCTTCGAACTTATTATATAGAGAATGTTTAATTATTTAAAAAATCAATAAAAAAGTCAAACAAAAAACACCTACATAGTAGATGATTTTAGTAAGCCATCTCGCTGAAGCTTCAGCGAAAGCGGATGGCGGGCTTCCTCGAGCTGGAACCGTTTTTTCTACAAGCCCAGTAAGATTATTATGTGTTTTTAATTTCTTCAATAAATAGGTTCCTCGTGCGCTCTATATTTTTATAAAACAAAAAAATAATGACACAATTTTAATATCGCTTCTTTAAAAATTCTGTAACTTTAAATATAGGAATATAAGGTTTAAAGTTCTTTAACTCCCAATACATATCTTTTACTACCAAACTATCACAACCCTCTAAAAAATCATTATTTTCTCTTAAGGGTTTAATATATTTATATATCTCCCAATTAATATTATTAAGGAATTCTGCTATGGTATTAATATGATAATTAAGTATACTATCATGAAACCACTTATAAAATTCTGGCAGTACTAGATATGTCTGTTCTATAGTAATATTAACTGAATTATCTTTTAATATTTTGTTAATATTTGATATTCTTCTATCTAAACGCATAAAATCATGCTTAGAAATATCGCCACAAATCTTTAAAAAATCAATTCTTTTGACTTTTAAACTACACTTAGTATTAATTGATGGTAACCAAACATTTTTTACAACAGCGTCATGATCCAACCATAAAATAAAATCATTAATAACCCTAGGTAAAGATTTATCCATATCTTTATTAATGACTGGATTATTGCACATTCGTCTTAAAAGTGATAAATAACCATAAATATCTTTATTATTTAATTTAAATTTAAATATTTTTGATGATTTTTTAGAAAGAAAATCAACAAGTAGTATATTAAAGAATTTCTGGTGAATATCTGCCTCTGGAAGTAAAAATATTTCATCACATTTCTCTCCTGAAACAGAAAATATCTCATGATTAACCATGTCATTAATCATTGATGAACAAGCACTTAAAATAATAATTTCTTTTTCTTTTTGATTCATATATATTAAATAATCCATTATCTTATATCCCTTCAAATGTTCGAAAGGATCTACAAATCTAAATTAATCATATCACTTATTAAATAAAAAAAATATAAAAATAAAATAAAAAAACACATAAATCATGTGTTTTTGAATATTCTCGTGCTAGCACGAGGTGGCGGAGAGTGAGGGATTCGAACCCCCGGAACCCGTTAAGGCTCAGTAGTTTTCAAGACTACCCCATTCGACCACTCTGGCAACTCTCCATGGTAATGGTTTATTATTTCAAAGATATGTCCCTTGGCTCATTTCATTCGACCACCCACCGCGTAGCGGGGTCCCGCTTTGCGGGATCTGGCAACTCTCCATATTTTGTAAACTATACATTTTAAATTTAATGGCCTGCCATCCGAAGCCTTGGCG
>CAZTIC010000133.1:0-1743 GCA_964613625.1 uncultured Gammaproteobacteria bacterium | reverse complement strand
AGCTCAATCGCTCCATTTTTAGCTTGATAAATAACTATGTTACTTTTCTCTTTTTTATTTTCTACTTTCTTTATTTTTTTGTATTATTTACTGTTTCCTTAATTACTACACTTAGTCTACACCCACCCAAAAACCTTGTCAAGCTTTCTTAAATAACATGCCAAAAAGCTTTCCAACACCCTTGTCATCCCGCATTCAGTGCAGGATCCATTAGTCCGATTTCTATGTAAGTAATAGATTACGTAATTATTGGATTAACTCTATTCTGAGGAGATTTTTTATATACTTCCACAAAATCACTCCAGGCAAAAAGATTGTGCAATTTTATATTATGCTTATTCAAATTCTGACGACCTGTTTGCTCAGTATCACAAATTACAATAACATCCTTAACTAAAAGACTATATTCTTTTAAACGATTTGCATACTCTATTACGGTTTTTGCCGTAGCAGTAGCATCTTCAATAAACAAAACTGTTTCACCTTTTTTAAACTCTCCCATTAAAGCTCCTGAAATACCATAGCTTTTCTTTCCCTCTTTTCTAGCAGCAATGCAAGGAACTTTCATGTTAGTCACTATTCCATAAGCAAATGGAAGTGCTCCATATGGAATACCCATAATTCGATCAAAGGAAATTTTTTCATTTTCAATGATTTGAATAGCAAAACGATTAATTTTGTCTAATAATTCCGGATGCGACATGAGAATTGGTAAATTTATAAAATATTGAGTAAAAACCCCATTTTTCATTTTAAACCACTTACTTTTATCTTTAGAATCAAATACGACGAACAAGCCCAGGTCTATAATTTCTTGAACTAAAGAATCTTTTATTACTTCTAATTCCTGACTTCTCATTGGCATAATTAAATTATTATTTCTCCTTGTCATTCCCACATAGGCAGGAATCCATTAGTCCGATTGCTATGTGAGTAATCTATTACTTACATGAATTATAAATATTTTTTTATAAAATTACTAGAAATTTGTAAAAGTTCTTTTTTCGCTTCTTCTATTAAAAAATCATGACCACCTCCATCAATCACAACAAGCTCTTGCTCAGCAAGAATCATATCCAAATACTTCCGTGTCTTATCTAATTCTATACTATCATCCTCACTACCAACAATAGTCAACACAGGACATTTTATTTTATTAAGACTCAAAACAGGATTAACATCCTTAAAATCTTGCCACATCATTTTGCCTATTTTAAATTCCTTGCCTGTAAGTCCATTCTCCTCTATAACATATCCCTTTTCATTAATCTCATCCCTGTATCTCTCATGACGACTTATGAGATGAAAAGAAGGGCTCCAAAGAATCATGCATCTTATAGCATCATCATAAGCCATTATTGAAATTGTCGTACCTAAACTCAATCCAACCAAACAAATATTAGAATATCCTTGTGTCTTAATATATTCAATTACATCTTTCAGGTCATCAATCTGAGTATTCACACTTGATTCCTCAAAATCACCATCACTTTCTCCAGAACCCCAAAAATCAAATCTAAGAAAAGCATAACCCTCAGCACAAACTGTTTTAGCAAAATCTACTGCGACATAATCCGTATCCTTATCACTCTTAAAGGAATGTGTAAATATTAAAATTTTATCTGTTTGATTCACTGACTCATGTAAAACAGCAGACAATCCTTGATTTCTCTTATTGGTGATTATTATCTTTTTCATTTTATTGTGATTAAATCTAAATCAGCTCTCTCTTTGTCATCCCTA
>CAZTIC010000132.1:0-1792 GCA_964613625.1 uncultured Gammaproteobacteria bacterium | reverse complement strand
ACCAAATAAACATTAGCTCCGATATTTTGCATATTTGTTATCCCTTCACAAGTAATTTTATTAATGAAACAAAAGAGTATATAAAGAAATATAAACCCGAGCTTGTCATAATACATTCTATAGTTCAACCAGGAACAACAAAGAAAATTGGGGAGATAGCGGTTCATAGCCCTATTCGCGGAGTACATCCAGAATTAGAAGAAGGGATAAAAACTTTTGTTAAATATTTTGGTGGGAAAAAATCAAATAAAGCATCAGAAATATTTAGAGATATTGGCGTAGAAACTAAAGTATTTGATAAATCGAAAACAACAGAGCTAGCTAAAATACTTAGTACCACCTATTATGCCTGGAATGTTATTTTCCAGAAAGAAGTTAAGAGGATCTGTGATAAAGAAAAACTGAACTTTGATGAAGTTTATACTATACCTAATGAGGACTACAACGATGGATATGAAAAGTTAGGAATGAAAAATGTTGTTCGACCTGTTTTAAGAAACATGGAAGGCCCCATAGGAGGACATTGTCTTATCTCTAACTGTAATTTATTAAATGATTGGATTACAGAAACTATCATAACGAGAAACAAAAAATACAAATAACGAATTGAATGATTTTTAGATATTATGAAAATTCTCCACATTATTCCTACATATTACCCAGCTTATGCCCGAGGAGGTCCTACGTGGAGTGTTCACAATCTTAATAAATGGCTAGTTAAAAAAGGTGTTAATGTTACTGTTTACACCATCGATATTGATATTCCGGAAAGTACTCCTAAAAATCAGGAAGTTAATGTAGATGGCGTAAAAGTTTATTACTTTAAAAAATCTTTTTCTGGAATATGGGCATATTCGCATTCTCTCCACAAAACACTAAAAAAAACAGCCTCCGACTTTGATTTAATTCACATCACCTCTACTTTCCTCGCCGCCTCCGCCTTGGGGTCTTATTACGCCAGAAAAAATAATATTCCTTATATTATTTCCCCCAGAGGCAACCTTATGAAGGAACCGGTTGAAAAAAAGAGTTTTCTTAAGAAAATATTTTATATCGGCCTTATTGAAGAAAAAAACCTGTCTAATGCCTCTGCTATCCACTTTACCGTTCCTCAAGAAAGGGAAGAGTATAAAGAACTTGGGTTTGGGTACCAAAAAGAAATAACCGTACCTAATGGAATTGATCCGGGTAGTTTTGAAAAAGCTGAGTCGGGACAATTTAGAGAAAAATTTAATATACCCCAAAACAAAAAAATAATTCTCTTTTTAGGTCGTATAACTTGGATTAAAGGTTTAGGTATTCTTATTCCTGCCTTTGCAGAAGTTTCAAAAAAGAAACCCGACACCCTTTTAGTTGTTGCCGGAGGAGACGATGAAGGTTACAAGAAAAAAGTAGGGGGATGGGTTAGGGAAAACAATATTGAAGACAATGTAATATTTACCGGTATGATAACTGGTAAGGATAAAACCGCCGCATACCAGGATTCAGATGTATTTGTTTTACCTTCATATTCTGAAAACTTCGGTATGGCCGTTGTTGAAGCTATGTATATGAAACTGCCGGTTGTGGTAACCAATGGCGTCGGTATTGCTCCTTACATAAAAGAGGCAAACGCCGGGGTTGTTATAAACAAGAACAAAAAAGAGTTAACCACAGCAATACTTGGATTACTTGAAAATAAAAAGCATAGAATTAATTTAGGTGAAAATGGCAGAAAATTGGTAGAAGATAAATTTATGATGTCAAAAATTGCCGATGAGTGGGTGGAGGCGTATAAGAAAATTGTAGATAA
>CAZTIC010000131.1:0-1807 GCA_964613625.1 uncultured Gammaproteobacteria bacterium | reverse complement strand
ATAAGCACCATCATAATCCTGCTCATTAAACAACTTCTCTGCTTGTTCTATAATTTTATTTGCATCTATATTTTCTTCTATATTTTCAATATTATCTGGTGTACTAGTAGATAAATCATCCTCACCTTCAATCACAACAACCTCCTCCTCTTCAATAATCTGATCTTCTGCTTCATTTTCATTTACAACTTCTTCATTATTGTTATTTTGTGGTTGTTCAGACACCTGAATTCCTTGACCATCTTTTATAAAATCAGCACTAAATACTTGGAAGCTATCATCACTTGAATTAATATTCTCATTTTCTTTTTCAATACTATCTTGATCTATATTACCCATCTTTGATTTAACAATTATTATCTCCTTTCTAAAATCATTTGACAACTTATTTGCTTTTTCTTTTTCTCCCTCATTTTCAAAATCAGTGCTAGCTAGCATTTGAGTAATATCCAAAGCTCTGTCGTTTGCAAATTTCAATCCAAGCTTATTTTTCTTTACTTCATCAAAAGTCATAACTAATTGAGCCTTCTCACTAAGAATCTTTGCAATATAAAGAGAGTCGCCTGGCTTAGTATTATTCGCAGCATACAAACTAGCTGATCCACCACCAAAAAGTATCAAGGCAATAGAAAAAACCGCAAACGCTGGTTGCGATACGAATTGAAAAATTCTTTGCGGTTTTGATAAGATTTCAGAAATACCTATATTACTTTTATCTTCAAGGCTATTTTGAATTTGACAATTCAAAATCTCTCTATTCTCCATTTTCCAAGCCACATCAGGTTTAACTGAATTTAGACTAGATAATTCTTTTTTGAGATTGAAATCTTTCATATTTAATTAATTTTGTTTATCACTCTCTTCTTGTATTAATTTCTGTAATGCCCCCAGAGCTCTATGAGCTAAAACTCTTACATTCCCTTTTGATTTTTTTAATATTTTGGAAATTTCGATTGTACTCAATTCTTCTATATATTTCAAAATTATAATTTCACGATATTCGTCTTTCATTTCTTCTAATTTATCTTCAACATTTTTTATGTCAAAATAAATATCCATTTTTTCTCCAGCACCCATCTTTTTATCTTTTAGCTGTATTTTTACATCCTCATTATCAATCTCTACAATATGGACTTTATTATTCTTTCTGTAATAATCAATGACAGAATTCCTAGCAATAGTATAAAGAAGTGCTTTTAATGTTTTGTATTCTCCAAGCTTGTTTTCCTGTATATAATTCCAAGTTTTCAAAAATACTAACGAAGTTATGTCCTGAGCTTCTTCCTTGTCACTTACCTTGAAATATATGAATCTATATATTTGATCTATATATAAATCGTAAGCTTTGATAAATACTTCTTTATCACCCTTTTTCAACTGATTATAGATTTTCTTTTCTTGTATTTTTGGATCTTCTTTTGTTTCTCCACCGAATAAATTCATTAAGGTATCATTTAACTATTTATACGTAATAAATCAATAAACGTTACAATAATTAAATATAATATAAAATAAAAATTAATTATATTAAAAAATGCACTAATATAAGCTAATTTAACAATAATATTAGTGTAATAAAAAAATAGGCTATCGCCTTTATTGTTACGTATAAAATAACATAATCAATGCAATAAAGCAACCATAATTGTCATTGCTGAATACCTAAGACATCGGATGTCTATATAGACATCCGATGTCTTTCCCGAGCCACAATCATTCGCAAACAAAAACCTTGCAAAAAAAATCAAAATATGAAAAGATATATAAACGACTTAAGTCTAGTAGAGCCTAGACTTAAAAAATCTTA
>CAZTIC010000130.1:0-1873 GCA_964613625.1 uncultured Gammaproteobacteria bacterium | reverse complement strand
TGATGACAACCCCCTAAGAGTACAAATAGTTATATTTAATTTTTTAACGTGTAAAAGTTACTCTACTATATTTTTTGAATGTTGTCAAGGGTAAAGAATATTATAGAAAATATCTTAAGTTGATTTAAATCCTATTCTTTTTAAAAATGCCAATGGTTGTCTAATATTGTCGATTTTTAACTCATGACATACATCTGGTATTTTATATAAGCTGTTAGAATTTGCTCTATTACTCTCTCTGGAAAAAACACCCAAACCATTTGCTTCAGCATGAGCAATAATGTAAGTATCAACGGTGGAGTTGAAAGATGTTTGATCAATCATTTCATATTGATTATTTATTTCAATTCCTCTATATTTTTCTTCCTTGCTAATTTCAACAACCAATCCTTTTCTCTGTTGTCTTTCACACCATTTTTTTAATTCAATGTTATGTCTTTTTATTTCATCAACAACTACATCAAGAAGAATCCATTTATCTTCTTCTAAAGCCTGTTCTAATTTATTCCAAAAACCACCGTTTAAAGCTATTGGAGTCCATAGAGAAAATCCAATTAAAATATTGGCATCCATAATATATTTTATATTTTGTGACAATACATTGCTCATATCTTTTCAACTGAACAGTTTAAAATATTAGATGCTTCGACATAGCCAATTTTATTGTCGGAATAGTGATTTGAAATATAGTTATTCAAAAGATTTCCGTTGGAATCCTTCATGTTATTATTATAATCTCCACCTGTGCTTTTCTTTTTATTTTTTTGTTCTATATTTCTACGAGTTTCTTCGATTATTTCTTTCTCCAGTTCCTTTACTTCATTTTTACTTATTTTATTTAACTCCTTAAGTCTATAGAAAATTGATAGCTTACTAACCTTGTAAATATCAGAAAAATTATCAATATCAGACCTACTGTAATATGTTCCTTGAAATTCATCCTTTGGCAAAAGCAGTTCAGCTGCAACTTTATTACAAAAAACTTCTTCAGAGTCTATACTTGTAGATGTTTTTCTAAAGTCTAAACTATTAGAAATTGCATCGGTCTTTCTAAATAAATGAGCTAATTCATGGATTAATGAAAATATTTGTGCAGATACAGCATCTCTTCTATTTAAAATAATAAACGGACAATAATCATTAGACACAAAAAGACCTCTCATATCCCGAACCTCAATGCGGTGATATGAAATAGTTTTTCCAATAAAGATACCGTGATTTTCAGCCTTGTTAATTAAATAATTTAGCGTGTTTCTCCTTGCCTTTGAGCCTGATAGTTTTTTTATTTCACTCAATTTTATATCTAGTTTATTTTTTATTGTATCTGCAAGTTCAAAGGGGGTTTTTATTTTTTTTCCACTACCTTGTAAACTATTCTTATCAACTCCTTCTTTTTTAAATTCTTTTTCCAACCATCTCTGTCTTTTTACTACAATATTAATGAGTTTATTAATTTTATCGTCTCCTCCAATTCCTTGTCCAACTCGATAGTCAGGGATTTGCTTGTTTTTCTTTATTGTATTTTTAGAAAATAAAAGTAATTCCGAAATTCCATATTCTTTTGATAGCTTAGCTACTTGCGACCAAGACGGCAATGATTTACCATCCTCCCATTCAGAAACAATATTATTTTTTGACTTAAACAACTTTTTAGACACGACAAAATCTTCCAAACCGATATTTTCACGAGCGATTTGTAAATTTTTTGTATTTATAAACTCTACTTTATTTCTACCAAAACTAGACATTTAATATAAATAATTTTTTACTTATTATTATAATATCATTATAACATATTTGAAGTTAAAAAAAACTTAGTGTATTAGTCCACCTCATATTGGACAAGAGGCCATTATTTAATAAATAATCCACA
>CAZTIC010000129.1:0-1893 GCA_964613625.1 uncultured Gammaproteobacteria bacterium | reverse complement strand
TTAGAATGATGTTTGATGAAAATAAAGTAATTGGTTTTATTTTAAAAAAATAATTAGGATTGAAAAGTTATGGAGAATAAAAAATTTTCAAAGAAAAAGGCCCTGAAATTTGGTTGGGAAACCTTAAAAGAAAATTTAGGTTTCTTTTTGATTGTAGGAGCAATACTTTTAATAATTTCTATAGTTCCTGGTATTGCTAAGGAAATTTATAAGAAAACTGATTCTGGTTCAACAAAAATTATTGTTAACACTATTAGCCTTCTTTTTCAGATCGTAGCAATGTTGTTAGAATTAGGTCTTATCAAAATTACTTTGGATTTGTTTAATAAGAAGAAAGTCAAAGTTGCTGATTTATTTTCTCAATACCCTATATTTTTTAAATACTTAGTTGGCTCTATAATCTATACTGTGATTATAGTTATTGGATCTATTTTATTTATAGTTCCTGGAATTATTTGGGGTATTAAATTTAGATTTTTCCCATACTTTATAGTGGAAGGATCTGGTATTGTTGAATCTTTTAAAAAGAGTGCTCAAATTACTCAGGGCTCTAAATGGGATTTATTTATTTTTGGTTTAATTACTGTTTTGGTTGCTTTAGTTGGTGTTCTAGCTCTTTTTATTGGAATTTTAATAACTACTCCAATTATTATGATGGCTTCAGTATTTGTTTATATGAAATTAAAGAAAGAAGCTAGGGTTTTAGGCCCAGTTAAATAATTTTATTGAAAATAGAAGTATAAAGGCGATTTTCGATCGTCTTTATGTATTGTTATTATGTTTAAGGAGTTATAATATTTTATGAAAGCTGAAAAAATTAGTATTAATAACGCAAAGAAAGAGAAGCTTTTTTATTTCGTAGCAAATGTTGTTATTTATCGTGAAAGTGATGGGCGTTGTTTAATTTTAAAGAGAGGTGATACCGAAAAGGTTCATCCGGGAAAGTATTGTGTGCCTGGTGGAAAATTAGAATGGCAAGATTTAAAAATGGAAAATCCCAGTAGAATGAACGGAGATGTTTTTGATTTTCAGGATGCAATAGGAGATTTATTAAAAAGAGAAGTGCAGGAAGAATGTGGTTTGAAGATTGAAAAGCAATTCTATTATGTAAATAATGTAGCTTTCATTCGTCCAGATGAAACTCCAGTAGTTCTAGTAAAATTTGCTGCTAAATATAAAGAAGGTGAGGTTGAGTTAGAAGAACATAGTTTTACGGATTATGCTTGGGTTAATGCTGAAGAAGTAAAGAAATTTGATTGTCTTTTGGGGATTCCAGAAGAAATAGATGAAACTATTAAATTATTTAATAAAAATGTTTAAAACATTACTAAAAAAATTAAATACAACTATTTTAGGTGGAGCCATATTGATTAGTTTTTTCACTATTATTAGTAAAATTTTAGGTTTAGTTCGTGATCGAATGTTAGCTTCTTTTTTTGGTGCCGGAGAAATCCTAGATGTTTATTTTGCTTCTTTTAGAATTCCGGACTTAATTTTCAATACTTTAGTTTTAGGAGCCTTAGCTTCTGCTTTTGTCCCTATATTTGTAAAATTAAATCAAAAGGATAATAAAAGAGCTATTCATGTTTCTAATTCTATTTTAAATATTCTGACTTCTGCTTTAGCAATAATTGCTTTAATTGTGATTATCAAGGCGGATTTTTTTGTTAAACTTTTAGTTCCTGGATTTAATCCTTCTCAATTAGCTTTGACTATAAAGCTTACTAGAATAATGTTAATTAGCATTGTTATATTTGGAGCTTCCAACATAATGAGTAGTTTATTGAATTCGTATAAATCTTATTTTTATTATAGTTTGGCCCCAGTAATGTATAATGTCGGAATTATTGGTGGCGTGGTTCTTAGTAGACATTATGGATATACTTATTTGGC
>CAZTIC010000128.1:0-1896 GCA_964613625.1 uncultured Gammaproteobacteria bacterium | reverse complement strand
TAGCTCCTTTCCAAAAATTAACAAGCATTTCTTTTTCTGTTTGAGGCTTGAAAGTAAAATTTTCTTTTGTGTGCTCGTTGATATTTATATCAGGCGCCTGGAAATATACAACACCTTTATTTAGCTCAGTATCATAAACTCCGATAGTAATAATCTCACCCGTTAACGGAGAAAAACTCAAACCATTCTTAACATCAGCAAGCAAAACATTATATTTACTTTCATCATCGCCAGACTCTCGTTTTATCCAGCGCGTAAGACTATCTTGAGTCGCTTGATCCAAGCTATCAAAATCCTCTCCAATTGTTTCGATATCGAAAACTAAAGCCATATTTTAATACCTCATCCCTCCGCTTCGCTCTTTCCCTCTCCTAATTAGGAGAGGGGAATTAAAGGGGTGAGGTGTATTAAATCAAAACAGTCCCGAATAATCGGAACTGTTTTATTTATGTTATTTTAACATATTTATAATTTTGCATTATGCTTAGTTACAAGTTGCATCAGTAGCACTTCCCGAAGCTGCAAATCCAAATCCAGGTGAAGGAGATGCTGAAGATAATTTCTCGCTACATTCACTTGGTTGCTCATTAAAAGCTGCACAAATATTGCTTAACAAACTAGCTGAATCTCTACCAGCTGAAGATTTTGTTCCATTAATAACTAGCCCTGGAGAACCAGTAATTCCATATTTATCATTCTCTGCTTTATGAACATTAAATTGAGGATATCTTCCTCCACTCCATGTGCTTTTATCTGCAAATAATGATTTAACTTCAAATTCTTCATCAGTTGCACTTACACAAGACTGAAGATTAGCATTATTAATACCTGTGCTAGCTAAACAACCTGCTCCATCACTATCCTCCAAGAAACATTTTAGGTAAGTGATTAATTTATTTGGCTCATTTTTTTGAATACAATATTGATTCAACTCTTCATCAAGTTCTTTCTCACCGTGCATAGCGTAATCAACAAACTTTAATTGAAAATCAATTTTATCTCCCAATGTCTCTACTACAGGTATAATACCTTTTTCGATTTGTGTTCCATAAGGACAATGACTCATTACGAACACCTCTACCACTGGCTTATCTGATTTTGGTACATTTGTATCAACTGGTTGTGAGTTGTCTGCAGTCTCATTTTCGACAACTTGCTCTGTTTCCATAGCTTGAGGGAAAAATATTTTTCCGTCCAATGTTAAATATGAGTCAACATCTTGCCCACCTACATCTACGGTTAATTTAAATAAACCATTTTCTTCTACTATGTCTTTTACAGTAGCTTCGCTACCAGGTTGCATTAGATTGTTGTTGATATAATCCTCTGCCATTACTTTTGCCTCCTCTAATTCTAGAACATCTTTCTTTTGCCCCAAGTCAGCAATACTACATCCAGAAACAACAAGAATAGATAGAACTAATAAAAATAGAACTTTTTTCATATTTTTTTGTAAATTATTAAATTATTAAACGTTACTCTATATTATCAAATATTATGTTTTTCGTCAAAAAAATATCTTTAATCACTTAAAAACCAATAAAGATTACGCAACTCTTTTTCTGTTTTATAAGCATTACCGTGGCTTAAAAGTCCTAGATATGACTGGAAAACTTCGTTTCTAGGATCGTCGGCTATTTTTCTGAACATCCGCTTTTTTGTCTTGCATCGCAATTTTTTATAGTGGGGGAAATGCACCCAACCCAAAAAATCCATGCCGGACGACAGTGTTTTTTTAATTATCTTTTTGGGATGAAGCGTTAAACCTAATTTTTGAAGCAAAAATTCTCCAACTGGCTCAATTAAAAAATGGAATTGTCGCTTATCTCTACTGAAGAATGCAAAATCATCTGCGTATCTTATATACCGCTTAATCTTTAATCTGTGCTTAACCCA
>CAZTIC010000127.1:0-1921 GCA_964613625.1 uncultured Gammaproteobacteria bacterium | reverse complement strand
AAAAAATGCATCTAAAACTTTAAATGTTGAATCAAATTTTAAAATTACTGGAGTTTTAATATATTTTATTTTTTTTAAATAAAAATTTATATCTTCTTCTTTTTTCTTGTACTTTGTGTTTAAGAATGGATCATTTTCTTTATCTGACAAATATATTGTTAATATATTGTTTTTTTTAAATGAAAATGATAAATTTTTGGATAGTGTAATGCAAGGTGCACAATCAGATTCCTGGTAAATTAATAGAAAAGAAATTGAGGTTTTTTGAAAATTTATAGAATCAAAAGTTTCATTAATAAAACTTATTTTTTTGTTTTTAATTCGTTCGAGTTGAGAATCATAATTAGTTTTATTTAAATTTTGTTCATTATATTTTTGTTGTTTTGTCTTATTAATTAAGTAGTATTTATAAATATTAACAAAAGTCAATATTAGTAAAGATATAGATAAAATTAAAATTATTATATGATTTTTATTTAGTGTTTTCATTTATTCTCATTAATTATATTAGGTAATTTCCATACTATAAGATTAGTATCATTATACGTGATAAAATATTTATCATTATAATGTAAAAATATATTTTTGATTTTTATAGGTAGTTTAAAACTATAACAATATTTCAATGTTTTATTTTCATATAAATCAAAACAACTGGTTCTTATATTTTCTTTTGAAATTAACCTCGCCATTAATACATAGTTATTATTTGATGATATTTTTAAGCATGTATATAGAAAGTCATTTTTATTTACATACTCACCTGTTTCTGTAGTAACAATGCCTTTAGGATTTTTCTGAATGCCATCAATTGTTTCTTTGATAAAAATTAAACTATCATTTCTGTAACATCCAACGACTCCAAGACGCAAAGGAACTTGAAGGAATGAATTTTCATTTAAGCTGTGAATAAATGATTCATGGTATAAACCAGAATTTATTTTTTCCATTATTAAAGGGGCGCCGAATTTTTTTAAAAAATTACCATTAAAATCAAACTTGTAATATAAAAAAACATTGTCATATTGATTATTAATGATTAGTTTTTCATTTTTTTTATCAATGATAAATCTA
Source organism: uncultured Gammaproteobacteria bacterium (assembly GCA_964613625.1). GTDB lineage: Bacteria > Patescibacteriota > Patescibacteriia > Patescibacteriales > CAZTIC01 > CAZTIC01. Next base: position 847 of record CAZTIC010000127.1, on the reverse strand, counting down.
TATGGTGCGCATTCTTCAAGTTTAATACTTTTTAAATATTTACCGCTAATAGAATAAATCTCAATTGTATGTTTGGCTGCATCAGAAATAAATATTTTATTCTTATATAATTGAAAATTTATTGGATTAATTAATTCACCTGGTCCACGACCTTTCCCATTACCAAAAACCAAATAATCATTTGTATCTTTAAGAGAAATTCTGTGAATAAACATACTAGAATAATCAATGATAAAAATATAATTTTTATAGACATCAGCAAATGCAGGATTGTACAATTCTCTAAATTTAATGCTTTGAATTTTATCAGGATATTGAACAAAAGATCTTGATTTTGTCTCTTGTTTTCTAATATTTTTGTTGTATAAAATACTGTCAATGTATTTTATTTGTTCATCAGATATACCTAATTCTTTGTATTTGTTGTCATTATTGCAATGAATAAGTAAAAGAACTATAAACGATAAAACAAAAAATTTTCTAGACATATTTCCCCTTATAATGTATATTGTATTGGTTAATACAAATAGTTACAAATAGTTAATACAAAAAAATAGAATCAACCAACTTTTTGCAGGTTGATTCTATAAAAAATTTTACTGTTAAAAACTACCCTCTTTCCAATAGCAATATTTTGTTCCGTTGCCCCCAACAGTATATTCTCCGCATAATTGATCACCGCCCCAGCAACCAAGCTCTGCACAACTTGTTACACCACAAGCATACGCCTTATCCACCAAACTAACTCTCAAATCGCTGAGAGCAAAGTCACTATCCTGAGCACCACCATTGTCAAAATAGACAGTAATGTTGAACAGGATTCCCATGAGAACAAATAATCCAATGA
>CAZTIC010000126.1:0-1925 GCA_964613625.1 uncultured Gammaproteobacteria bacterium | reverse complement strand
TCGGCCGGACAATAACTATTTCAATTCCTGAGCGATTGGGAAATACTCAGGGGTTTGTATAAATTGGGGGGGGCATGGAATTTAAAAAATATATGCATGTTGAAAGATTCGGTAATGATGAAGTGCAGGGCATTGAGTTAGGTGGTTGTTATATTTTCCCCAAAATTGATGGAACAAACGGATCAGTTTGGTTTGATAATGGTTTACAGGCTGGAAGCAGGAAGCGTCAATTATCAATAGAAGAAGATAATGCAGGGTTTTACGACTGGGTTAAAAACGGCAGGCATAATTTACGTGAGTTTTTTATTCATACCAACGACGAGTTAAGGCTTTTTGGCGAATGGTTAATTCCTCATTCTTTGCGCACCTACAGAGAAGACGCCTGGCGTAAGTTTTATGTGTTTGATGTATGGGATGAATTAAAAGAGAAGTATGTTCCTTACGATGAATATAAAATACTGCTTGATGATTTTGGTATAGATTATATCCCACCGCTTTGTGCAATGAATAATGCAACATACGAAAACCTTTTAGTTGAAATTGATAATAATACATTTTTAATTCAAGAAGGGGCCGGGTGTGGTGAAGGGATCGTCATAAAAAATTATGATTATCAAAATAAGTTCGGTCAGACAATATGGGCGAAAATTATCACAAATAAATTTAAAGAAAAACATGCAAACGAAATGGGGCATACTGTCAAAAACATGAAGCAGATGACAGAGCAAGAGATTTGCGACGGCTACGTGACAAAACATCTTATTGATAAAGTTTATGCAAAAATAGTTAATGAGATGGAAGGCTGGAACAGTAAATATATCCCAAGATTGCTACAAACAGTATTTTACGACCTTGTGAACGAAGAAATATGGAATATTGTCAAGAAGATGAAGAACCCAACAATAAATTTTAAAACGCTCAACACGCTTGCCATTCTTAAAATCAAAGAAATTAAACCGGAGTTATTTTAGTCATGACGATCCTTGAATCGATACAAAGCATATTTTCGACATGGCAAATCACAGTAAAAATCGGCAAAAAACAATATATTTACGAATTAAACGACTATCACTACAACAGAATGATAAAACAATACAGGGCCGGGCAAGAAATGAAGGCTCTGACAATCCTAAATAAATGGAATGAGAGAAAATGATAATACAATTCAGACCACTACTACCGCCCTATAACTCGTGCATAGAATGGGCTACATGGGGAAATTACAAAAACGAGAAACGAGCATTACAAGCATTAAAAGCGCTTAGCGGTAAACACAGTATTTATTTTGAGTATAGGCTAAAGCAATGAAAATGCACATATTATGGCGTAAAGCAGACGAAATAAGAAAATACTGGTGTCCCTATTGTGATGAGATTACAACTTTTGGTCTGCAGACCTGGTACGACGAGTTGTGGTGCCTGAAATGCAAAAGGGTTTTCGGTCCGGGATGGAATCAACACCATTGGCCACAGGGATTTGATATTAGGACAGGGGATTTGAAACTGGAGGGATGAAATGAAATTTACCATGGATATAGAAGATAAAGAAGTAAAGACAGAAAAATATCCAATAAGTTATGATATCGCATTATTAAACGACAAAGCTAAGGCCGCTGATACAATAGTTAAATTAGCTATGAAATTGCCTTTTGGTTATCGGAAAGCACATAAAGCCGCCACCGATTCTATAAGATTTGACCGTCTCTTTTGGAAGAAAGTAAGGGATGTATATCCACAATTTGACAATAAAACTATTGGATATCATGCGTATAGCCAGTCAATATATGAGGTTACAAAAGATTTCAAGGCCGAGGAATAAAAACCATGACAAAAGAAAAAGCAGCCCAAATCATAAAGCTTAAATCAGTCACGATTATGGTTCAAGACAGCATCAGGGCTCTTAGACAAGACGAACTAAAAGTAATT
>CAZTIC010000125.1:0-1945 GCA_964613625.1 uncultured Gammaproteobacteria bacterium | reverse complement strand
CAGCAAAGCAAGCAAAAAGCGTAAAAGATTTAAAAGATAGGTTAAAAACAGCAGCAGGGGAGTTAATATTTACTACAATTCAAAAATTTGAAGGGGAAGAATACGAAAATCTTTCTAACAGAGAAAATATTATTGTTATTTCTGACGAAGCACATCGTTCTCAATATGCAAAACTCGCAGGCAATGTGCGAAACGCTCTGCCTAATGCTTCTTTTATGGGTATTACGGGTACACCTATTAGTTTACAGAATCGTGATACCCGTTTAGTTTTTGGAGAGTACATAAGCATTTATCCAATTAACAAAGCGGTTGAAGATGGCGCAACAGTACCAATTTATTATGAAGGAAGATTAGTGCCTTTGCATCTAACTAATTATTTTATTGATGAAGAATTTGAAGGTTTAATGGCAGAACAAGAGTTTGAAGTTAAAGAAGACTTTAAGAGGAAGTGGGCAAGATTAGAACAAGCAATTGGGACTGGTGGCCGATTGAAGCAAGTTGGAGAAGATATAATAAATCACTTTAATAATAAAGGGATTGAAGGTAAAGGTATGATTGTTACAATAAGTAGGCGAGTGGCAGTAGAAATATATAAGTTGATTTCAAAAATTCCTTCAGCGCCAGAGATAGCAGTAGTTATATCAAAGGCAGGAGACTTCAAAGGACAAATACAAAAAGAGCTGAACAATAAAGAACTGGAAAAAAGATTTAAAAATCCGGATGACCCTTTAAAAATAGTAATTGTATGTGATATGTGGCTCACTGGTTTTGATGTTCCATCGTTACATACAATGTATATTGATAAACCATTAAGAAATCATACTTTAATGCAGGCTATTGCTCGTGTTAATCGGATATTTAAAAATAAACCGGGCGGTTTAATAGTAGATTATATTGGCATTGCTGATAATCTTAAAAAAGCATTGAGTATCTATAGTTCTGATATTAGGAAAGAAGCAATGATACCGTTAGAAGAGATTGTGAATAAAATGCTTGAGAAATATGATGTGGTAAAAGCAATGTTTTCAGGAGTTGATTATTCTAACTGGAAAAAACTTAAAAATATTGATAGGGCGAGATTATTTCAACAAGCAGTGAATACAGTCATAACAAACGAAAAGAGTGGATTACCTGACAAAGAAAAGAAAAAAAGATTTTTAAAAGAAAGTGAACATTTATTTAAACTTTTTGCGTTAGTAATGCCACATCATGAGGCACATATGATAAGAAATGATGTTGAATTTTTTCAAGCTGTGAAAAAAGCAACTGTAAAAAGGACTATTATTGGTATTGGAAGCGTTGATATAGAAATAGAGTCAGCTATCCATGAACTTGTCTCTAAAAGTATAACTGCAGAAGGAATAATTGATATTTTTGCCATGAAGGATGGGATAAAGCCAGATATTTCAATATTTGATGAAAAATTCTTAGAAGAAGTAAAAAACATGAAATTTAGAAATCTTGCTATCGAAACATTGCGGAAACTTTTAAATGATGAATTGCGCTCAAGGATGAGAAAAAATTTAGTACGCTATAAATCGCTTATGGAGTTGCTGGAACGAATTATTGAAGATTACGAAAGTAACATTATCAATTCGACCAAAGTAATTGAACGTCTTATTCAATTGGCTAAAGAGATTAAACAAGCAGAAAAAGCTGGCACTAAACTCGGGTTAAGCGAAGAAGAGATTGCTTTTTATGATACAATTATTTTAAGCAAAAAATCAGAGTTAAAAAATGGAGAGTTAAAGATTTTAGTTAAAGAATTAGTACGGATGATAAAGAGAGACTTAACAGTTGATTGGACTAATAATGAAATTATTAAAGCAAGAATTCGTGCTAATGTTAGATTATTATTGTTACGCAAAAAATTTCCAATCGAGTACAATGAAAAAATATTAAATTCAATTTTTCAACAAGCGTCTTCATTATATAGAGATTTTGT
>CAZTIC010000124.1:0-2006 GCA_964613625.1 uncultured Gammaproteobacteria bacterium | reverse complement strand
AGATTTGTGAGTCGAAGATAATAAGTTCAAAGTATTTATATTTTATTCTTTTATCTTCAAAACTTATATAGTCGTGCTTCGAATGTCGAAGTAATTGTTTCCAAATTTATTTGGAAATGATAACGAATTGGTGCCTGTTAGATTTGAAATTATATTTGTCAAAACTTTATATACAAAAACATTCCCGAGTACTCGGGAATGTTTTTTTTGTAAGAAAAAAGCTCAGTAATTGGATTACTGAGCTTGAAGCTTTCTAGTTTTTGCCCGCTGGCTCCAAGTTCCTACTTGGAGTTAAAATGCAGACTGCGATTTATTATTGTCTAAAAGGTGGTTCGAGAGTCTATTTACGATGGAGAACCTTAGGTTTTCCGTATATTTCGTGATTGTAAACCATAAGTTTTCCGTCTATTATATGATTGTAATTGTACCAGTAATATGTCCAGCGATAATCAAGCCAAAAGACACATCCGATGTCACAAGGTAATTTGCTCTTTTTCCAGTCTATGAAGATGAATTTGACTTTATTTTGCAAGGCGACAGGGATGTCTCCTTGATGATCCAGCAGGTGATCAATATCGTCCTTGCTAAGGTGGGCGCCCATCTTCTTTGCTTGTTTAATTATTGTTCGTAGCTTTGGTTTTTTGTTGTCTCGCTGGAAGTCCATAATTTCATATGAACGATCGCCAATAATCATTTCGGTCGGCAAGTCTTTTTCTAAGTATATATTATTACTCATCGTTTCCTCCTTAAATATTTTTTCCCCGTGGCTAGCGCTACAATCTGTGCTAAGAAAAAAATAGGATAAATTTTTAATGGTAAAAATAACGCAGGCACAAGAGTTAGCAAGGCAATAGATGTAAAAAATAATAAATAGTTAATAATCGATTTACGTAAACTAAATGGTTTGTCAGCAGTATCATGTTTTTTCATTATTTCACCTCCTTTTATTTAGTTTTAATGAACATTTGGTTAATAGGTGAATATACAATATATTATACGAGTGGCCAATATACCCACGTGGTGAGAAGTATCACCTTGACAAAAGGAAATAAATAATTTATGCTTATATTAGAGAATAATTTTTAAAACTCCAAATAATTCCCCCCCTTTACAAGAAGAGGGTTAGGGTGAGGTGTAAACATATGTCATTAAGTATATTAAAAGAACTTGGTTTGTCTGTGAATGAGGCTAAAATTTACGAAGCGCTATTGGATTTAAATGAAGCTGGTGTTGGTGACATTTCATCCAATTCCAAAATTCATAGACGTAGTGTATATGATGCTATTGGTCGTTTGATTGATAAGGGTTTGGTGTTTCTTATTCTTGCCAAGGGGGAAAACACTTATGCGCCAGTTGATCCTGGAAAATTGATGGAACTTTTGAAAGAAAAGGAGGTTGCATTAAATAGGGCTATGCCAGATTTGGAAAAGAGGTATAAAAAAAAGAAAGCTTCACAAGAGGCTTATATTTATCGAGGCGTAGAGGGATTTAAGAATTTTATGCGCGACGTTTTGCGTGTCCGCAGAGACGTGTATACAATTGGCGGAAAACTTGCCTGGCTGGATCCGGAAATTAAAAATTTCTCAGAGCATGCTCTCCGAGAAATAAAAAGAAAAAATATTAACTTTCATATTCTTTTTGATGAGAAGGTGAAAGAAAAAGATAGTAATAAATATAAAAAGTTTGGGAAAAATTATAGATTTATTTCAGATAAATACTTAACTAGTTCTACTATAAGTATTTTTGGAGACTATGTTGTGAATTATACTGGTCAGTACATTCAAAAGATCGACGAGCTTGGAACGATGTTTATAATTCGAGATGAAGAGTTGGCTGACAGTTATCGAAAGTGGTTTGAGTTGTTGTGGGATGGGTGTAAGTAAAATAGTTTTAATAAATAAAAAACGTTCTCTATTTAGAGGATGTTTTTTTTGTTTTAATAATTAAATAATATTTATTTACTTTTTGTAAGCAAAAAGTAACAAAAACTTTTGGGGTGAACAATT
>CAZTIC010000123.1:0-2071 GCA_964613625.1 uncultured Gammaproteobacteria bacterium | reverse complement strand
ATAGTGATCTGGCTCTTAGTGATTTGAGAGTTAGTTTGGTGGATAAGGCGTATGCTGATCCTAATCCTGCGAATAACGGAAAATGGGTAATGGATAATATTGGATTTATGCATTGTGCGCTTACTGGTGATAAGTGTATAAAATAAGCTTCGAAATTATACACTAACATTTTTGGGGAATATATAGAAATATTTTCCCCCAGTTTGTTTAGTAATAGGAAAATTTTTATATGAAATTAAATTTAATAGTTATATATATTTTTGTTTACTTATTAATATCTTGCGGTTTAAACGATCAGCATAGAGACGTGAATCATACATTTGATATAGCAGATTTTGATTCAATTTTTCAACAAATTAATAAAGTAGAATTAGAAATAAATAATAAAAACATTTTTTTTCTTTACAATGCTCAGTTTTTCTTTTTAAAGGATAAAAAAATGGTTGTTATTGACAATAGAGGGAAAAAGGTAATTTTATATTCCCAAAATGGAAAATTTATTAAAATGATTGGTAATATTGGTAGAGGCCCAGGAGAATTAATAGAACCTTATTGTGGAATTGCTGATAGTTTAGATAATATTCTTATTTACGATTTAGCTCAAATGATAATAAATAAATATAATCCAGATGGCAATTTTGTAAGTACTATCAAATTAAAAAAATATATGGAAAAAATTTATATATCATCAAAGCAAAACATATTTTTTTATACTTCACAATATTTTTTTGATAATAAGATTGTTTTTAAATATTCTCCTAATTTCGATTTTTTAAATGCTTTCGCTCTGCCATTGAATGAATTTAAAGAAAGTAATATTATGCAATGTGGTGGAATTGCTTTAGATCAATATGAAAATTCATATGTGATATCTCCCTATAATTATCTAATCAGAAAATATGATACAAATGGAACACCTTTACTTTATTATCACATCAATCCATCATTTTTTAAGGAAACTAAAAAAATGCCAAAAGAAGAGCCTCATGAATTTAAAAGATGGATAAAAGAAGCAACACCAATAGTAGATATATTGTTATTTAGTAACAAATATTTATTTGTCACGGTAAGAGATATTGATAAAAAACGAAATTATGTGGATATATATTTGATTAGAGGTGATCAAATAAAATATTGTAAAACCGTTTTAATAAATCATTTATTTTTCAGTATGCATACATCTCAAGATTATTTTTATACATTGTCAGAAGATGAAGATAAAATGTATTTGAATAAATATGAATTAAATATTAAATACCTAAAGGATTGTGATGAAAAAATTCAATAAAAATATTTTAGAATTATTTAAAACAAAGATAATACAAAAAAACAATAAATATAAGTTATACTTAATCGTGATATTAATTTCCATTATTTTTTTTCAAATATTCATTATTCATAATTATCGAGAAAAATTATTTTACTTCACTAACATTGTTAATCAAAGTGAACATTTTTATGAAGGGAAAAAATTACCTCTGACTGAAATATGTTTTCCAAAAAGTAAAAAAAGATATTATTTTATTATTTTTGTTAATGGAAACGATTGTAATAAATGTTTGAGATTGATAAATAAAAAAACACAAAAAATCGCAAAAAACAAATTTAATATTCTGTATATATATTCTAATTCACAAGACAATATACCAAGTTTATCCAAATATAAGAATGTTTTTAATATCGAATATCCAGTTATCGCAGATTCTTTAAATATTATTCAAAAAATTTTTAATAGTCATGTTGCACCTATATGTGTTGTTACAAATAGAAAATTCGACATTATATATGTACATAAACCTTCTTGGAAATATCCAGTAAAAACTGAGGAATTTTTTAATAAAATTTCAAATCTTTAAATAGATTTAAAATTTAATTTAACTTATACTATGATTGACATATTTTTCTATGGATCCCAAAAGAAAAAGAATTTAAAGGTTTTATTGATAAATGATCATCACAATGAATATGGAAGTGAAAATAAATAATACTGCTTCGCGAGAGATAAAAGCAGATATTAAAAAATATTTGGAGGATGTGGATGCATACACATCAAAGGTGGAGAAATAGAAAT
>CAZTIC010000122.1:0-2101 GCA_964613625.1 uncultured Gammaproteobacteria bacterium | reverse complement strand
TGAACTAGCAAGTGTAAACTTGACACTGCAATGCCACAAGGGTTGACAAATATTGTAAAATATGCTATATTAATATTGAAAAATAATAACAATCAAAAAAGGAGAGACAAGTTGCCGTCTCTCCTATTTTTTTTAAAAAATTGTAATAAATTACTTAACTTTCTTTGATTTCCTCTCTCTCCACTCATTAATCTCCTTATGATTACCAGAAAGTAAAACCTTCGGAACTTTATGATTTTTATTATTAATTTCAAACTCCTCTGGTCTAGTATACTGAGGATACTCAAGTTGACCCGGGATCGAATGAGATTCGCTAATTATACTTTCTGGGTTACCAACTACTCCTGGGATGAGTCTAGCAATAGAGTCTATAATAGTCATAGCTCCAATTTCTCCACCAGTTAATACGTAGTCGCCTATAGAGATCTCTTCATCAATAAGTTTCGTTACTCTCTCATCAACTCCTTCATAACGACCGCATATCAAAACTATATTATCTAGTTTGGAATATTTTTTTGCTATTTGCTGGTTCCATTTTTTACCTTTGGCAGACAATAAAATAATTTTTGTATTTTTAGGTTTTATTTTTAAATCTTTAAGCGCTTTAAAAATTGGTTCAATTTTCATCACCATTCCAGCACCACCTCCATACGGAGTGTCGTCAACAGTTCTACGTTTGTCATCTGTATAACTTCGTAGATCGTGAGTATTTATTTCTACAAGCTTCTTTTCTTGCGCTCGCTTAATAATGCTCTCATTAAAATAAGAGTCGAATATTTTTGGAAAAATTGTTATTATATTGAATTTCATATTATTATTTGTCATCCTGAGAAGCGATAGCAACGAAAGATCTCTGCAAAATAAATTAGTGGGACTAACTGAGATACTTCGTTAATACTCAGTATGACATAATTATATCATTTTAAAACAAATTGCGATATTTACATTTATTTTTGGTTCAATTCCTAGATTGCCACGTCGTCGCTTGGACTCCTCCTCGCAATGACATTTTTAAAAACAAAAAGCCACGTAATGTGGCTTTTTGTATATTTAAATTTAATTTTGATTAAATTTAGATCTTTAAATCGTCAACGCTTGAAGTATCTACTTCTTCGGTTGGAGCAACTTCTTCTCTTCCTTCTCTTCTTGGAGCTCCTCCTTCTGGATCATAGATCTTTAGGTTAACTCTAGCATTATTCTTTGTACCGACAATCTTCAATAAAGTTCTGATTGCCTGAGCGGTTTGTCCTTTTCTTCCAATCACATAACCCATATCAGTTGGGTCAGTTTTTAGAGTTAATAGAACACCTCTTTCATCTACTGTTCTTTCAACCTGTATTGCATCAGGATTTGAAACAATAGCCTTTGCAATGATTTCAAGAAACTCTTGATCTATTTCTTTTGCCATAAAATTGTTCGCTTCCAAAAATGACGTTTTCTAAGTCAGATTTGAAAGAGCTCATTAATAATTACTTGCTATATAAAAATCTAGCAATTTATCTAACTATGTTATATATTATAACATAAATAATACATTTGTCAAGGAAATTATTTATTTTCCTTGTCTCGCCGTAGCTTTATGTGGAGGCGGATTCAGCTTTTGGTTCTACTGGAGTCTCTTCTTTTGGTGCCTCTTCTGTTGGAGTTTCTGTTTCAGTAGGTTTGTCTTCAGTTTTTTCTTCTTTATTTGTAGATCTTTCTGGAGATGATTTTTTATCCTTAGCTTTGTCACTACCTTTTTTCTTTTTTCTAGCGATTGAAGCTTTAACTTTATCACCTTTCATCAAGCCTTTTTCTATGAGTAAATTGTTTACTGTCGGTGTCATTTGAGCGCCATTTTTGACCCAATGATTGATTCTGTCGATTTTTGCTGTTAATTCTTTGGAGTGAGGATTGTATGAACCTAATATTTCTAATGCACGACCGTAGGGATCACGAGCCTTTTCCATGATAGCAATTCGATACATTGGTTTATTCTTTTTTCCTACTCGACTTAATCTAATTGATAACATTCTTTGGTATTTTGTACTGCAATATTAAATAAATAATTAATAACGACAATACTTTTTTATAAATTATTAAATGAATATTAACTCATTCT
>CAZTIC010000121.1:0-2228 GCA_964613625.1 uncultured Gammaproteobacteria bacterium | reverse complement strand
GATTAATTTGGGACTTATCTCACATGAAACAAAATTAATACAAGTATTATAATTTTGTATATGTTATAATTAGTTTATTGGAATCACTTATAGTGTTTTGGTTTTTGAGTAATAATGGTAGATAGATTAAATAATAGAAGTTTATTATATGAATATAAAAACATCTTTCTTCTTGGCGCTTACCTCTATCAAGAGAGGGAATAAGGGGACATTAGTAATGACTATTTTGATTATGACATTGGCTTATGTAAATTTAGTTTTTATTTCTTCTGTTTTTGGTGGGATAGTAGAGGCTATAAACACACAGTCAATAGACAATCAATACGGTAACATTGTAATAGAACCGGCGGTTGATAAAAAATACATAGATAACAGTGAGGCAATGGAATTGATAACAACTATTTCTGGAGTTCTTGGAAGCTCTGCTCATTATGTGGATAACACTATTATTAAATATGATGAACGTCATGACGGTAAAGATATTAAAAGTGGTAGATGGCTTCTAAAGTCCATAAATCCACTGGACGAAAAAAATGTTACAAAAATTCACGAATCGATTATTCAAGGTTCTTTTCTTGAGGCAACAGATAAAAATAAAATATTAATAGGAAAAGAAGTGGCTGGTGGGCACGGCGGAGACTTGGATCATCTAAGTCTTGGTGTTTCAGTTGGCGATGAAATTGATGTATATTTTAGCAATGATATAAAAAGGACCTATACAGTAAAAGGAATTTTTAGTACCAAAAGTACCGCAGTCGACCAAATGGTTTTTGTAACAAAGAAAGAAATGGAGTCTGTTTTAAAAGTTCATAAGAGAGCTTCAGAAATATTAGTTAAAATTGAAAATACTGGTAGCGAGAATGAGTATATAAATCAGATAAGACAGTTAGGTTTTAAAAATGAAGATATAAAAAAATGGAGCGACTTAATGGGGTTCACATCAAGTGCTAGCGCAAGTTTTACCATGATCAGTATTATTCTTGGAGTGATCGGTACGATTGTGGCCGGGGTTACCATATTTATTATAATATTTGTGAGTGTGGTAAATAAAAGAAGGCAAATCGGAATATTAAAAGCGATCGGAATGACAAAAAATACAATTATTTTGTATTTTGTTATGCAGGCCTTGTTTTATGGCGTAATTGGAATCATCCTCGGCGCTTCACTTATTTTATTTATTGTACGCCCATACTTTATATCGAATCCCTTAGATTTTCCTGTCGGCTGGGTATCATTAAAAGTAACATTCGATATTATAAGGATAAGCAATCTCAGTTTAATGACTGCTGTTTTGATAGGTGGTTTCTTCCCTGCATACCGTGGTGCAAAAGAAAGTATATTAGAATCAATTTGGGGTTAATATTATATAATTTATGATTATTGAAGTAAAAAATCTAAAAAAAACGTATGAAGGGAAAGTTCCCACTTATGCACTTAAAAATATTAATTTTGGAGTGAAGAAAGGTGAATTTATTGCTTTGATGGGGCGTAGTGGTTCGGGGAAATCTACACTACTACATCAACTTGGTCTTTTAGACATACCAACCTCAGGAGAGGTTATTATGGACGGAACTAATCTTATGCTATTTACTGAAAAACAAAAATCTGAATTTCGTTTAAAAAAATTAGGCTATGTTTTTCAATCTTATGCGTTATTACCCGAATTAACCGCCCTGGAGTCGGTTTATTTGCCATTGATGCTTTCTGGTGTTGCTAAAAAAGAATATATAAAAAAAGCTTCTGAAATGTTAAAAAAGGTAGGTCTTGGCGATAGATTACATCACTTACCGAAAGAAATGTCAGGAGGGGAACAACAAAGAGTGGCCATTGCTAGAGCATTAGTAAATAATCCCTTAATTTTGTTTGCCGATGAACCAACTGCAAATCTAGACAGTGAATCGTCAATGGTTATTTTACAATTATTTAGGGAGCTTAACAAAAAGATTGGTCAGACAATTATAATGGTTACTCATGAGCCAGATGATAAGAAGTATGTAGATCGAGTGATATCGTTGAAGGATGGTGTTATAAAGAATTAGATATATTAAGTTGATATAAATTTATACTATATCTCGAAACTTGGTTTAATATGCCCGACCTGATTTCCTAAGATCCCCTTTAACAATTAAAACAGATGTGGGGTTGAATTTGTAATTTTTTGCAAGTGGGTCAGGATTTGTTAATGTTATTGGTAAATGTTAGTTCTAACATCGTCCACGACTCCGTGC
>CAZTIC010000120.1:0-2237 GCA_964613625.1 uncultured Gammaproteobacteria bacterium | reverse complement strand
GCTCTACCCGATAATCACCACCGTAATGAAGCAAGCAATGCCAAAAAATACGAGAGTCTTCACTGACCATATTAGTTGACCAAAAACCAATATCAACTAAAGCACGCAAAGTCATGGAATGAGAAGAATAAGTTACTAATTGCTCTTCCCTAATTTGCATCATCATTTGCCAGAAAGTATTAGAAGAAGCAGCTACCCGAGAAAAAAACGGCGCTTCCCATAAATTATTCTGATAGATTGGAATTGGTTGATAACTAGCACGATAAGGAGAAGAGACCGTTAAAAATTTATAAGAAAGAACAAAAAAATAACCAGGCTTTACCATCGTATCAATATCGAAAACACTCACTAAAATATTATCAAAATTAAAATCTTCTACATCCAATACCTCCTTCTTTACCTGTTTAATAGCCCAAGCCTGATTAGCTCCTTTGCCTTTAATTTCACCGACAATGCCATCTGGATGAAAAGTGATAATTAAATTAGCAAATTTATTTTGGAAAGCTTGCTTAATACTAATAGCTCTTTGCTGAGCCGCTTCACCGGCCCGTTCTTCCATCGCTAAAACAACCAACATCTTTTTTGGCGGAAAACCATCTTTAAGTAAAGCGTCTAAAGCACTAACAATTATTTCTTCACCTTCATTATAAGTTGGCAGAACAACTAACTGTATTAAGTCCGTCCACTTTTTACCACTACAAGCTAAAGAATCGTCGGCTATTTTTGCATCAGAAAAATTTCCCCGACTTAATTCTTCACAACGAGCTCGCCAATCAATAGCAGAATTCTTTTTCATCTTACGATAAGCGGCCACTAAATAAAGAGCTAAATAAATAACCAAAAGTAACCAGTAGATATCAAAAGCAATTATAAAAAAGGCTACCCAAACTGGCTGAAAATAGGAAAAAACAATTAGAGCAATAAAAGTAGAATAAGATAAAAAGCCTGGTAAAATTTCAAAAAAACGGTAAAGACAGCGATCTTTACCCTTTAAGTCAGTTGCCTTACCCACTTTTAAATAATCCATATTAAATGTTATAGCCTTGACGGCGAATTTCATAGAAACAACGAGCGCAAGCTAAAACATCAACCATTGCATTGTGAGCATCTTCAAAATTTTTCTTAAATAAATGCTGATGTAGTTCAGCTAAACTTGGCCACTTATAGCCACCACGGCTATTACTAATTCGACAAATATCCACACTAGACTTCATTGTACAAACTTTTTTAAGCATCACTAAATTATTATCAATTTTATTACGATAAAACTCCGAGCCAATTATTTTATCATCAAAATCTATGTTATGACCAACCAAAGCATCTGCCCGTGATATATGCTCAGCAAATTCTTTTAAAACAGTCGCTAAATCTTTGCCCTCGGACAAGGCTTGCTGCTGGCTAATCCGATGTATTTTAGTTGATTCCTCGGGAATCACAAAACCATCAGGTTTGATAATATAATCATAACGATCCCAAGCTTTACCTTCGTCATCAAACCACGCCCAAGAAAGTTGGACTAAGCGAGGCCAATTATCAGTATCACTAACTGGTGCTTTAAAATTCTTAGGCAAGCCAGTTGTTTCAGTGTCAAAAAATAAATACATAAATTTATTCAGTACGACGAGAGAAATCTATGACTTCATCTTCATCTATTTCTATTTCTTTTTTATCTTGTTTAGGACTAGTCTTAATATCGACACTACGATCTTCATGCTTTCTTTCTGGACGACCACGAAAATCAACTGGTTGAACCTGACTTAAATCAGACAAAGAAATAGAAGGCACAGTTTCAACCTTTTTTAATTCTTCAGTCTTTTGCTGTTTTCTATTTTCAAGATCTTCTTTCTTTTCTTGTCTTTTAATACTTAAACACTCTTTACAAAACACTGGACGAATTCCATCTGGCTCAAAAACAGTAGTCGTTTCTACACCACAACGAGCACAAATTGCACTAAACTGAGGACGATCATCATAGGAGGGGGCTGATTGTCTAGGCTTTAACACTTCTTTTCTTACTGGAACAGAACTATTAACAAGCCCTTTATTTTTTTCAACTCTTGATTTAGCAAATTCAGATTTTGATTCTTCTATAGGAGAAACACAAGCATTAACTTCGCCTCTCTGATTTATGCCTTCATTATTATTAACAGCATTAGTAGGAGTAAATTGACGGTTAGGAACCTTCTGTCTATTATCAACATTCTGCCTAACTACAGATGGTTTCTCATTATTAGAAG
>CAZTIC010000119.1:0-2329 GCA_964613625.1 uncultured Gammaproteobacteria bacterium | reverse complement strand
TTTCAACATCATCAATTTTAACAACAAATATTAAAGTTTGAGAATCGTTTTCACCTTCAATCTCAATTCTTTCAATTGATTTTGCAAAATTTATTTCCTGAGCAGCAACAACCAATGGATGCCATCTTAAATTTCTATTTGAATATGGGGCTTTCCCTTGTCTTCCTCTTACACATAAGGCATCTCTTTGTAATTTTCCTCCACCTCTACCTGCTCCTGCATCTCTTGTCATGCTAACCTTACCAAAATTATCCCAAAAATCTTTTTTTAATTTTTCTGTTTCTATTTCCACTTTTACCACTAATGAAATTGAATTACACAACTCTAAAATAGATTTATCTAACTCAGTTAAATGATTTGCACTTATTGTTCTTCCTGTAGCCATATTTATATCTCTTAAAAATTAAAGATTATCGTTGTTTATTAAAAAAATCATTTTTTTTCTTAATAATTCTTTTCCATGAATTATATCATTTATTTCGCTTGTGATATTCTCAACTTCTTTTTTCTTGATAGGTAATACTATCTCTTTTATTCTGTTTCCAACAGTAGAGATAGTTCCTTGTATAAAAGTTCTATTTCTTATTTGTTTTTTTACAATCGGTAAATTTAGTAAATACATTAAATAATATGAATTGATATATTCGGTGTTCTTGTTAACTCTTATTTTTAGGATATGGCTTTGAATTACAATTTTCTCATCTAAGGAGGTAATAAATGCAGTTCTTCCTATTAAGAAAGTTCCATCTTTCACAAACAAAATATCTTTTGCTTTAATATCTTGTTTACCCTTATATTGATAATATATTTCTTCCGGTATTCCTTTAATTGGATCTATTTTGATTTCCCAATTAACGATATCACTTGTTCTAATAAATGGAATCTCGCCCATACCATAAAATTGTGAACCTATTTCATTACCTCTTTTTATAGATATGATTTTGTCTTTGATTAAATCTCCAATTGTTATTAATAAATAGCCTTCTTTTTTAAGTATATCTAACTCAATTAATATGTCAAGGTCATAATAATCAGGTATAAAAATACTTTCTTTTATTTCTGATGATTTTATATAAAAGCCTGAATATGTTTGATTAGTTAATTGATTATTTAGAAATAATTTATAATTTTTTGCAATTTGAGGCATATCATCATCTACTATTTTATTACCCATTTCATCTAAAATAAGAGAACCATCATTATTTATCCTATAAGTAGTTTTTCCGTTTTTATCATGTCCCACATTCTTAGCAATTGCCATGAATATATTTTCTTGTTGTAACTTCCCTTTTTCAAAAATGAGTATACTTGTTTTCATATGGGTGTTTGGTTGGAAAGCTTCATGAGATAAACTAATTATTCCAACTATATTTCCGTTTTTTCTAATAACATCCCAAATATATCTATCACTCGGATTTCCAAATATTCCTTCAGGCAGAACAATTGCCATCTTACCACTCTCTTTGAGCAACTGAATACTTCTTTCAATAAATAATGTTTGAGGATCTTCTTTATATTTTAATTTCCCTTTCTCCAATTCACTATTTTTTTTATTTATTTTCCATTTGTGCCCTAATTCAAATTGTTTTAATTTTTCTTCACCACGAACAGGTATTTTTGAACCAAACGGCGGATTCGTTAAAAGAACACTAAAATCTTCTAAATGGATTTTTGTTTTTGTTAAAGCACCCCAATTTTGAGGTTTTTCTAAACTATCTTCGCAAAAAATTCCGCTTTTACCATCTCCAATTATTGCCATATATGCCTTAGCAACTTTTGACAAAAAATAGTCTTTATCAATTCCCCTAATTTTATTTAAAGCAACTTCCATTTTTTCTTCTTGAAGATTGCTTTTGTTCCAGTGATATTTTTCGCCTTCTATATCAAGTTTTCTCCAAACATGCCTTAATGATTCAATTAAAAATCCACCACTACCACATGCAGGATCAATAATTAAATCCTCATCATCAGGATCTAAAATCTCAACCATCATTTTAATAACATTTCTTGGAGTAAAAAATTGTCCTTGCCCACCTTTTAAGGCATGTCCTATAAATATCTCAAAAGCATCGGCAACAACGTCTCTTTCTGCCTCAATTAAACAATAATTTTGTAATTCGCCAACAACATAAGCAACGGATTTTGCATCTAAATTTATTACATCATTTTTATCTATAACTTCTTTATATTTTCTTTTTACTTCCTTAAACAAATTTAAGATTCTATTCTTTATATCTTCTGGTTTTTCATCAACGCCAGCTCTAAAAGTAACTGTATCATTTGGCTCAGTAAATCTTTCATCATAAATTTTACAGAAAATAAGATTAAT
>CAZTIC010000118.1:0-2363 GCA_964613625.1 uncultured Gammaproteobacteria bacterium | reverse complement strand
TGTCCATAATTTTTAATTGTTACGTTGTTTAGTAAGCTACTATGTATAGTATAGTGTATATTTTAATTCTATACAAAATTATATAAAAATAATATATCTAATATTTTATTTAAAAAACAAATAAAAATATTCTAATATTTTTTACGAATTAACTATTTAATTCAGATGAAACTTTCCTTGCATCACTAACAAAACTAGGAGGATCTTTTTGAAATCCTGCAAAAAAATATATCAACATACCAGTAACATTACAAACTAATACCAAATATAGTATAAACATGATAACTTTTTTTTTGTTCATTTATTATTTTTTAATTAAATAAATTTAATTAACTTAATTATACTAAAAATTTAGACTTAATAAAAGAAAATTATTACAAAAAAAAATATTGCTATTAACAATGTTCAATGATGGCTTCCTGCCTACCGGTAGACAGGCCCCTGGTCTCTACTCTTCGAAATTATTTTACGGAACAAAATATAATTATTCCAAATATTTTTTCTCCTAGTTTCTACTATTCCTATAATACCAATGATACCTACTATTACCCCTATCAATTGACCACCGGGACTATCATCATATTCTCCAAATATAAACATAAATATCCCACTTAATATTACTATAATAAAACCAACCGTTCTTATTAAATATTTTGTTTTAGACATATAAAAAATATATCATAATTCTTTTAATTGTTTTAAATAAGGCAAGTATGGTTTAGCACTAACTTTATCTTGAGCATAGCTTTCATGCCAATTTTTAGGCACTGGTATTTTACTATATAATTGCCCTCGCCAAGCTTCTAATAAAAGTGGCGTTTCCCCCATAAAATCAGCGGACGATAAAACTTTGTTTTCTGTTTTGGAATCTAATTCTTTTAGCCAGGCCAAACCCTCTTTTGAACGCAATAAATGATGATCTAAAATTAAAACATCAATATTTTGGCTAAGTATCCTAGCATTTTCCCAGGCCTGTTTCTGCTTATCTTTTGAAAGTCCTAAATATAAAGGTGGTCCACCAACTAATGCTATGTTTGGTTTCCAAGATAAAATTTTTGAAATTGCTTCCTTATTTAAAAGTTGAATATCAGATGCATGCACAAAAATTTCATTTCCACTTTTAATTCTAGTCATCATCACTGTTCCAGTCTGCTCATTTAAAGAACCATGAGGTACTGCTTTAGAAAAACTTATTTTCCCTATTTTTTTATCTTCCGCTTGGATAAATTTCACTTTTAAAACTTTTTCAAGCGATACAGCTCTTTGCTTTTCAAGCGGAGAAAAATTAACTGAATTTTTAATCCAGATATTAACTTTTTTATTCAAACCGATTAATTTCTTAACACTTAATTGATAAGGATTAGCATCTATTAATGGCACATGATCGCCATGAAAATGAGAGATAATTATATCTGTTGCTTGAAACCAGGCTTTAATAATTTTTTTCTGTATTACTTCATCCACAGCCACTTGTAAAGGATGAGGTAAAAATCCATGTCTAATATAACCCAAAGATATTCCCGGGTCAATTAATATTTGCTGATTGCCGATTTTAATAAAACAACAAAGCCCCCTCACCCCCAAAGATTCAGCTCCTAAAATTTTGATTAACATTTTTCTTGTTCAATTTTTTTCAAAATCTGAAAATCTTCCATTAGAACACTTTTCATATTGACATTATAAACTGATACAGCTGGATGATAAAGAGGGATAACTTTTACCCCTTCAAGTAATTTATTACTCTGAAATACTTGACCGTGAATTTTGCTAATTGGCTGAATTTTTTCTTCTAAACCAAATTTTTCCATTAAAAACCTCATAGAAAGCCGGCCCAAAAGACAAATAACTACAGGTTTTATAACCTCAATTTGTTTTTTCAAATATGGATAACAGGCTCTAATTTCCTCCATTTCAGGATCACGATTATTCGGTGGCCTGTCCTTCAGAAGATTAGTAATATAAACATCCTGTCTCTTGATTCCAATAGAATTTAAAAGCTCATCCAATATTTTCCCAGACGGTCCGCAAAAAAGATGACCAGTTTTTGACTCTGAAAAACCAGGAGCTTCACCAATAAATACTATTTTAGCTTGATGATTTCCTTCACCAATAACTGGATAAATCCTATTCTTATACAAAGAACACTTTTGACAAACCAAAACTTCCTGCTTAACCTTTTTTAATTGTTTTTCTACGTTTTTATTTATCATTAAAAATTTTCTTATTATTTTTCACGAATTTCTTTTCAATATCATCTAAAACAACAGATTTTATTTTTTTGGTCATAAACAGATATCCAATATAAGACACTATCAAAGCACCAGAAGCATCTACTATCAAATCCCACATAGTATCTACTAAAC
>CAZTIC010000117.1:0-2400 GCA_964613625.1 uncultured Gammaproteobacteria bacterium | reverse complement strand
GTATCTTGATAGTTTCTGTCTGCCAAAATTTTTGGTTCTTTTGAAGGATCAGAAGGATCGAATATATACGTTTTTGTGTTTCTCGTATTCCACCAATAATCATGAGCAATTGCAATCGAATTGTTTCCCCATTCAATGGCGTAAACACGGTTAATTGTTTTTAAAATACTCCTGTCATTTCCGCTAAACGGAAATTCCATTTCAAAAACTTCGTCTCTAAAAGTTACTTCGTTCTCGGGGTCTCCACCATCAAGAGCTTTAGTATATACAAGTGTAGAAGGCTTATCGTTTCGCCATAGAAAATCTCTTTTACCTGTTCTAACTGACATAAATCCTTGTGGAAGATCTTCTATTAATGGAACCTCTACTACGGTTTCTACTTTCTTGCCAGCCTTTGTATAAATGCTTGTTTTTGAAGGAAATTGGGTATAAGGGACTAAATAAGAAAATGGTTTTTCCACCGTTTGTGCCAATACATAATGTCCATCTGGCGAAAAATTTATGCTTGTGTAAATATCATTTTTTAGCCATTTTTCTATACTTCCATCAAGAGACACTTTATAAAGTTCTGATAATGCAAGCTGCTCAAAATTATACTCATCGTTCTTATTTTTCAATAAATCTTGATAGGTTCTGTTTTGTGCTTTTTTACCATCATTTACCGAAATAGTAGGACCCGTTGGTACAGCTGTTTTTGTATCTATAAGTGCTTTTTTGTCTTCTGAAACTATTTTGACCAATAAAGATTGTCCATCTTCAAACCAATTAATAACATCGCCAACATTGGCATTTACATTATCGCTAGTTATTTTAGTAATTGCTGCCGTTGCCAAATCTAATACCCAGACCTCAACACCATTTGTAGTGGTATTGGTTAACGCTAATTTTTTTTGATCCGGTGACCAAGAAAAGTTTGTTAGTTTGGGATTATTAGGTAAGCCTTTTACCTCAATAATATCAGCTTTATTTTTCTTTAAACTTTTGATTTTAAGATTATTATAGTAATTAACTCTACTTCCAATGTTGGTTTTAGGATCAATACGTAAACCACCCAGACGAAGCTCTTCTTGTGAAAGTTCTTCAATAGATTTATAAGCATCTCTAGATAACAAAATCATATAATGTTTGCCTTCATCTATAAGTACACTAGGTGCTTTAGGTACATCCACAAGGTCTAAAATTTCTTGAGGAGGTTGTTGATAGCTTACACTTTCTTGTGCATTAAGCTGGGCTATTGATAGTAAAAGAATTAAACAAACAAGTCGTTTCATGATTTTTCCTTTTTAAATTACGTCTAACATCTATGTATATGTATTATATTTATATTTCATTTATCTTGTCTTCGCAGGTACATATATTCATCAAAATCGGCTACGTATAGGCAGTATTTAAATTATACAGTAAATCATCGATAGATACTTTTATTTCCCCGTATTCTTGTTTATATACTATACAATTTGAAACATAATTTTCTTATTATCAAGCATTTTATCTCTGGCAAACAAAAAATGAACTTCTCACCCAAATCAAACGGTCCTATATGCCAGTATAATTACTCGATAAATAAGTCTAATTATCTAGCGAGTTTAGCTCTTTTTCTGTGGATATTGTTGTGAGTAGTTATGGAAATGCTGCCACTAATGGTGTGGTTATAAAGAAGCCCACTCTTTCGAACGGGTTATTACTAACATTCTAAACTGTCCGAATTTTAGGGGGAAGGTCACTATAATATGATATAGGATACCCCCTTATTTTTTCTATCCTTTTTAAAATGTTCGCTCAATTCAGGACATAAAGAAAGTAAAATTTGAAATTCATCTGTGTTTTTAGAAGATATTTCACAATTATAGAAATGTTTGATAGTCCCATTTTGTTTTTTAGTTCTTAACCGTTTAATTACCAATTCACGTATTTTACCACCGGTACCGGAGGAGCCCCAACCGTGAATAACCTTTATTACTTTTACACCTAAACTTGAATATTTTCCAATTTCTGCATCTAATTTATTTAGAGCTTCATGTGCCAGGGGCATTCCTTTTTCAAGATTTAATGTAACAATTTTTTCTAGTTTAGGTTTTGTTGTACGTTGTTTGGAATGACAATATGGACATATGGATTGCATATCACTTATTTCATTTCCACAAGTATTACAAAGTTTCATTTGATTACGCCCTGTTCTTAAATACATTTCAGCCTGGAATTTATATGGTCCACCTGACATTCCCCCATTATTCAGACAGTCACATGTGTTAGCATAACTTATCCGCTATAAAGCCACGCTTGTCTTACGAGTTTTGCTCTTTTTCTTTTCGCCTTTTCTCCTCCTCGAAAATTAATGTAAATAAGTACGGGAGGCTCTCGAGCCTCCCTCTACATCTCCGGGCGACTCCAGAGTCGCCC
>CAZTIC010000116.1:0-2474 GCA_964613625.1 uncultured Gammaproteobacteria bacterium | reverse complement strand
TTGATAATAAAAGAAAAAATAGCAGAAATATCTGCTAATTTTAATTAATATAAAATGTTTAATATTTTATTTTTTACGTAAATTATTAATTTCTTCCTGCAAAGCTTTGAACTCTAAGCTATTCAAGTTATAGTCAAGAGATAATTTTTGTAAATCCTTTATTCTTCTATTTTTCTCCTCATCGCTTAAAAATCCCACTGAAGATAAAGCACTATCTTGTGGCATTTTAATTTTTTCAATTCTACTCATTATATGTCCAACATCCTCCAAGCCCCGACGACTTAGAATATATGGCTTATTATCTATAGAGAAAACTGCTGTCTCTTCCATGCCTAAGGGTGAAGCCGAAGACAAGCCTAAAATCTCATAAAAGTTTAACAAGGCAACAACTTTTTCCTTGTCCTGATTATTAATTTTTTTTAAATTAGAACTATTATTTAAATATTCAGCTTTTTTAACTTTATCTATTTCTTTGTCTGGTCCAAAATTAACCACAAAGTCTTTAATCCACTCAGATACTTTTTCAATAACATCTTGTTTGTAATCACTACTATTTACTATTTTATCACTACAATGTGAAAGTGCTTTTCTTAAATTATCTTTTACTTTATCTCTCTCCTCAATATCTCCAATATATATAAGGTTATTTTTTAATTTATTCCAAAAATTATAACTTGGCAAAGTAAAGACCAAGGAAAAACTCTCCTCAATTAAGGTGTACGTCTCTTGCCAATTTTCAAAATGATTTAAAGCTAAAAACTGACATTTCTTTTTTAGTCTTTCTAATTTTCTATACTTAAGATTATCTTCACTCTTTAATTTCTTATTTTTATCTAAAAAATCCTTAATCTTTTTATGCAAATCAAAAGCTACTCTACTGTTCCCTGATAAAGAAATACTATCTATTAATTTATTTAATTGTTTAATATCGTATTGCATAATAAATTATTAAGGATTAATCACTATATTTCTAACCATATCTTCAATATTTTCAGCACTATTTTTATCCTGCTTTTCACTTGCCATCATTTGCATTTCATCAGCTAAATTCTTTAATCCATTGTCTTGTAAGATTTTAATATTAGCATCCGTACTTAAATGAGATACAATTTCTGGATTACCAAACTTTTTTAAAGCTGCTATAAACTGTCCTTGATTCCCTTGAAGCATGGCAACAGCTGATCTGTCTATTTGCCATTTTGCCGTAGAATTTTCACTTCCACTATAAGAGCCTAAGGCTGAGGCTCCTGATTTTCTAACTATACTTTCCATGCTAGAGCCTGCTAAACTGTGGTAGGAAACTGCATCTCTCTCTGAATTACTTGATTCTCGCCACATACCATTTTCCATTGTAACTGCTCCATAAGGAGATAATTGTCCATTATTTTTAGCTAAACCACCAATATCTGAAACTAAAGATAAAGAATCTTGTTGAGAAAAATTGCCTTTACCTTGCAAAATCTTAGCTAGCTCAGTCATGCCTTTTTGACCACTACCTAATCCGAGAGATTTATTTAAGGCATTATAGTCCCCGTTTTTAGCTAATTTTTTAGAAGCAACCCTAACCTGTGACTGATTACCAGTACGCAACCCATCTTTAACAGCTTGCACTAATTCAGAGGTATTATCAATATGAGCTATACCTTCATTCGCCTTTCTATCTTGTTCATTTTGGGCAGCTCTTTTTTGATTACCCATATTAATTGTACTTTTACCTTGGGCTTTTTCCAGGGTAGCTTCGGCCGCTTCCTTTTTACTCGTTAAACTTCCCAACTGTTCTTCTGAATATGTTTTTGGTTTTTGCAGATCATTATTTAAAGCTTCTTTTTGCGTCTTAGCATCACTTTGTACTTGCTTCTGTTCATCTTGCTCAGTTTTTAAACTTTTGTATTCCTCTGAATCAAAGTTTAGTTTTCCAGTCTTTACTCCTTGCTCTAATTCTTTGTCAATTTGAGAAATCCTATTTCCAGCCTGAGTTTCTCTAGAGTCTAACTGAGCAACTCTTTGCTCTTTACTTTCCCGAGTAGCTTTTTCATCTTGTATATGTGAAATTTTTTCTTGAGTGTTAGCAATCTCTTGTTTAGCTTGATAGGCTTGCTTAGTTCGCTTACCTTGACCAAATCTCATCATCTGAAAAGCTCCTTTATGCCCAGAACTGGCTAAAGCTAAATTTCCCATTAATCCGCCTTTTTCAGCTTTAGTAGCAATACTCTTATTAGCCGCCACTCTACCAGCTGATAATGCTCCCTCTCGTCTATTTTTCTTAGCCAAGGCTCTCTCTGAAGAACTGAGTTGTATACCCGTTGCTGCTGAGGCTTTAGAAACTAATCTATCTTTTCCATATTTAGCTGATTCTCCAAGTTTTTGCATTTTTCTTTTACCAGCGTTAGATATAGCCCTTTGACCACTTTGTAAAGCACCCATACCTTTTCCAGCCATTTGACCAGCAGAACCTCCCATTTGTTGAGCCATCA
>CAZTIC010000115.1:2235-2501 GCA_964613625.1 uncultured Gammaproteobacteria bacterium | reverse complement strand
GGTTAATACCAGTTATCAACCGAAGCTCCAAGTTTTTCTCGAAACATTAATTGATTTTAAATTTCTAACGTGATTGACATGAGAAGCAATAAAGGGTATACTTTTAAAATGCTTCTTCTTAAACAGAGAAGAGGTATCGTACTTCCTAGGTCTTAGCTGTATTATTCTCAAGTTGGGAATATCTCAATCGGTTTTTAAGTGAAAATCTTGGAGTAGGTCGTTTGTCTCTCATTTGCTTCCATTGATGATGGAGATATCATTAAACT
>CAZTIC010000115.1:0-2225 GCA_964613625.1 uncultured Gammaproteobacteria bacterium | reverse complement strand
TTTAGAGTGCTTCTTTTTAAATAGAGAAGAGGTATCGTACCTCCTAGGTCTTAGCTGTATCATTCTCAAATTGGTTTTTAAGTGAAAATCTTGGAGTAGGTCGTTTGTCTCTCATTGGCTTCCATTGCTGATGGAGATATCATTAAACTAATAAACTTAAAAATGGAAAAGAAACTTTATATAGGCAATCTTCCTTATCAAGCTACCGAAGACTCTCTTAAAGATCTTTTTGCTAAAGCAGGTACAGTAGAATCTGCTGCTATCATTACCGACAAAGTTTCGGGAAGATCAAAAGGATTTGGATTTATAGAAATGTCAACAGAGGAAGAAGCCAAGAAAGCTATTGAGATGTTCAACGAACAAGATTTAGAAGGAAGAAAGATGTTAGTCAACGAAGCAAGACCTATGAAAAAGAGGTTTTAAGAAAACGTTCTAGAATATTAGAAAAGGGCCCGGATTTCCGGGCTCTTTTTGATTCTTCAATTTATTGATGAGTCGGTTGACACCAGGTGTCAATCTGTCAATGATTTTTTATTTTTCGTTTTTGTTTTTTATTTTTTAAAAGATGCTTGACAGGATTTTTGAAATAGGTAAGATAACAACAATTGAAAATTTGGAAAGACTTGACAATGTTTTTCCATAGAGGTAGAAAAGGATAATAAAAGGTAACGGTTGAGGCCAAATTCCGAGTAATCGGAAGACGGAAAGCCACGGGACTTGATTACAAGTTAGCCGGGTTGTCGAGTGAAACTTCGAGACAGTTTCATCTTAGCAATCTGGTTTTTATTTTCTCTGTTTTCTTTTTAGCGAACAGGCAAGGAATAAAACCAGACAAATCCCAATCGTGTTAAACAGAAAAAATAATTTAATAAAGGAGGTTACTATGGCTTCTTCTATATGAAAAAAGGAAGGAGTTTTTTTGTTTTTAAAATTTGTCAGTTTGAAAAATAATTCTTGTTGAGTTTTGTAACTTGGCAAGACAAAGGTCGATAGAGTGACTTACCCTAAGCTCCTCTACGGAGAGCAGGGAAAACCTTAGGAGAGGAGGCAACTCTTTTAAGAGAGGAGCCTAAGGCGAGTCGCTTGAAATCCGTTCTGTTAAATAATTTTACTTTCAGTAAAATTACTGAGAATCAATATTTAACAGGACAAAAAGTCAAAAAATTAAAAAAATTAAAATTATGTCTAAAAAATTAATATTAAGTTTAAGTATAATTGGTATTGTTTCTGCAATAGTTATTGGCGGAACCGTCGCTTATTTTAGCAATACAGCGACAATGAGTGGAAATACTTTCACAGCTGGAACAATGGACATTAAGATAGATCAAGATGTATCAGGAGCAACTCAAGATTGGGTTGATGGTTTTGATACCACTAGCTATGATTTTAGAGCAGCAAATGGTTGGACCGGCGATGGTTATTCAGAGTACACTGCTTTTATGAAGGCATCAGGCTTGAAGGATCTATATCCAGGAGTTACAAAAAAGCAAATAATGGATATCAAGAATGTTGGGACTGTTGATGGCGTTGCAACAATTAAGTTCGATATAGTTAGTAATACTGGTGTTAATGATTGGGGAGCACTTGCTGATAATTTGAATTTTGTTGTGACCTATGACAAGAATAATGACGGTGGTTTTGAAACGGCTGTTGACAGTGGATCTCTTTCCACATGGGATGGTAATACTTATGATTTAGGTGCTTTACTGGCTGATCAAATAGCCAGTGTAAAGATTGTATGGTCAGTTCCAACTTCTGCAGAAAACGAGATACAAGGAGCAGGTATTGGTGTTAATACAACATTTGGTCTTAATCAAGTTGTAAGTCAGTAAGAAGATTCGAAACTCGCTTCTCAACCTCTCTTTCTTAAAGAGGGGTTGAGTGTGGGGGCTTTGATTTAGTTTTGAGTAAAAAATGGCAAAAATATTCAAAATAATTTATTATTTAGTTATCGCGGTTTTGGTAACCATT
This sequence comes from uncultured Gammaproteobacteria bacterium, assembly GCA_964613625.1. GTDB lineage: Bacteria > Patescibacteriota > Patescibacteriia > Patescibacteriales > CAZTIC01 > CAZTIC01. The sequence continues at coordinate 254 of CAZTIC010000115.1, read as the reverse complement.
GCTTTATTGTTTATCGTTTCCGCATTCCCAATCACTGGAAATATTAAAGTTCTAACCGTGCTGTCTGGTTCAATGGAGCCAGCAATTCATACTGGTAGCATTGTGGTTGTCAAACCGGTGTCTACTTACAAAATCGGCGACATTATAACTTTTGGTCCGAATACCAAAACTCAAATACCGACAACTCATAGAATTTATGATATGAAAGTTATTGAAGGCAAACCGCAGTATATCACTAAAGGCGATGCCAATAA
>CAZTIC010000114.1:0-2505 GCA_964613625.1 uncultured Gammaproteobacteria bacterium | reverse complement strand
TCCTGCTGATACTCATGAGTTTGCGAGTATAGTAGGTGTGGGTAAGCAGAAGTTAAAACAATACGGTGGTGTATTTATCGAATTGATCAATGGTTTCGTAGATAACAATGGTATCTCAAGGGATGATATGCCAAAGAAAAATAAAGTAATCAAAAAAGATAGAGTTGTGAAAGTGGTCAAGGCTAAGCCCCAGTATTATCTAAAAACTAAAGAGCTGTTACAAAAAAAAACTCCTTTACAAAGGATAGCAAAAAACCAAGAATTGAAAGAGTCTACTGTGGTTAATCATATAGAAAAAATGATGGATGCAGGGGAGAAGTTAGATCTGGAATATTTAAAATTGCCTTTTGACAGTTTTCGGGAAATAAAAAAAGCTTTTGAAGAATTTGGTGATGAGAGACTTAAACCAGTTTTCGAGCATTTTTCTGGAAAATATACTTATGATAGGTTGAGGTTGGTTAGGGTTTTGATGAATGTTTAAGATAGTGTAATATACAAAAAATATTTGTATTTTTAATTTTATTTTTTGCGCCCTTTGTGACGCACGCGAATGATGTAGACTGGCCAGATTTTGATCAGTCTTGTTTTATGAAAACCGCTAATTTGACAGCTACAGATAATGGGACTATCAAAATTGAAATTTAATCAAGAAATGATTTATTTTTTGTACAAAACAATACATTTTTGCCCAATAAAGTATTTAAATATGGAACCGAGGAATATGTTGATTACAAGGTTGTTAGTGCTAGAGGAATAGATGAGGGTACTATGGAGGATGAAAAATATTTGAATGACGGGAATTTGCAGACAGGTTTTTTCTTTGATTCATATTCGAGTGATGAAAAAGAGATTATTGTTGACACTGGAGAGATTTGAACAGAGAATTCTATAAATTTTCAATTTAACTATAAAGGCGCGTTTATTCCTCGTTATTATGTATCCAAAAATGGTTCAAGTTATATAGTCAGGACTGAATGACGCTATAATAAGAGTAGTAGCTCTAATGATTGTTGGTGGAGTAATGATAGCCATCTCAATCCTTTATTTAAAGAAATATGGGGGAGATTTGAAAGGAGAGTTTAATTTGGAGAATTTTAAGTAAAATATATGTTAAATAAAAAATATACGTAGATATTTTTGTATATTTTTTATTATAACTAATATCTTATATGATGCGGTTAATTATAAGCTATTTATGGTAAAAAATTGCAAGAAATAGTTTTTTTTAGCGTATTATATAGTATAATATAATGTATAATAATTTAAAATTTTATTTATGAAAAAAACAATAATTTTTTTATTTTTTTTGTCTATTTTTGGCCTTTTTCTAGTAGGTTGTTCAAAGAGTGACAATCCTCAAGATAATTTGAATAGAAATGGTATGCGTATGCCTGATTTTGGACAACCTAACGAACCTAGTGATATAAGAGGATTAGTTACAAAGATAGTTGGGAATGAAGTTACAGTTTTAAAGATTGAAAGACCAGGAGGCTTTGTCGAAAATCAAAATAATAATTCCGAAGATGATGAAAAAAAGAATGTGCCTACTATTTGGCAGTGCATCTGGAAGGATGCCAGGTATGAGGGGTGGAATGGGTAGTGTAGATAGAAATGATGTGGATAAGAGTCTAATGATAGAAAATTTGAAAAAAATGGGATCAAGCGAAGAAACAATAGTTATTCCTGTTGGAATACAAATGCTTAAACCAGACACTGAAAGTGAAGATGAGCCAAGAATGCTTGAAGCAAGTCTAGGTGACATAGAAAAAGACGTAATGATAAATGTATGGTTGAATAAGGATGTTAGTGATAGAAAAGTTGCATCTTTTGTTTTGATAATGAATTAATCTTGAAATAAATTAATAAAAAATTGTATGAGCGAATCAATTTTGGAGGCAAGTAAAAAATCAAAAGGAAATGGTTTTTTAAAAATATTTAAAAAGAAAAGCATAATAATCATTTTGATATTAATTATAGCAGTAGTTGGTGTTTGGTATTTTGTTGCTTCAGGAAAAGATAAGCAGAGTAATATTGAAAAGAAACAAAGTGAGTGGACAGTAAAGAAAGATGATATAAAAATATCTATTGAATCTGATGGTAAAGTGGTTGCTAAAGACGGAGTAGAATTATCTTTTTCGGTTAGCGGAGATACTTTGGAAGTAGTTGAAACTTTTTTTGACGAGGGTGATATGATTAAAAAAGGTGATAAGATTGCCAGGGTCAAGGCGGATAGTTTGGAGCTTAATGTTCGATCTGCCTATGCCAGTTATCAATCGGCTCTTGCTAGTTATAATGATAAACTTGATGGAGCAGATAATGACGAGACTGTGAAAGCAGAAAATTCTATTACGCAAGCTGAAATTTCTTTGGAACAAGCCAAGGTTAGCCTTGAACGTATGAAAGCAAATGTAGAAGATACGATAGAATCTGCGCAAGAAGGTGTGGATAATGCAAAAGATGATCTTGATTATGATTTTGAAGATGATTATCAAAAAACAATTAATA
>CAZTIC010000113.1:0-2522 GCA_964613625.1 uncultured Gammaproteobacteria bacterium | reverse complement strand
ATAATATGTTATAATATATATTATAAAATAGTTCATTATAATTTAACCAAAAAAAATTAAAAAGATGACAACAATAATTGGAAACTCAGATGCATTTACTACTGTAAAAGATTTTTTTGCAAATACCCTAACTGGAAAAATATTAAGTAACCTAGGTTACGGAGCTCTATGGCTAATTGGTATTTCCGTTTTCATGATTTGCTTATTTGGTTTCGTAGGAATCCAGACTAGCATGGAACTGGATATGATCCAAACTAACTTTGTTAACGTAGCAAAAGCCATCGGCTATGCTGTAGTCGGCCTCGCTCTTTTTATCAAATTTTTAATTACCACTTGTGATTAATTGATCGCAAAAGATCAAGTATCACAAAACTAAGCTGAATATTCGTATTCAGCTTTTTTCTTTTTACATCCTTGACATAAATATCTATTATGGTAAAGTAAGGATGTAAGAAATTACTACAAATTATATGACTACAATATTAAAAACCACAACTAAAGGACAGGTGACTCTTCCCATAGAATGGAGAAGAAAGTTTAATACAAATCAATTTATTGTAACTCTAAAGGAAAATAAGTTAGAGATTGAGCCATTAATTATAAAACAAGATAAAGAAATTAAGGAGTTTACAGTCTTTGATGCTATTCGTGATAACAGAGGAAGAGGGCTAAAGGCAAAAGATTTAGTTAAAATTCTAAAGAGAATATCTTAATCTAATGGACAAGATAGAAAAATTATTATTGAAAGTTTCTCAGAGAGACCAAATAGGTCTTTTAAATGTTTTAAATAGTATTATAAATAATGATAAAGATCTAAAAATAATAAAAATAAAAAATACAGATTTTTATAGAGCAAGATTTAAACAATTTAGGATAATTTTTCATAGAGAAGAACAAGCAATTATTATTGATAGTATAAAATTACGGGACAATAACACTTATAAAAATTTATAGTGTTTATATTTATTATAAATATATAAAAAAGGGCTAATGCTCTTTTTTTTGTTGCAATCATAAATAGAAGTTTATCTGAATTTTAGATATAGAGTGTTAAAGTAGTGATGAACCTTTTTATTAATTTTTACTATTCTTAGCCTAGTTGCTTGACAAGTGTAATACAGCTGTATTACTATAGGTGTATAAGAATTAATTTAAAAAATATGCGTCAAGTATTAAGTTTATCATTACCACAGCAGACAACTAAGGATATTAAAAAAAGTGCTAAACAAAGAGGATTTGAATCTGTTTCCGGTTATATTAAATATCTATTTGATTCGGATAAAGATCTAATTTCCGAAATAGAGCTTTTAAGTTCAATTAAGTCAGCCAGAGAAGAGTATAAAAAGGGGAAATCTATAGAAGCTAAATCTTTAGCTGACCTTCTATGATAATCAAAGAAATATACTATTCTAAAAAATTTTCGAAAGAAATAAAAAAATTACCAAAAGAGATTATAGACCTAGCCTTAAAAAAAGAATTAATATTCAAAGGAAATCCTATTCATTCATCTCTCCGTCTACATGAATTACATGGTAAGTTTAAGAGAATATGGTCAATTTCTATAACTGGTAATTATAGGATAATATTTGAGCGAATGTATAATGGTGACATATTGTTTATTTCTATTGGTAAACACGATATTTACAGGTATTTATAAATTTTGTCTATTGAAAAGACACCCAGTGAGGTGTTTTTTCATGTTTTTAAAGTTCAAAATCATATTATTCTATAATCTTTATTTCCTTTTGTTAACCTGCGGTAGAATTATTTCTTGTTATGTAAAAGCTATTTTCTCATTTCATTTTTACTTATCTTTTAATTTTCTTTAACTTAGGACTTGCTAGGTTGTAATAGTTGTAATTTATAGCGCCCCTGGTTTTTGAGTTTGGGCAGTCAGAATCCAGGGGCGAAACAACTATGAGAAATAAGAAGATTAAAAAGAAATATTGGTTAGGTATTATTTTAGTAATTATGCTTTATTTTTTGTTATCTATATTTAGTTCTCTTAGGTTTATGCCAACTCCCCTAAGAGAAAAATCAGCCACCAGAAAATTAATTAGAGAATTTGATAGCGAAAAGATATGTCATGAAACTTGTTGGCAAAAAAGACATGAATGGTTGAATATTATTATGGATGATGATGACAGGGTTAGACGATTAGTTGTTAATTCAAAATATGATATTGATTTACAAATCTTTATCGTCAAGAATTCAACCAATCAAGAATTGTTATTGGAGATAATAAATAATAAAAATATTGACTATATGTTAAAACTTGAAGCCTATAAATTATTATCGCCAAATTTGAGTAATGCCCAGGCGCCGCTATTGGAGATAGTTAATAATAAGAATTTAAGCGTTACCCAAAGAAAAGTGGCTCTGAGAAGCCTGTATAGTAGTTTTTCCAATGATTATTTAGCTGAAACATATAAAGAGATTTTACGACAGGATACAGAATTAGAGATACTAAAAGAAGCTATAAAGGGATTAAGCAATATAAAAGAGAAAGACCGATATTTTCT
>CAZTIC010000112.1:0-2523 GCA_964613625.1 uncultured Gammaproteobacteria bacterium | reverse complement strand
GCTGATTAAACAAACTAAAACTGGACAAACTATTTTAAGCGAATACTGGGATGACTCTCTGCCATTGGCTTTAACTGCTAAGCAGCCGCGCCTAAAACATATTCAGCTGAGAGTGTTTGACCGTGACACTGATCAAAAATGGTTACAGCTCGAGCAAAACTTAAAAGCCGGTGACTATTATGTCTTATCCTCCAATCGTGCTTGGGCCAGCATTGGCCGTCTGCCTTGGAAATATCCTCGCACTGCTCAATTTTATAGTGATTTATTTGCTGGCCAAACTGTTTATGAACTGGTGGCTGAGTTTAATTCTTATCCCAGTTTAAAATACTTGGGTATTCCACTCACCCTCCCTGATTACGGGGCAGAGGAAACTTTTACCGTTTACGATCACCCAAAAGTACTAATTTTTAAAAAAAATGATAATTAAAAAATACCATTTTCAAACAATTTTCAGTTTAATTAAAAACATAAAAAATCCGCATAGTCTTTGGGGGGTAGTAGTACACCCACTTTCACTGATTAGATTAAAAAACAACACAAAATTTTTTGTCAGGAACCTGATGGATCTTTGGGTTCTGACTGAAAGCTATATAAATAAAGATTATGAAAAATTCGGAATTCCCGTTGGTCGTAATTGGACAGTTATTGATATTGGCGCTGGTATTGGTGATTTTTCAATATTGGCTGCTCAAGCATCTTCACGGAATAAAATTTATGCAATTGAACCTTATGAATCTAGCTATAATTTACTTATAAGAAACATTAAATTAAATAAAATAAAAAACGTTAGAACTTTTCAAATTGCCATATCGTCTAAACAAAAAAAATTAGGAATGATGATAAACCAAAAAAATCTAGGCAATAATCGCATCAAAAAATATGAAAAGTCGAAAATGTTTGTCAATGCCATCTCTCTGGAACAGTTTATGAATCAAAACAAAATTGATCACATTAATTTAATTAAATCTGATTGCGAGGGAGAGGAGTTTAATATCTTCCAAAACTTAAACAGGGATTCATACAAAAAGATTGATCACATTGTTATGGAATATCACTTGTTTAAATCAAAATATATGCTAGAAAAGTTAGTTGACACTTTTCGGTCAAATGGTTTTAAAATCAAACAAACCTCAAACCCTGTTCATAAAAATATAGGATTTTTATTCGCTGATAAAGACTGAGCTGTATTTTATCTTAGTTATTAAAGTATAATCTTAATTACTCAATATCACTTCACCCTCCCTGATTACTAGGCAGAGGAAACTTTTACCGTTTACGATCACCCAGAGGCTAAAATTTACAGAAATACTAAATGAAAAAACCGGCTAAAAAATTTAAAATAATAGTAATTTTTTGCCTGTTTTTTTTATTCTTAAGTTGGTTTTAGAATAAATTAAAAAAAGCAGTTAGTTGTGCCGGGTCAATAAAATATTTTTCAACTTTTGAATAGTTTATTTTTAGCTTTGCTTGATCTAGCTGCATCGCTTGATTCATTTTGTCAGCTAAATCAACCGGATTTCCGCTCTTAAAAATTAAGCCGAAGCCAGTTTTAGCCACTACTTCCCTGGCTCCAACTACATCTGCCACTAGGACTGGTTTGTCAAAGCTCATTGCCTCAGCTTGAACCAAACCGAAACATTCAGAGCGTGACGGCAAAATTAGCCAGTCGAGAGATTGATAGAAATTTGATAATTCATTAGCTGATAATAAACCTAAAAAAGAAACTTGATCTTTACAAGACCGACTCAACTGATCAATCAAACGCCGATACTCAACTTCATAATCCATACTTTCGCCCGCCAATAAAACTTGGAAGTCTGATCTCTCTCTAGCTAACAACTTAACCGCCTTTAGCAGCACATCGACCCCTTTTTCTTCAACTAATCGCCCAGCAAAACCAAAAATAAATTTGCCCGATTCACGACGTGTTTTTATTTGAGCCATTAATCTCCGATCTTTAACTTTATGAATCACCTGCTTGTGAAACATGCCAGGGATTCTCAGGCTGGTGGTTTTAGCTTTAAATTTCGGTAACAATCTCGAATTTTGTAAATAATCATCAGTATAAGTCACTAAATAATCAGCTAAATAAAAAGCAATTAAATGACTCGCATCAAAAATAAACTGAATTAATTTATTAATTAACCCAGCCGGTAAAATCAGATCGCCTTGATGAAAAATAATGACTTTCTTTTTAAAAAGCTTGGCTAAAATTACACTGGGCAAGCTATAAATCGATGGAGAATTAATTAAAATTACATTAGCTTGTTTAATCGCTGTTGGCAAATGCCTCAGCAGGGACCATGATACTTTAGCTCGAGATAAATTTAAGCTAACTTTAAATCGATTAATTTCAAGCTGGTGAACTTTTTCTTGAGTCACCAAATAAGCTTGATGCTGATTGGTTAGCACTGAAACACTGCTAACCCTTTTTTGTTTGACTAAAGCCTGAGCTAATAAAAAAATAGATCGGGCAATTCCAGTCCAATGTGGATAAAAAAAATCTGAAACAATCACCACTTT
>CAZTIC010000111.1:0-2588 GCA_964613625.1 uncultured Gammaproteobacteria bacterium | reverse complement strand
CAGGACAAAGGCCTTTGAAGCCTTCAATCGTGGTTCGAATCCACGTCGGGCATCAATCAACAAATCGCCATTAAGGCGATTTATTGATTGATGGCGGAAAGTCGGTGAGAACCAATGTTCGCGACGGAGAGTGACGAGCTATGCGAGACACCCGCCTAGTGTCCGAAGGACCGACGGTGGAGTGCGAAGCACCCTCCTAGTGCATGTGAACCAACAATTATTTATCTAGTAAATAGTTAGCGAATCGTAAATCCACGTCGGGCATCAAGTTAGCAATTTTTTTGTAAATAGCTAATATTACAAACCAAGTATTACACTGTTGGAACTATTTTTTTATTTTGTTTTTCCATTTTAGCCTTGTGGTGATATATCCAGACTGTTGAGTTATAATGATAAAAGGATTCTAGACCGACCTATTTAGTCAGTTTAAAATATCGAAGAAATATATGAATTATTACTGATGCAGAGCAAACAATGATTTAAATAATCATTGTTATTGGTTTTTATTTATTATCAATGCAGCTAAATGATAAATTTTAAAAACAGATTTAACGAGCAATACAAAAATAATCCTAAGTTATTTGGTGAAAAGCCAATTCCACTGGTAAAAAAGGTTTTAAATTTTATTAATAAAGGTAAAGTTTTAGAGTTAGGTGTGGGTAATGGAAGAAATACCCTTTTTTTATTGGCGAATTCTTTTGAGGTAACCGGCGTTGATATGTCCGAAGAGGGGGTTAAAATTTTAAAAGGACGTGCGGGAGAGAACCCCAATCTTAACCTTATTGTCAGTAACGTTTTGAAGTTTGAAACAACGGAAAAATTTGATTTAATATTGGCAATTGGGCTGCTTCATTTTTTAAAGAAAGATCAAATAGATTTTCTTATAAAAAAAATGAAAGGGTGGACGGCGTCTGGGGGTTTAAATGTTGTTGCGACTAAAATGGCTCAAAATTTTAGGCAAGATTTACCACACATATTTTCTCAAAATGAATTAAAAAATTATTATCAAGATGGTGATTGGTTAATAGAGAAGTATGAAGAAATTGAGAGAAGGAAAGGAAAAATTGCCTCATTGATTGCTCGAAAACTGTGATTTAGATTTATATTCAAATTTTTTTTAATAATATGTGTAATTAGAAGATTGGAGCCACTGTTCGCGACGGAGAGTGCGAAGCACTCTCCTAGTGTCCGAAGGACCGACGGAGAGTGATGAGCAAAGCGAGACACCCGCCGCGCCTCCGAAACTGTCGGCTCGAACAATCCCGGTGAAATCGGGATTAAAAAGAAAAAATGCAAAAATTTAAAAATCTGATAAACTAAAATGGTAGTAATATGTACAAAAAATGTTTATTTCTTATTTTGATAGTGGGTCTATTTGCTCTGTTTATCGTATTGGTTTTAAGAAACCATAATAATTTGTTATCGATGAACAAGCTCTCTTTAAAAACAAATCCTAATATTGAGGATATATCAGATAAATTTGTAATAACTCCTAATAAAGAATATTCTTTAAGCGATAAAAAAATCATTATACCCGCTACCTTTTCTTTTCCTGGAATACCTGAATGTATCGGAATAAAAATACAAGTTAATAATTCCTTTTCTAAACCGATCTGGGTAAAAGGGAAGGATTGCAACTACCATGGAGTGCTTGAGAAAAAAACAATGATGGGTTGGGCTGTTGCCGATGAAGAAAGTTGTCAGGAAGAAAAACAATTAGTTCCAGGAAGATTTTTTAATAATGGAGTGGATGAATTATATCATGTCATCTCTACTAAAGGAGCCAAGGGATCATACAGAGTTAGGATGAATTTATTATACGGTTGCAAAGACTCTAAAGATATAGATGGTAATCTTGTATACGGCAATTGCGAAGGTGAAAATATTTCTTATTCTCCAGCCTTCAATGTTGTAGATTGAACGGGATGGTTTTGGATTTGTTTTTTTCTGCTCGACCGAAGGGTGAGAAAATCGCGCGCGCGAAAAATAGTGGAGGTGCGGCGGGTGCCCCTCGACTTCGCTCAGGATAAAAGGGCGCCGCGCCGGAGCAAGCAAGCCGCGAAACGGCGAGCTAACTAATTGAAGTTCGACATTTTTTGTAAACGGGCATCAATCCCTAATATATCACTTTATATCAATCTATTCTAAATTATTTAATTTTTTTCTTCTTGCTATTTCAAATTATAGGTCTATAATGAATCTATTCAGATAAAATACATCTTGGTTAAATAGTTTCAAAAAAAACTTTTTATTTATATTTAAATTTTTCATAAATCCAATTTAATTTTTAAAAAAATTGGATCTTATGAATAAATCCTCAAAACTTCAAAGTCAAAGCGCTCAGTTAATTTTTGATGCTTTAATAAAAGTAGGCGCTAAGGTGAAAATTATTTCCAGCAGATTTAATTTAATGAAAATAGATTTTCTTGATAAAAGTTTTTTTATCAAAAGTACTTCTTTTTCCGTTAACTCTCAGCCATCTTGCATTATTGCTAATAACAAATTTTTAACTAAAAAAATACTCAGACTGGCCAATATATTAACACCCAAGAGTTATCTAGCCAAAACCGCTAAAGAAGTCAAAAGAA
>CAZTIC010000110.1:0-2658 GCA_964613625.1 uncultured Gammaproteobacteria bacterium | reverse complement strand
GGGGGAATTTTAGGATATTGTTAAATGGAATGGTTTGTTGATTTTTTATTTTGAAATTGCTTTTATTCAACCAAGTGTTTAAAATCAGCATCATCCCAATATTGTCTGAAATCTTTATCTTTTTTTGCTTTATCTTTCCAAACACTATCTAGATTTATTGCCAGCTCTAAATATTTTAACATATTTCTCTTAATCTTTCAAAAGATACTTCTCTAATATCTCGATATTTTTTTGAAATAAGTTGTTGAATAAAACCCCATTCAAACAGTGGCCAATTTTTAATATCTAAATTCGAAAGTTCTTTTAAGGCTTCGCTCATGCAATCGAAGCAATTTACTATATCAAATTCGTCTATAAATTTACTTTTGATATCAGTAGTAGTTTTATTGTATGAAATTTTTCTTGTTTTAAAATGAACTATATCATTCCTAGTTTTTTTTAATTTTCCAAGTAATTCAAATGCTTGAGAATCTGTAGGAAATTGTTTTCCTGTCACTATTTTAGGTATAACCACCCACTTTGATAAAAATTCTAACTTATCAACATACTTTTTCATGTAAGAGTCAGATGTGTTAATTGCACCATAATCATATATGATAGCCTCAAGAAAAAGGTGTGAAAATACAACAGTGATATCTCTATGATGAAAACGTTTTATTATTAAATTTGTTCTCTCATGCTCATCTGTTGATTCTGCGGCTTTTAATAAAAACGTGTAATAATCTAAGTATGATTCTTCTGCCGTGGAATATAAACTGTATAATGACAGGTAATCTCTTGGTAACTTAGCAATTTTTTCATCAATAGATGATTCATTGTTTTTTGTCGGCAAAGATATTCCTTTTGTATTCGTTTTATTTCAGTTCACGGCTAACGGACCATGATGACTGACCACGAATAAATATCATAAATCTGTCCAATAACAACTCAATTTCAAAAAATGCTTATAACTTAAAATTCATCCAATGGCTCTCGTGGTTCAGTCCATCAAATTGTTAGATGTTCTTTAGTAAAATACAATAAAAACAATTGTCTTATTTAATCAGCAAACATTTTCGCACTTCATTAAAACTCCCTGCACTAATTTTATAAAAATAGATACCTGATGGCATTGCGAAAGCATTCCAATTCACTGTATAATTTCCTGCTGTTTGTCTACTGTTTATCAGAATATCAACTATTTTCCCGGCACTGTTATAAATAATAAACTTAACATGAGAATCTATTGGAATTGAATATTCAATTTTTGTGCTTGAATTAAAAGGATTTGGATAATTTTGGTTTAGAGCAAACTGCTTTGGGGTTAAACAATAAGGATCAGTTTTAATATCGTCGGTTTCTATTAAGATTCTAAGTGCTGGATCTCCATAAAGAATAATGGATGAATAGTAAAACCTATTTTTATCCAATCCGTATAGATCATTTGGACAAAGACCAATAGTGTCTTCAGCCGTATAGATATCTGGACCAGTTGGTATATTATACCAGTCAATTAATAGATCACCAACTCTTTTATTTTGATCATTAATTAACGCATTTGTTAAAATTTCTGGCCATTTATTATTTCCCCACATGCACATATGTCCAAAATATACTAAAGCGCCATTATCTAAAAAGTTGAGTGCGAAAGAATGTTCTGGATCAACAGTCCTAGCCCTATCCTCGTAATTACCAGTACTTGGTGCGTGACATTGATCATACCATTTTGATGTGCAACCTCCATAACAACCATTATTTAATACCATTACCGGTGAATCGAAATCGGGAATACTAGTGTAATAGATACCTTCTACCATTGTTACATTACCGTGGAGTAAAAAGTGAATTATTCCGGAGCATTGTAGATGAGCAATTATTTCTTGCATATTTGTACTATCTGTATCGATTCTCTGGGATTCCAATCCCAAATAACTAAACGAATTTACTAATGACTCAGATAAATCGTCACCCCATCCGCCTATACCTCCACCAACAGCTCCTGTTCCCGTTCTCCAAAAGCACTTAAAGACTTTTTGCATTTCAGCATTACCACTCTCGTATAGAATAACATTTTCAATATAATTTTCAACATCTTCTGGATAGTTACCGGTAATTAATCCATATGAAAAGTCTGTATCATAATTCATGTCAATTTGCTTTGATAAAGTATACAGATTATAAGCAAATCCTTCATCGATATCTAATGGGGAGATTATTACGGTTACATAGTTGGGTTTTAAATCCCTCAATGTGTCTAAAACTGACAATATGTCGTTTTCGAAAAAAACAATCTCAGCATCTCTGTAATTTTTTAATGTTTGTATTCCAGTATAGAACGGAGAATCTTCGCTGTAATTAGTGAGAATAACATAAGGAAAAATTGTTTTTATAGAATTTGTACTAATGTCTGTGTTTGAATTAGCAGAAGCACTATTAAAAGAAAACTCAATAGTTACAATAAAAAAGAAAATTAATAAAATCCGAATATTCATAACACCACCTTTTAATAATTTAGAGTTTTGTATTTTGGTTAATTCAATTTTTCAAAGTACGGTAAAAATTTCTGTAAGAAAAAATATTATAAGTATAATCCAAAAACAAATTAGAGAGTAAGTACATATATTTATAACATAAGATTAGGTGTACTAATGGAAAAAGCAATTGTTGCTTTCCATAACT
>CAZTIC010000109.1:0-2760 GCA_964613625.1 uncultured Gammaproteobacteria bacterium | reverse complement strand
TTATTAGTAAAAAACAAGTTTAAATTTTTTTCATATTATTATTCACCTCGGGGACCGATTGTGGTAGATAAAGTGAGAAGTAATAAAGTTCAGTTGGCTGAAGTATTAAATTTCTGGTTGAGTGAAGTTAAAAAGATTACCAGAGAAGAACATATCGGGTTTCTGCGCTTGGAACCAAACTTTGATTGGCCGAATAATTTAAATGTATTAAAGCCAACTTCCCCAATTCAGCCTCAAAAAACTTTGCTTTTAGATTTAACTTTAAGCGAGGAAGAATTATTAAAAAAATTACATCAGAAAACTAGATATAATTTGCGTTTAGCAGGGAAGAAGGGGGTCACTGTTAGAGAAGGGAGTCTGGATGATATAGATAGTTTCTTTAATCTTTTAGAAGAGACCAAGGATCGTAATCATTTCGGTATTCATAGTAAAATGCATTATTATAATTTGTTAGTTCACTCTAAGGATAAAGTTAAGCTGATCTTAGCAGAGTATGAAGGATCGGTAATCGCGGGTGGTTTATTCTCATATTTTGGTAATCAAGCTATCTACCTTCATGGAGCTTCTCATAGTTCGACCAGACAGTTAATGGCTCCTTATTTAGTGCAATGGGAAGCAATCAAAATAGCTAAACATAAGGAATGTCGTTGGTACGATTTTGGCGGCATTGATGAAAACAAGTGGCCAGGAGTAACTAGGTTCAAGATGGGTTTTAGTGGGATGGTTTATGATTATCCAGGTACTTTTGATTTAGTTTTTAATCCTTTTATCTATGGAGTCTATAAAATATTGAGAAATTTAAGACGGAAGTTGCCATGATAGAAGTAAATAATACTACTAAAGATGTGATTTGTCGGGCTAAGTTAAAAAGACTGGGCCAGGCTTTTCTAGATAAACATAAATTAACAAATAAAACAGTGTCTGTAGCTTTTGTGTCTAGTCGAAAAATGGCTACTATTAATAATACCTATCGACAAAAAAATAAAACCACTGATGTTCTATCTTTTCTAGCTGACCAGACGGATATAGATGATTATTTAGGCGAAATAATCATAGATTATAATCAAATTAAAAAGCAGGCTAAGGAATCAAAGAAAAAGATTCTAGATGAGCTTAATTTTATTTTAGTCCATGGCTTACTTCATTTATTGGGCTATGCAGATGAGACTGAGCTCAAACGACAAGAGATGATTAAATTAGCTGATAAGTTTTTAAATCACTATTACCAGAAGATGGTATAATAGAACTATGGCTTTTAAAATTCTTAAATTTAAAAAATTTATTATCATTGGCTCATTAGCTCTATTGTTAGTGGCCGCTCATTTATTGATTTCTCCTGATAGTACCAATTTTTCTTGGCTATGGGGACAAATGGCTAAAACTTCAGATTTAGATAATGTGTCTGGCTATGCCCACACTGAGACCAGCGACTCCTGGATAAGTTTTAATTGTAATAGCGCTGAATTAGTAGATATATTTACTTTTACTTTTCCTATGTATTTTTCTTTTCCGCCTTGTTCAGACAACGATTTCGGTGTGAACGGGGAGAGTGACGGTTCATTTACAGGTTATGCCTTAAGTGATGCATATGGTTGGATCGATTTTTTGCCAGCTACCTCTAGTCCGCCAATCTACTCTTCTTCTACTGGTTTGGTGACTGGATATGCCCATATCATTTCTTTAGGATCAAGTGGTTGGATGCAGTTGCATGAAAGAGTTGGAGAGGGCAAGGACGGAGTCAGTATAGATTATATAACCGGAGATTTTTCTGGCTATGGTTGGAATCCTACAGCTGGCTGGGTGAGCTTTAATTGTATTGATGAAAGTTATTGCGCTACTACAGATTATAAAGTGAATATGTATATAGATTTAACTACAAATACTATGTCTGCTCCGAATTGGAGTGTAGCCCAATCTTGTAACAGTAGTGCGGATAGAGCAGTGGTACGTTGGACGTTAATTGGAGATCCTCAAACCGCTTATCAGGTGATTATTGATGATGATAGCGTCAGAGATGATGATTCTCCAGTTTGGGATACTGGCAAGGTAACCAGTGTAGCGACTCAGTACGCCTGTCCCAATGGTTTTGATTCTTGTGATTTGGATCACAACACTTCATACTATTGGTGGGTTCGTTTCTGGGATACGCATAATGCTACTAGTACTTGGACTCAATTTGATGCTAGTGAAGTAGGCCATACTTTAACTGATAATGTAGCTTATAACACTGTTCAAAGTCCGGCACCTGATTTAACCTTTACTACCTATAGACATGAATTTCCTGAACCGTATTTTAGTTGGGATCCGGTAGATGTTCAAGTTGGATCTAGTACTCTATTTACTAGTAACGTGTATTATTATGATGATGCTAATCCAGACAGTAATGCTAGTACTTGTTCGGGCAGTAATTGTGGATATTTATGGACAGATGGCATTTATGCGATTATTGCCAATGCTACAGCGCCAACTACCACTATTATCTTTACTCAGATTCAAGATGTAACAGTCACCTTGACCGCCACAGACCCCGATGCTTATACCTGTGCCACTACTAGTCCACTTATTAATGTTAATTTAAATCCTCCAATTTGGAAGGAGATTAAGCCAGAGCAATAAATATGAGAAGATTAGATAAACCAGGCTATTCATTAATGGAGCTTATAGTTAGTATTTCTATTATGGTGACAATGACTGCGGTCTTTTTGGTTAATTATAATACCCATGCTCGTAGCAATAAACTGGTGCAGGCTGGTAATGATT
>CAZTIC010000108.1:0-2812 GCA_964613625.1 uncultured Gammaproteobacteria bacterium | reverse complement strand
TAATTGCATATATTAGACTGCTTCGCAGTCCAATATGTGAGTGAACTTATTCACTTAGAAATGATATTGTTTTGTATTTATTTAAACTTATGAGGTACTCTACAAAAATTTGACCCATATTTTTAAATTAAAGAGTATTAATAATTACTCTAATATTAGCATCACCACTCACTTTAGTCAATTAAAATTTTTATCCTGTCATTGCGAGAAGAAATCCGCTAGCTGGCGGAGACGATGTGGCAATCTAAACCACGAACGTCAAAAACAGATTGTCATCCCGAGGACTCGGGACTCTTCATAATAACATAGGGGTTTTTGGGTATTAAAAAAGCTCCGAATAACGGAGCATGATTTATTTGATATATTTATCAAACTCTTCTTTTGTACAAATCTCTGAATCTACTAACTTTTTTAATAAAGTCTTCACATAGAATCTCCTAACTTCTGAATTTTTAAATGGTACTGGAAATGGTCTTTCCCAATAATTATATTTTATTACCATGGTGTGCTTACCACCAACTCCAACAGTTAAAAATTTATCTTTTTTGCACAACCAATTTAGTAACTTGCAAATATTCCTTCTTTTAACGTTCGCATATTCACTCATACTATGCAAAAACTAATTCTTTCTCTCTAACCAAACTCATAGCAGAATGTTTAATCGACAGATTGTTTAATTTTTTCAATTCTTCTTGTTTTGGACGAAGTCTTTTCATTGCGTATATACAATTACTAGGAACTTCATAAACAGCATATAATGTATCGTTTACCATTTCGACGAATTCATCAGCGGATAAAGCCTGTGTTACATATTCATGTCCTTCAGCCTTGATTGTCCCAATAATAAACTTTCCATCCCTAAACCATTCAACTTGAATTTTCTTTGGTAATTTATGATAATTAGCAACTAAGGCCTCTTGATCAGGTTTCTGATTAATTATATTGAAAAATATATTTTTTATTTTATTCTTATAATAAAGTGTGAGCATAAAATTATATTTAAATTAATTCTAATTTATACATTAATTTTTATTAATTGTCAATTACTTTAATATAAACATTATAACATAAATAAAATTTACAATACAATATTTTTTACTATTTTAACCAAATTTAAATATTGGCCTACAAAGATTTGACCCATATTTTTAAATTAAAGAGTATTAATAATTACTCTAATATTAGCATCACCACTCACTTTAGTCAATTAAAATTTTTTATGCCAAAAAAGTGAACTACAAAGATATCTCTGTATATCCCCCATCGTCATTGCGAGGAGCGAAGCGACGCGGCAATCCCGGGATTGCCGCGTCGTCACTTGAGCTCCTTCTCGCAATGACATAGGGGTTTTTGGGTATTAAAAAAGCGCCACAGTAATTTCTTACCAGGCGCTTATTGAATAACTTTAGACTATTATTTTAATTGATGAAGAAACCTCATTAAAGTCCGGTTATTTTCTAAAAAATCAACTCCCTTAGGAGCAATTTCTGTTTTTACATAAAACACAATTCTGCCCTTACGTCTTTTCGACTCTTTAATAAGAAAGGTTTTAATGATTTCTATTCCGACAGAAGTTAATTCAGCCAACTCTTTGGCACCATCCATCAAAGTCTTTGAAATTTCCGATGCAATGTTTATGTGGTGATCGTTAATCACAGAGAATAATATTTTTTCTTCTTCTGAATAAAATAAAGCCATTTTGCCCTCCCCCTTTTTTAAAAAATATCTTGATTGCTATTCAATTGTTAAAGAATAAAAAAACTTACCATATTAATCTATTTTGGTCAATAAAAACAATTATTCTGATGGAAAATTATCCACTTCTTTGATTTTCACTTCCCCTATTAATTCTTTTTGAAAAGGTCCCAATGAAGCTTTGGCTATTATTTTTTTACCATTCAAAGCTGGCGGTAACCAATATTTATCAGCCGGCATCATTTGATCAAGAGGCAGATTATCAATATCATACCAAGTAGGATTTATCATTTCTTTGGTTTCATTAACCTTGCCCTTCCATTTATACACAAGATAAAAATGAACTTTGCATACAAAAGATTCGCCATCGGTTTTTGTATTATGAAAATCCACAATAGCAATTTTTTCCAAATCTTTTGTCAGTGCTATTACACCTTTATTTTCGTCCTCATCTGTTTCTTCATTTAATTCTCTGACAGCAGATTCAATCGGCTTCTCTCCCTCTTCTATACCACCACCATAACCATTAAGAAATCCTTTTCCTATCTTTATAGTTTTTATAGCTAGAAGTATTCTATTATCCTTGGTCAAAAGACAAACACTTGCATTATATAATACTTTCTCCTCTAACATATTATTTAATTAAAATACTTAATAATAACTATATAATATCATTTGTAGATATATTGTAAATAAAAAAGCCACAAGTTAATGCTGTGTGGCTGATTCGTTAAATTTTGTATATATTATCTAATTATTTTTAATTTTTCTTATTCACATAAGAAGTAAGCCAGAATATAAATGGCCTACGTATCTTATCAATCGGCCAATCTTCGCTTTTAAAAATTCCTGGTTTTTCTTCTTTAAAAATATTAAGAATATTGATGGTAGCTTTTAGGTTTGTAGGAGCCATACTATTGTGTTTTTCTAAAAATTGTTCTTGTGTAGTCATATATATTAAAAAAGCAACTCTAATAACTTCAAGTTACATATACTGCTTTATGTTATATTTTCCGGGAATTAAAATATGCAACCATTTTCCCTATTATTTATAAATTTATTATACATTATCTGTTTAAAAAGTCAATTTACTATAACATGGAATATCATATTTAGT
>CAZTIC010000107.1:0-2843 GCA_964613625.1 uncultured Gammaproteobacteria bacterium | reverse complement strand
AAAAAGAAAAGAGAGATATTTCAAAATTCCACCGTCTTGACCTATCTCCACAGCAGAAAGAACATTAGATCTGGCAAATTAAACAAAGAAACAAAACACGAATTTGTTTCAAAACGTCAAGTTTGCCTAGATATAGGTAAAATAGCAGCATTAAGTCATCGTTTAATGCATCGCTAATTTTAAGACAAAAAAACAAAAAGCTATACGAATAAACAAAAAACAAACAAAAACAAACACTTAATTGAGTAGAAACTTGGTTATATTTAAAAAGGTGGTATAATAAAGATATAATAATGAAATAAAAATATGGCACACAGCAATCTCACAAACGCAAAAAAGACAAAGAACGACGAGTTCTACACGCAATATCAAGATATTCAGAGAGAAGTCGAGAAGTATATCGACTACAACCCCGATGTATTTCGTGGCAAGGTTGTTTATTGCAATTGCGACGACCCGTTTGAAAGCAATTTTTTTAAATATTTTGTTAATAAGTTCAAGATTTATGGCATAAAAAAGTTGATAACTACAAGTTATGTCGGCTCACCGATTGCACAAACACAGCTACAATTATTGGGAATGGAAGATCTTAGTCATAAGAAAAAAATTCCTGAACAAAAAAACAAAAAAGCTTTCAAAATTGAGATTAATGAAGTATCTGATCTAACAAAAGATGGCATAACAAATCTTAATGATGTGAGGTGGTTATTAGAGCACGACAAAAACGCATCTTCACTTCTATATGGGGACGATAAATACGCTGCTGGTGATTTCCGTAGCAAAGAATGTATTGAGCTACTCAAGCAAGCTGATATTGTTGTAACTAACCCTCCATTCAGTTTATTTCGTGAGTACATAAAACAACTCGTCGATTATGATAAAAATTTTTTGATAATCGGCAACATGTATGCGATTACCTATAAAGAAGTGTTCCCGTTACTTAAAGAGAACAAGATTTGGTTAGGTAATAATTATAAAGTCAATGGTGGCGCAATGTTTTTTGAGATACCGGAATATATTGCTAATTTGGAGCAAGTTCGTGAAATCAAGACAAACGAAAGTGGCAAAAAAGTTTATATTACGCGGGTGCAAGGTGTTCGTTGGTTCACTAATCTTGATCATGGGCGTCGTCATCAACCATTACCACTCATGACCGAAGCGGAAGTGATTAAATTCGGCACAAAAAAGCCGTTTGAAAAATACGACAACTATAAAGCGATTGAAGTGTCGTTAATAAAAAATATTCCGAGCGATTACAGTGGTACAATGGGAGTGCCAGTGAGTATTTTTGATAAATATTCCCCTGAGCAATTTGAAATTATTGGAATGGCAGAGGATAATGGCAAGGGTTTTTCTGGTGGAATTTGGGATGGGGGAAATCCTCATTGTGTCATAAACGGGGAGAACAAATTTAAACGTGTATTTATTAAAAGAAGAAAAAAATAATATGGAAACAATTTTAAAAGTTAACATCACCGTCAAGGATATTTGTGAAGGGTTTGTCTATAACGAACTTGAGGGCAAGGGTTTGTTTGGTTTAGCTGGCAAATTGACTATCCAACCGGAGTATCAGCGTAATTATATTTATGCTTCAGACGGTGGGAAAAGAGAGGTTGCCGTTATTGAATCAATAATCAAGGGTTACCCAATAGGCTTGATTTATTTTAATAAGGTGTCTGAAGATAATCTGGAAGTTTTGGATGGACAACAGCGCATCACTAGTATTGGACGTTTTGTAACTGATAAGTTTGCTATTAAGGATGAAAATGGTATGGAGCAATATTTTAGCGGTATCGCATCCGATAAACAGGCTAAAATTTTGAAAACCCCGTTACTTATTTATGAATGTAAAGGTCCGGAGAGTGAAATAAAAAAGTGGTTTAAGACAATTAATATCGCTGGAATTCCGCTTAATGAACAAGAATTTTTGAATGCTATCTATTCTGGACCGTTTGTAACACTATGCAAAGAAGAGTTTAGTAATAGTCAAAATGCTAATATTCAAAAATGGAGTGCTTATATTAAGGGCAGTGCCAACCGTCAAAATTTTTTGGAACGAGCATTAGATTGGAAGAGCAAAGGCTGGGAGGATAAAGATAATATTAGCAATTACATGAGTCGTCGTCGCTACGACAAAAATATCACAGAATTAAAAACCTATTTTAATAGTGTGATTAATTGGGTCTCTGTTATATTTATAAATGTTGAATCTGAAATGCGTGGATTAGAATGGGGACGATTATATGAGCAGTACCATAATAAGACGTATGACTCTGTTAAAGTGTCGGTAAAAGTACAAAAACTATACGGTGACCCTTATATTAAAGACCGTAAAGGTATTTTTGAATATATTCTCGGTGGCTCTGTCGACACAAAATTGCTTGATGTTCGCGTTTTTGATGAAGCGACCAAGAAAACGTTTTACGCAACACAAACTGCGAAGGCTAAGATTGAAGAGGAATCAAACTGTTCGTATTGTAGCATTGGGCATGATGTTAATAAAGGTAAAATTTGGAAGTTTGAAGAGATGGAGGCTGATCATGTAGCAGCTTGGAGCAAAGGCGGTGCGACAGATATAAAAAATTGTGAGATGTTGTGCAAGACTCACAATCGAGCAAAAGGAAATCGATAAGAAACAGTTCAAAGAAACCTCAAAAATGTTAGATAAAATTAATAATATTTTTAACCTTTAAAAAATGAGTCTCAATTTAGTTTTTATATTACCAAAAGAGAATGGCTTTAAAAAATTAAAAAATTGTATAGACCTATATTACTACAAATCATAGCGGTGGGGTTCCATACATCAATATAAGAAAATATAAAAGCTCGCATAAGCGAGTTTT
>CAZTIC010000106.1:0-2851 GCA_964613625.1 uncultured Gammaproteobacteria bacterium | reverse complement strand
ATCAAAGTAAGATAGGGGAAGCTAAAGAAAGAGTGACAAGTGCAATTATTGGTTTATTTTTAGCTCTGGGTTCTTATTTATTACTTTATACAATAAATCCTGATTTAGTAAAGATTGTTGATTTAAGCATGCCAAGTATAAGTCCAATTAATTCATATTGTACGGAAGGACAAATGGTTAGGGAAGTTGGTTCTACTGGAGAATATAGTCTTATAGGAAATGAAGCTGAGTGTGGCAAGGATTTTGAATATGAACCAGAAGCTGGTTATGATAATTTTCAATGTAAGGGGATATACTGCAGCGTTAGTCCGAAAATTTGTTATGAGAAAGAATGTTCTAGTCCACCTGAAGTTTGTATTGCTAAGGGGAAAAACTTATTTGAATCAAGTGACTTTAGTTTTTGGTCAGGCGAGATAAAAAGCGGATGGAATGGTGAGATTCCAATGGATCTACCAGTAGGTGGTGTTTTCGGAGCCTGCTATAAGTGGACTCTTTATAAATCTTCAATTTCAATGGATTTCGGAGAAACTATTAGGGCTTCTAATGAATATTATAAATATGGTTGGGCTACTTATAGAGATATTGCTATACTTATTCAAGAGCTCGAATCAAATCTTCGTAGATGTCAGCAGATGGACCTAAAAAATAGTGCTGCTGAATATCAAGCTTGTAAACAATCTCCACTTTGTACTTTTCCATCAGAAGGAGCTTTAAGTGGGACTGTTTGTATTGATGCTAATTAATTTTTTATCGATTAATAAGTCAGTTTTTAACATAAAAGAGTATATAGTAAAATAAGTTGATAATTTAAATATTATTATTAAAGTAATAAAATAAAAATATATGGTAACAGAAATTAAAAAAGTGGATATTTCCACAGCAACGTTTTTAAAAATAATAATAATTTTTGCGATTTTTGCTTTTCTTTATTTAGTTAAAGAAATACTAGCCTTAATCTTTTTAGCTTTGATTTTATCTTCAGCCATAGATCCCTGGGTAGATTGGCTAAAGAAGAGAAAAATTCCTAAGACTTTAAGTATTATTGTTATTTATGTTTTATTTGTAGGGATTATTTTAACTACAATTATTTTGGTGATTCCGCCGATAGCTAAAGAGGTTGCCCAATTAGCTAAATTATTTCCAGAATATTATAGTAGATTAGCAGGTCTTTTTAATAGATTTCAGGGCCTAGAGGATCCAGGATTTGTTCAAAATGTACAAGTAGGATTAAATAGTATTAGTTCTAATTTATCAGAAACAATAAATGGTTTGTTTAATACCACAGCTCAAGTTTTTGGAAGTGTTTTCTCTTTTATTACTATTTTGATTCTATCTTTTTATTTCGCAATAGAAGAGAATGCTATGAAAAAGTTTGCTAATTCTATTGTTCCTAAAAAGTATCAATCTTATGTTGTTGATTTAACACCACGAATTCAAAAAAAATTAGGACGATGGTTTAGAGGGCAGCTTTCTTTGTCATTGATAATTTTCTCTATGACTTTCATAGGATTATTTTTAATAAGTATTTTTATACCTATTAAGTATATTTTAATAATGGCTTTGTTGGCTGGTGTTTTTGAAATTATACCTTACTTTGGTCCTTGGATTGCTGGAATCGTAGCGGTATTATTAACTTTTACTCAATCGGGAGTGGCAGCTTTGTTTGTGGCAATATTATATTTAATTATTCAACAATTAGAAAATAGTGTTATTGTTCCTAAAGTTATCGGTAAATCAGTAGGTTTAAATCCGATTGTAGTAATGATTGGAATTTTAGTTGGTTTTAAATTAGTGGGAGTTGTTGGAGGTTTAATAGCAGTACCAATTATTGCTGCCATCTCAGTTTTTGTAACTGATGTATTAAATAAAAAAGATTTTAAGAAAATATAATGAGTAAACTATATATTGTTGCTACACCAATTGGAAATTTGGGTGATTTTACACTACGAGCAGTTGATATTTTAAAATCAGTTGATGTTATTTTTTGTGAGGACACTAGAGTCACCAGAAAATTATTAAATCATTATGATATTCACAATAAGCTTGATTCTTATCATCAACACTCTGATAGTAGAAAAGTAAATCAGATAATTGATTTATTAAAACAAGAAAAAAATATAGCTTATGTTAGTGATGCCGGTACTCCGGGGATTAGCGATCCAATTGGTAAATTAGTAGAAGCTATAACTGAAGAATTTCCAGATGAAAATTTAGTAGAATCAATTCCCGGTGCTTCTGCTTTAACAGTGGCACTTTCTTTATCTGGTTTTAGTGCAGATAATTTTTTATTTTTAGGCTTCTTGCCGCATAAAAAAGGAAAAGAAACATTGCTAAAAGAAATTATTGAATCTAAAAGAACCATAGCTTTTTTTGAATCTACTCATCGAATTATTAAATCTTTAGAAAAGTTGAATAACTTGGGTTTTCAAAAAGATAGAAAAGTGGTAATCTGCAGAGAGTTAACTAAGAAATTCGAAAGTATTTATAGAGGAAATTTAGAGAAAGTAATTGATGATTTAAAGAACGACGTGACTAAAGGAGAGTTTGTAGTCGTTATCGAAAGAAAATAAAATGGAAAAGAAATACATTACAACACCAATATATTATGTCAATGATAAGCCACATATTGGACATGCTTATACTACAATTGTAGCTGATGTTTTAGCACGTTATTATCGAAACAAACTAGGAGAGGATAATGTTTATTTTTTAACTGGTACTGATGAACACGGTGCTAAAATTGCTGAGTCAGCAGAAAAGGCTGGCATTGATCCTCAAAAATTTACTGACCAAGTTAGCGAAGAATTTAAAAGTGCTTGGCATAATTTAGATATCAGTAATGATCAATTTA
>CAZTIC010000105.1:1534-2867 GCA_964613625.1 uncultured Gammaproteobacteria bacterium | reverse complement strand
GCGATACTTACACTGTTTCAAGAGATTAGTAGATATGTAAGTGAAATACCAAAATTACATGATGATTTTAGTAAAATACATTCATCAGAAGTAAGTAGTATAATAAAAAGAAAAATACGACGCACACTATTATGGACTTTTTATTTCAAAAAGTACAATAAAAAAGAAATGGTGGCTAATGTTGTCGGAAACGAAGTAGGCTTTAATTATTTTAATACGTTAAAAGGTCTATTTACAGAAATTTTTATTGATCAATGTTATTGGTTTACAACTGACACAGAATCTCCCATCATAATTGATTGTGGTAGCAATTATGGTCAATCAGTTATTTATTTTAAAATGTTATACCCTGAAGCAAAGATTACTTGCTTTGAACCGGATGACCAAACGTTCTCTATTTTGAAGCATAATATTGAATCTAACGGTATTCAAGGTGTTGAGATGCACAAAAAGGCTATCGCTAGCCATGATGGAGTAATAGACTTTTATAATATTGATGATAATCAAGGTTCGTTGGTAATGAGTACCATCAAAGAAAGAGTACCAAGCGGGAAAAAAAATATTGTTGAAGCAACGCGTCTTTCAAATTATATTGACGGCCCTATTAATTTTTTAAAAATGGACATAGAGGGGTCTGAGATGTCGGTATTAAATGAATTAAAAAAAAGCGGAAAGTTACAATATGTTAGACAAATGGTAATTGAATATCACCATCATATTGTAGAACATGAGGATCTAGGTTCAACAATATTGTCACTTCTTGAAGATGCCGGCTTTGGGTACCAGATCGAAGCAGATTTTCTATATCCACGCAAACAAGTTCATTTTCAAGATATACTTATCTACGCATACAATAAAAATATTTAATTACCGGCAGAATAGATAAACATACCGTTTTTTAAGGAAAAAAGAGAATGCAAAAAACGATATCAAATTACTTTATTCACCTTTGGGAAAAAGGTTATTTATACATCATCACTATATTTCTATATTATTTTTGGTGGCTGAGTAGTGGAAATGTTGGAGTATTAGATTGGTTTAAAGAGATAGCTTATTTTGATTATATAAGAACCTCAATTAAAGATTATAATATGCTTCCATACTATTGGTGGAATATTATTGATGATATCGCTTGGCGACCCCCTATTCCTGGATCTTTTTCTTTTATTGCGAACCCGGAGACAACATTCTTTTCACCATTAACTCCTGTGCTACATAATTTTAACACTTTTGCATATGCAAAACTTTATGTATTTCTACAATTTTTACCGGGTGTTGTAGGAATTGTCGCTTTGCGGAATAAATTACATTGGAATGACGAACAGTTTAGAAA
>CAZTIC010000105.1:0-1434 GCA_964613625.1 uncultured Gammaproteobacteria bacterium | reverse complement strand
ATTCTATGCTTTAGTTCCAACAGTTACAATACCACCAATAGATCTATGGTTTCATACAGATTATCTCGGTTGGGCTCTAACACCGCACGATTCGGGACAGTTTTGGGGGCTGTCAATTATTATGTTGGGATTTGTAACTATCAAGTATAAAAATATCGTTAAGAATGCAGACTCAAAAAAAAATGAATGGATTAAATTATCATGCCAGATTTGTTGCTGCGTCGGTTATGATGATTGTATCATTTTATAAAATTTGGTTTTTTACAATGAAGGGTTTTGAAGTGTTTAATTTGCCATTTATTGAGACTATAAAAAATCACGGTATCCGATTTGTTATGGGAGCCTATTTCGGCTATGCAGTTTTATTGGCAAATTATAGTAATTCAATTTGGCAAGAATTAGATAAATTTATCAAGACAAAAGCATGGTTAATATTAAAACGGATTTTATTAATTGTTAGTTATTGTATTTTCTTAGGTTCCGGATTAATTCTCACATTTTTAAGTGTTTTTAAACAATCCATCACGGATAATTTCGTAAAGGTTATAACTGCCGCTTATAATAATACCGGTCATTATTGGCTGCGGCAAAGAATGGAAGGAATGCAAGAAAATGATCTGGAGTTTTATTTTTACCGATTTGATCTAGCCTATTCATCAATTCTCCATTGGATTTTTGTCATTGTTACAATATCACTAGTGTTTTTTATTTTCGCATACTTATTAAAGAAAAATAAAAAAGTTTTTGCTCCGCTAATTCAGCGATTTCCATATCTTAAATATGAATTACTATTAGCAATACCTTTAGCTTTTTCAACAGCTATGTGGATGAATTTAGCGACCAGTGTACCTTTTGATGAATATCCTATTCGAAAAGTAATACCTCCTGAAATAATTATAGATTCACCAAATGAAGTTAATTTGCTTGATGTTAAAGTAACTCCCCGGAATATTCTTATTACACCAAATACTAATGAAAAAATTACTAGCTATATTTTCCCGAAATTGCCCGGCGGTGATTTTAAATTATTTGAAGTGACAACTAAAAATGCTGTATTATCAGATCAAAATGGACAACTAGCATTACAACCACTTAATAATAAACCAATTGAATTACAATATCGTTCTGAAGAAATATCAAAGGCACTAATGATTACAATTGTGTCTTGGGGAATTCTTATTAGTTTTTCTATTGGTTCAGTTTATACTAGGAAGAAAAGGTCTAAAAAGAATTAATACAGAAAGTATCAATTAATAAATATTATTTTTTAGAATCTCTCTTGTTTTTTCCTTTTCTTCTTCCTTTTGGTCGTGCTTTGGGTCTTCTTCTGCTGTTCTGAGTATCTCTTGTGCTACTTTCTGACCTTTCCTTTTTAAATTTTGATATATTCAAACGCTTACCAGAAACAACTACCTTCTGTAAAATGTTAAGTAT
>CAZTIC010000104.1:0-2927 GCA_964613625.1 uncultured Gammaproteobacteria bacterium | reverse complement strand
TTACTAGCGATTCCAACTTCATGAGGGCGAATTGCAGCCCTCAATCCGAACTGGGACCGAGTTTGATGGGATTAGCTCCACCTTTCGGTTTGGCAACCCATTGTCCCGGCCATTGTATCATGTGTGTCGCCCAGGATATCAAAAGGACACGCTGATTTGACGTCATCCCCGCCTTCCTCCCCCTATACAGAGGCAGTCTCCTATGACACTTGTAACATAGGACAAGGGTTGCGCTCGTTACCCCACTTAAGGGAACATCTCAAGACTCGAGCTGACGGCAACCGTGCACCACCTGACCCTGATGTCTAAAAGAAAATTTATCTTTCGATAAACGGTCATCAGGATGTCAAACCCTGGTAAGGTTCCTCGCGTATCATCGAATTAAACCACATGATCCACCGCTTGTGCGAGTCCCCGTCTATTCCTTTGAGTTTTAGCCTTGCGGCCGTACTCCCCAGGCGGTCAACTTAACGCGTTAGCTTCGCCACTCAGAGGGTCGATACTCCAAACGGCTAGTTGACATCGTTTACGGCGTGGATTACCGGGGTATCTAATCCCGTTCACTACCCACGCTTTCGTGTCTCAGCGTCAGCCAGGCACCAGCCAATTGCCTTCGCCTTTGGCGTTCCCTACCATATCAACGGATTTCACCCCTACTTGGTAAGTTCCATTGGCCTCTCACCTGCTCTAGTCTTAACGTTTGGCGGGCAGCTTCAAGGTTGAGCCTTGAAATTTAACCAGCCACTATTAAAACCGCCTACACACGCTTTACGCCCAGTTATTCCGGATAACGCTTGGGGCCTTCGTATTACCGAGGCTTCTGGCACGAAGTTAGCCACCCCTTATTCCTGTCTTAACATCATTTTGGCAAGCCAAAATTTTTCAGACAGAAAAGCCTTTTACACCCCGAAGGGATTCATCAAGCACGCGGCGTCGCTCCATCAGGCTTTCGCCCATTGTGGAAGATTCTCGACTGCTGCCACCCGTAGGTGTACGGTCCGTGTCGCAGTACCGTTGTTGGGGATCGAGCTCTCACTCCCCCTACCCGTCATAGCCTTGGTAAGCCATTACCTTACCAACAAGCTGATAGGCCGCAGGCACTTCTCGAAGCGAAATCACAAAAGTGATACTTTACTCCATCAAAGATGGAGACTATCTGGTATTAGTTCGGATTTCTCCGAGTTATTCCAGACTTCAAGGTAGATTCCTACGTGTTACTAACCCGTTCGCCACTGACTGTCCGAAGACAGTCCGTTTGACTTGCATGCCTTATCCACGCCGCCAGCGTTCATCCTGAGCTAGGATCAAACTCTCAAAAAAAATAATTTGAGACAACTGCACAAAATTGCAATAAATACATTTAACATTTAATTATAAAAGTACCTTGGTATCTTATATCATCTAGTATTCTCTGTCAACTTCTTTTTCCATTCTTTAATTTTTCCATGGTTTCCTGATAATAATACCTTAGGAACTCTTCTCTCCTTATTATCTATTTTTATCTTTTCTGGTCTAGTATATTGAGGATATTCTTTTGAAAAAGAAGAAAAGCTTTCTTCAATTAATGAACCTTTCTTAATAACTCCTGGTATTAATCTGGTGATTGCATCAACTATTACCATGGCTGGAACT
This sequence comes from uncultured Gammaproteobacteria bacterium, assembly GCA_964613625.1. Classification (GTDB taxonomy): domain Bacteria; phylum Patescibacteriota; class Patescibacteriia; order Patescibacteriales; family CAZTIC01; genus CAZTIC01. The sequence goes on along the minus strand of CAZTIC010000104.1, from coordinate 1,295 downwards.
TCACCACCAGTCAAAATATATTTTCCTATTGAAACTTCTTCATCGGCTATATGCTTAGCAACTCTTTCATCAACACCTTCATAGCGACCAGATATAATAATTAGTTGATCTAATTTAGAAAATCTCATAGCCATTTTTTGATTAAATTTTTTACCTTTTGGAGACATTAAAATTACTTTTGTTTTTTTATTTATATTTTTAATTTTTTTTATTGCTTTGTAAATTGGTTCAACCATTAAAACCATTCCAAAACCTCCGCCATATGGACGATCATCAATTGTTTTATGTAAATCAGTAGTATATTTCCTCAAATTATGAATATTAATTTTAACCAACTTTTTTTGTTGGGCTCTTTTAATAATTGATTCATTAAAATATGAATCAAATATTTTTGGGAAAATAGTGATAATATCAAATTTCATAATAATTTAAATTTACTATAGGAAAAAACAAAAACTGCCCTACTAGAGTAACGCAGTCTTTGTGTTTCTGTAATTATAGTTTCAATTCATCAACTACTTCATCAACACCTTTTTTTACTTCAGAAGTAGCTTCTTGAGGTCTAACTCTACCACCTTCTGGCTCTTCAATCTTAAGATTAATTCTGGCATTATTTTTAACACCAATTACTCTTAAAATAGTTCTAATAGCTCTAGCGGTAGAACCTTCTCGTCCAATAATTTGACCCATGTCTTCTGGGCTGACCTTGAGGCTCAAAAGAACACCCATTTCATCAACCGTTCGAGTGACATTTACGTCATCTGGATTATTGGCTATAGACTTAACAACATACTCTAAAAAATCTTGATCTATATTCTTAACCATAAGTCTTGTATTTTCTTGTATTAAACTATAGCAGCCCGACCGTTTCTTATTTTATTTTAACTGCTACTCTATCTATATTCTATTCTTTTTTTTCTATTTTGTCAATCTCTTTTTCTACTTTTTCTTCTGTTTTTTCTTCTATCTCTTTTTCTACTTTTTCTTCTGTTTTTTCTTCTGTTTTTTCTTCTGCTTCTTTTTTCTTAGTCTTAAATCTCTTTTTAATTTTAGAACTATCAACAATCCCATTGGAGACTAATAAATTATGTACAGTATCAGAAGTTTTTACTCCCCGTCCTATCCAATACTCTATTCTCTCTTTGTTTAATTTAACTTCTTTTAAACGAGGATTGTAATTCCCTAACACTTCTAAAAACTTTCCACTTTTAGGTGAAGCGGTTTTTTTTATCAAAACGACACGATAACTAGGAGCATTCTTTTTACCTGTTCTATTTAAACGAATTGTAAGCATA
>CAZTIC010000103.1:0-2935 GCA_964613625.1 uncultured Gammaproteobacteria bacterium | reverse complement strand
GACCCCCTGCTTGCAAAGCAGGTGCTCTAGCCAACTGAGCTAATGGCCCATATATAAACTAACTATTAAATTCTCATAAAACTCGACCATTAAACCCCTGCTTGCAATCCCAAGGACTCGGGACTAGCCAACTGCCTGTCGACCGAAGCGATAGCGTAGGTGGAAGCTAATGGCCCATATTTTAATTTTCAAATTATATTTATATTATACTATCTATTATATTTTAGCAATGGGGATAAAAACCACTCTATGAAACCGTTAATCATGCCCGTCATAATCAATACTCCTATAAAAATACCAAACATTCCAATCACTTTATAGCCCAACCTTGAACCACCTTCTTGACCAAAATGTTTTTCAAAAAAATAGATTCTACCAAAACCTCTCAAGAAAGATTCTGTTTTTATAATAATAATAACTCCGATTGTTAAAATTATTAAACCTAAAAAAAATCTTAACATAATATTATCTTATATAATTTAAAGGATTATACTTGCTACCATTTATTATAACCTCAAAATGCAAATGAGGTCCAGTCGACCAACCAGTATTACCCATAGCAGCGATAGTTTCTCCTTTACCAACACTTGCACCCCTGCCTACATAAAACTTGGACAAATGAGCATATCTTGTTTTTTTACCTCCACCGTGATTAATAAGTATGTTATTTCCATATCCATTTGACCAACCCGCAAATTCTACTGTACCAGCATCTGCCGCATAAATCGGTGTGCCATTTTTGTCAGCTATATCCAAACCATGATGACGCCAAGAATAATATTGTGTAATACGATAACCCGAAGTCGGCCAATTCATCTTGTTGCTAGCTGCGGGTGTTGCTGCGGACGGCTTCACTAATTTAGTAATAGCTGACACACTGCTATATCGAGTTGGAGAATAACTGGTAGTGCTAAACTTTTTACCACCAGGCACAATCAAAGTATCACCTATAGCTAATTTATTGGCGTCAACAATATTATTTATTTCCAATATTTTATCCTCTTCTACGCTATACTTATTTACAATCTGCTTAATATTTTCTCCTCTCACTACCTTGTGCTTAACGCCAGTGATAGGTAAAATAGATAATTTTTGCCCTGGCCTAATCAAACTATAAACACTCAAATTATTTTCCCACAAAATTGTATTTACACTTATTTCAAAATCTTGAGCGATAGTACTAATAGTATCTCCTGGCTGCACTTCATAAGAAACAATTTCTGTTCTAGCTACCTTAGTTATTTTGGTAGTAGAAATTTCAGACTTTACTACCGCAGAACCATCAGCATTAACTGACATTACACCTTCTTCTAGAATATCTTCATTATTTGTAACAATGTGGGGTTGATTTTTGATTACATTTGTATTTTCAAAATATTTTTGAACTGTATTGCCAGTTATAAACTCTTCCTCTATAAACTCCTCATAAAAACCTTCATCTTCTAGCTCGCCAAATTCACTCTCAATTATATTGGCCAAAATTGTATCCCGCGTTTTATCAGTTATATCATTAGCCTTAGTTCTTTGTATTAGATTAGTAAAAGAAACCAATACGGTCAACAAAATTATCAACACATGAACAAGTTTTTGATTAAATAAAAATGAAAATATATTTTCACCCATTTTGCTCCAACCTATTTTTTTTATAAAAGACAGATAATAAGAATATATTTTTACAATAATCTGATAAAAAATAAACCTTAATATTTGTTTTAAAGGACGTAGAATAATAATAAAAAAAGCGGTTAACAACCTCTTGAATAAAATCAATATTTTAAAAAAGAATATTAATGTCTCTATCAAAATTCTTTTTATTTTATTTTTCAAACTTTTATTAATATGATTTTCTTTTAATAACTTTTACAAAAATCAATAATTATTATACCGTCAGCGACGATTATAGTCAAGCACTGAGATTGACACTAAGCTAAAATATACTATAATAAAAACATAATAAATATAACAATATGGACTTAATTATCCAAGAAATATTAAACCTAGTGGAGAAAAAAATAGTTGAACAAGGCGGATATACCCATGAAGCTTACAAGGAGTACATAGATGAGACCATCGAGTACTTCAAAGAAAAAGGAAAGCTCACAGATGATGATAACTTAGAACTCATCGAAACCAACCTTTTAAAGCAATGGGATGATGTTAGAACTAGATTATCCAAAAAAGAATTTAATATTTCCAAAAATTAAACTTTTATCACAACAGGTAAGACCATTGGTCTTCTTTTTGTTTTATTGAATAGAAATTGACCAACATCATTACGGATTTTATTTTTTATATGATCAATATCAGTTTGAGTATAAGCATTATTGTCTTTTACAATAGCTTTTACTTTCATCCTAGTTTTTTCAATCAAGTCTCTATTTTCTTTCATATATACAAAACCTCTAGAAATAATATCAGGGTTCCCTATAGGATCTCCAGTGTTTGCATCAATTGTAGCAATTGCTACAATCATGCCATCTTCAGCCATTACCCTTCTATCGCGTAAAACAATATTAGAAACATCTCCAACTCCCAGGCCATCAACCATGACATAGTCAGCTGGTACTTTTTCTGTAGTCAATTTACCAATAACATTATTATTAAACTTGTGAAATTCAACTACCTGTCCGTTGTCCGCCACAAAAATCTTATTTTCCTCAACTCCAACTTGTTTAGCTAGATCAGCATGAGCTTGTAACATGAAATGATTTGCCTCAATAGGCATGAAATATTCAGGCTTAATAAGTCTCATCATTAATTTTAAATCTTCTTGCTTGGCATGCCCACCAGCATGAACATCCATCATTTTATAGTGAATAATATTTGCACCTTGACGCACTAGCATATCTTTCAAACTTTGAATTGTCCTTTCATTACCAGGAATAACAGAGGAAGAAAATATTACAGTATCATCTTTTTTAATTCTAATTGTTTT
>CAZTIC010000102.1:0-2943 GCA_964613625.1 uncultured Gammaproteobacteria bacterium | reverse complement strand
AAGTGTTAGTAGGTTTAACGTATAACCTCTGATAATCACCGTTCTCAGAGGACACGATAAAAAAGGGAGCATGCTCCCTTTTTTATTTATAAATGTTCTTCCTGCAGTAAATTAACTAGAACGTTTCGTTTTGAGGATCTATGACGCAAACTACAAGTCTGGTAAGCTAAAAACAACCCATAAGGGTTGTTTTCTTTAACTACTTACGTAATTGCAGGATGATCCTGATAATTATTATAATATATCTTGTAAGCATTAGTATTTCACCTCCTTTTTTTGTCTTTATCCAGTTTAACCATTATTTCATGATAACAATCACCATCCTCACGATCATTAAGGTCCCAGGCATAGGTTACAATTGGATTAGCTTCCGGTGGGAACTGGGGATAGTGAGAACCATTCAGTATTATCCTTCTAATCTCTTCAACCAGTTCATCCATGGTTACCCTTCTTCTTAGTGTTAAATGCCCTTTATCTTCTTCTATTGATTCATAGTCAATTCCAACCACAAAGTCTCTCACCTCAGAATGGTATTTCATTACTTATATTACCATCCAGTATCTCTAACAGTTTATTCATCCTGACCTCTATCTCATTAAGATCTTCAAAAGTCCAGGGTTTAGTACTCTGTCCGATACTGATGGTGGCTATCTTTAAGGCTACCTGTCTATGTATATCCACTGTACGTTCATCCAGATCCTTTAGGACTGTTTGTTTAATTAACTTATTATTACCATTATAAGGGGTTACCTGCCATTCCAATTCGCCATTATCATGTTTATGCTTACAAAGAATAAGGTGTGTTCCTTTACCATATTTCATTAGTTTTAAATGTAAGGCATCTTCAGCAAATATACCGAGTGACTCACCTTCATATTCTACTCCGTACAGGTTCCATGCTCCGTATTGGCTTTCACCGCTCTTACATTTATCATAGGTTAGTATTACCTTATAATCATGATCTATCTTCTTTAATTGAAGGGTTTTCATTTTATTATTCAAATGTACTCCTTTAAACAAAACCCCTAACAATATGCTAGGGGTTATTCACAGTACATATACAGCAAAATCAATGAGATTTGCAGTATAGCTTGGTCGTTAGTTCATGCTGAAACATACAACTACTGTAATCTTTTTTTTATAAAATATTGCAGAAAACAAGACTAGCTGATTTACACAATTATACATTATATTATTTTATTTTATCTTATTACATAATATTAACAAAACCAACATATTGGGTATATTTTGTAATTTTTAATACAGTACCTAGTAGAAACCAAATGAAAAATAAAAGTATTCAGAAAGACAAACTAAAATTAAAACATTATAATCGGGATATTAATATTGACCTGAGTATTTTTATTATTATAATAATATCTCTAATCAATTTCCTTATTAGTCTGTATTCCTTGAATATCCATAACATGGTAACGTTTGATGGAACATTTTACATCCGATATTATAATGGCGATAATTCATGGTTAAGTCCCTTTCCGTTTGGTTATCCACTAATTATTAGTTTTTTTAAATTAATTATATCTGAGGAAGTACTGGCTGCTGGTTTAGCGGTGGCATTTTTTGGGTCTTTATTATTAGTCCCCCTGTCCCAAATATTAATACATTTATTTTCAAAAAAGATAGGACTGTTACTACTATTAGTTGCAGCTTTTAATCCAATTGTGTTATACTATTCTTCTGTAACCTACTCTGAAATGCCATATCTATTCTTTTTAGTATTCTCCTTTTGGATGTACCTTAAAAATAAACAATTCCTTGCAGTATTATTCGCTTCAATTTCATATTTAATTAGACCCGAAGGTTTGATTTTTGCCGTAGCGTACGCAATAATATTTTTTATCAAAGATAGAAGATGGAAAAATCTTTTAGCTGCCACTTTAATAATATCGTCGATTCTTTTATTATTTATGTTTGAAAATCACAGTAGAAATGGTGAGTGGTCAATTTCATCAAAGTTTTCAAATCTTAAAATATATGACATCAACAATTGGACAGAGAACGAAGAACTTAGGTACGTTAAAGACGAGTCAACTAATCAAGAGCTTATTCAAAACCTTCTTGATCAATACCCCAAAAGACTCACGGTTTTATTTAACTATATAAAAAATTCATCTACATGGCCGATAACCATCTTAGGATTTATTGGATTATTATGGAGACCTAATATTTTCTGGGTTTTTATTGTACCATTGGTATTTACACCTTTATCTGGTGCGAATATGTCTTTGCGGTACGGACTACCATATTTTTACGCTTTATTAGTTGGGAGCGGATTATTAATTGAAAAGATAAGTTCAAGGCAAAAACTTAAGTTAACAATAACTTTTATATCACTCATTAGCATAGTATTTATTTTCAACTTAAAATATTTACTTCAACCAGCAATAAGTGATCCTGATTTTTATTATGACGAATGGAAAGGAGTGGGTCTATTTCTCAAAGGAGTAATGCCTGAGGATGCTATCATAATGGACAGAAAGCCGTATCTCGCTTTTTATTCCAATGCCGGCAAATATATAGTGATTCCAGCAGGATCATTCAATGATGTTATTTTATCTATACAAGAAAATGATGTGGATTTTTTAATTTTATCTGAAAGAACTATAAAAATTTTTAGACCTAATTTGATTCCGCTTCTATATTTAAAAGAACAACATGTAAAACCGTTCTTAACAACAGTTTACGATGATATTAAAGAAAACAAAGGTCTCGGTACACGTATATACAAGATCAATAAAATTTCTAAAAATATTTAAAATAATGTGTGTGAGCTTATCTCATCACCCTACCCCCTCCAAAGTAGGTTGAAATTTCGAAAATGTTTGAAAAAACAAAGCGTATCCCTAATGCCATATTTTGTAAGTTTCCATAATTACTTGGGAGCAAATATGAAAAGAACAATAGTATTAATAAGTTTATTTA
>CAZTIC010000101.1:0-3010 GCA_964613625.1 uncultured Gammaproteobacteria bacterium | reverse complement strand
AATTAAAGATTAACCTATGATTCAATTCGGATACGGTTGACAACTCCCCGCATTTAAGAAAACAAGGGATTATCCTTGTTTTTTTTGTTTATTATTAGCCTGAAGTGTAAAAATAGTTAGACAGCTTGTTACAAGTTAAGGTAAAATATAAATATAGTTTATAAGCAAATCCGATTGTATGCTTCTTTCTCAAAAAAATATATTTTTAATAATTATATTATTATTCATATAATTAAATAATCTTTAAAGGATTAGGGGGGGGGTATGACGTCATCAGGTAAAAGTTTTGTAGAGATATGTATTAAAAAAGATTAAAGATATAATTTATATACAGCTAATAATCAGTTAACAGGGTTTTTTATGAGCTGAGCAATTTAAAAAATCTTAAGGTATTAGATTCGTCATGTAATGATTGTTCAGAATATGATTTAGATATTATACAAAAGAGCTTATTGGCAGATGTAGAGGTTGTGAAAGAGAAAGTGCTAGTTGTAAATTCTTTAGTTAAGTTATAATATAATTTATTTATGTTATTTGAAGATTATTTTTTTATAAATCATATTTATCTGGGTCAAAGTTCAGTTGTAAATCTATTGTGTTTAGTGGTGTTTTTATTAGTGTTAGGAGGGCTATATTTATATTATAATAGAAGAGGTATTAAAATTACGGACATTCTATGGAAGTCTGTTATTTTTTTTACTTTAATTTTTGGGATTATATTGATGGTAGTAGAAGTTGGTTGGTTGTATAAAGATATTAAAGAGTTGGGTGGGAAAGATTATTTAGATAAAGTTAGTGTAATGCATAACAGATTTTCTGGAGACACTAGCCTAGTAGATTATATAGTTGGAGTTAAGGAATATACCAAGCCGGGTAGTACGGCTATTTTTGTTTCCCCCCTTAAATTTGAAGAAGCTTGGTTAAAATATTATTTATTTCCACACTTAGAACTCCTTATTGATGATCATCAGGCACAACCAGATTATTTTTTAGTTTTTGGAGTATCTCCCAGGGTTGAAGGCTTGATTTTAATAAAAGAATTTTCCTCTACAGAAAAAATATATGCTACTAGTAGTAATTAAAATCATTATTTCCTTATTTTTAGCCTATCTTAGCGGTAGATGTCTTTTATGGTGTTTATCTAGTAAAGAAAAGCATAAAGGAGTGGTAATTCCTTTAAGTATTGGGTTTGTGATTATTGTTCAGATATTATTCTGTTTAAGTTTACTTAAGATAAGGTTTGATTTTGTAGTTTTAAATAGTTTATTGTTAATTTTTATTGTTTTAGTGACTATATTTAAGAAAAAAACAGTGAGAGAGCTATTACAATTTAATATAAAGTATAAGTTAAAAAGACCCAGGAAGTTAATTTATTATATTTTAATATTTTTAATATTATTTCAGATAGTTTTTGTGATTACAGAGTCAACATTAAGACCGGTATATGCCTATGATGGTCTTGCTAATTGGGCCTGGAAGGTAAAGGTCTTTTCTCAAGATGGATCTATTCAACTTGATACTAACGAGCACTATTACTTAGGCCAGGATCATCGCAACTATCCTTTGTTTGTGCCGTTGCTAGGCACTTGGATGGTTTTTGCTTCTGGCTCATTGATAGAGTTATTGCCAATGTTGTCGGCCCTGTTCTTTGTTCTTATTTTAGGATTTCTTTTTTCTCAATTGCGAAAAGAAATATCTTTGATAAAATCTTTAGCCCTTACCTTGGTGGTTGCCAGCTCTCCATTACTTGTTTACCATAGTTTTAATTATTATGCGGACTTGATTTTTAGTTTTTATATTTTAGCAGCTGTGGTTTGTTTCTATAGATATCTAAAAGAAAGGAATGTACTATTTTGGCAATTAGGGGCGCTATTTGCTGGTGTCATGACTATGGTGAAGAACACTGGATTATTTTTTTCTATCATTATCTGGATATTAATATTATTATCTCTTTGGTTGCATAAAATTAAATTTAATCCCAAGCAGATTATAGGGGTAGTTATGTATTTGTTCTTAGTTTTACCCTGGTCAATATTTAAGGCCGTGCGGGGCCTGGGGTATTCTAATTCCTCAGAGGGCTCTTTTCTGGATTTTTCTAATTTACATTTTGATGCTTTAAAATATTATTCCTATCACTTATTTATGTTCTTTGATTTTCTGATTTGGCCAGTTATCTTCATTGGATTAATAGTTTTGTTTATAGTCTTTAGAATAAAAAAGATTAGAGATGTTAGATTATTTCCAGTAGTAACCACTTTTCTATTTATAGCAGCTTATATATTTATATATATTTTTACAGACGCATATAACTATTTGACAGATGGTACTGTTGATGGTAGAAATTTATTAGCGATTTGGCCATTGACAGTATTTGTTATAGGATTAATATTGAGTAATAAGAAAAGTTAAATTAAGCCAAGATAATCATAATAAATATTTTTGTAAAGATTAATCTATTTTGTAAAATATGAGAGTAGCTATATAATATAGATATAATGACTAAAATTTTAACACAACAGCCTCATCCTAAATTTCCTGATCATCATAAAAGAGGGGTAATCTTAGATTCATTCCGTGATATAATTTTTGGTATAGAAGATGGCATGGTTTCAACTTTCGGAGTTGTTACGGGTATAGCTTTGGCCTCCAATGATCATTCTACAGTGCTATTATCTGGAGTGGTGGTAATAGCTGTCGAGTCTCTTTCTATGGGCATAGGATCATATATATCTAATAAAGCTGAAAGAGATATTTCTCGCAGAAAACTAGCTGAAGAACGTATAGAAACGGAAGAATTTCCAGAACAAGAAAAACAAGAATTAACGGAATTTTATATTAAAGATGGTTGGCCAAAGGAGTTCGCTCAGGAAATGACAAGCGTGGCCTATAAAGATAAAGAGCCCTCTGAGGAATTAGAATACCCCAGGCCCCGCACGGCCTTAAATATTGACCAGGGTAAAACTATTTTTAACTCTGAAGATGTATTCAAATCATGGATTGATTCAGATTT
>CAZTIC010000100.1:0-3048 GCA_964613625.1 uncultured Gammaproteobacteria bacterium | reverse complement strand
AATCAGGTAATGCCCGAATAAACAATAAACCAATATGCTCTATAGCATATGGAGGATACTAAAAATGATAAAAAACACAAGCGAGAGTTATAGGCTAACAACAGAAATAGGCCTAGATAAGATATTTAAATGCTGGTACGACTTAGGTATGTATCGAACAGCTAATATATACAAAACATCACCATGAGTGATTAGGTATCTAGCCAATAAACATAATTGGAAAAGACCTGCTGAGAAAGCACCGATTATACTAAAAGGTGTTAAGGCTGGTAATGTGAAAGCTAATTATTATAAAAATCTTATATTTTAAGGAGAACAACAAAAATGTTTTTAGAAAAATACGGTAACAGTGGATTATATCTTGCACTTTATACGGTTAGGTACATCCACTGAGATAAAAAGAAAAAGATCAGGATTGAATTCCTTGATGGTAAAGAAGATATTTGAACTTATCCAAATGTACAAAAAGCACAAGACGATATTGACATTATAGAGCGGATAATAAAGAAGAGTATTTACTTTGATGAATAAGAAGAAAACTAAACCTAAAAAGAAAAAACTTAGTCTTGCAGCATTAGGATTTAACAAGAAACCTGACACAGGCAGAAAAGGTTATGTTAATTCGAATACTGTTAGAGATAGATGAAAACAAATTCTATCATTACTAGCTGCAAATGAGACAACTCCTGACTTATAGGAGTTGTTTTCGTTCTGCCAAGTTACTCTGATGGAGTTTTGTGTGTGGGAAAATAACCCTTAGTTGGCTTTGCGTTTCAGTTAAAGAGAGATTATTACTAAATTTAAGTTGTCACTATTGACTTTTACAAAAGAATTTAGAATTTACTGATTACACCAGAATAGATTTTAGGATCGCTTTCATAGTTCTAACAATGCATAATCAATTTGAGCTATATAGAAAAAATCTAATAAAAGAGGTTATAAACCTTTTTAGCTATATAAGTATTTATAAATCTTTAGCAGAGGCTCGAGAAAATAGATTAGAAGAAATTAATTTTGCGCCTGCTTTTTTTGGTATTGTAACTCAATCTCTTTATACTTCTATTATATTGTGGATATATAAACTATTTGATAAAAATTCTGAAAGAGGTATTTATAATTTTTTGTTATTTGTCGAAGATAATTTATCTCTTTTTAGTAAAAAACATTATAAACAACACAAATCAATTAGTGATAATGATTGGCGATTCACAGAAATTGGATGGACAGAATTAAACTTGATAGAATTAAATGAGTTTAAGAAAATCTTTGATAAAAATGAAATATTAAAAAATGTAAAGCGTCAAAGGGATAAATTTTATGCACATTTTGATAGCAAATATTTTTATTCATTGGATAAACTATATATAGATGCGCCAATAAAATGGAATGATTTTTATGAAATCAAAAAGAACTTAGATAATATAATTAATCGTATCTCGGTTGCTTATGATGGTTCGGGATATTCCTTTGATACTGTTAATATAAATGACGTAAAAGGTATACTTGATACAATAAAAAAATATATCAATGAATTAGATAATGAATTTGAAAAAATTCAAACTGAAATTAAAAATAAAAAAAACTAAACTATGGACGAGTACTTTTCTTTATCCGAAACCAACTTAACTTGTTGGGACAATAATATTTAGAAAAACCCTAGTTTTTCCCGTCCTCCCGCCTACCATTGTAACTAGAATTATAATTAAATTCTAAATGAAAAATAATATGTTCAACATAGTATCTAATAAATCTCTTAAGCTTCAAAATATTCCACTCCCTGAATCTAGCTGGTATGAAATAAGTGATTTTGCATTAACATTTCGAGGCTATGACTTACCCAACTGTGCTGAATTAGCTAACGACAGGACTGCTAAAACCTTGACTGAACTAAGAGCAAGTTTATTCTTTGAACAAAGGAGATATCATCATTTTGGCTATGGTCCATCAGATGAAGAATTGGAATATATTAGAAATTTGGTAAAACGGATTAGGGCAAAAGTAATAGAAAAGGATTTTGAATAATGGCTAATAATTATCTAGAACAAATTGTTGCAGAGTGGTATGAATACCAAGGGTATTTTGTTCGTAAAAATGTTATGGTAGGCAAACGACCAAATGGAGGTTACGCAGGTGAACTTGATATTATAGCTTTTAGCCCTGTTAAGAACCACTTAGTTCATATCGAACCCTCGATGGATGCTCATAGTTGGGAAAAAAGAGAAGCACGATATAAAAAGAAATTTGATTTGGGACGAACTTACATCCCATCCCTTTTTGAAGGATTTAAATTACCAAAGACTATAGAGCAAATTGCGCTTATGGGGTTTGCGAGTAAGGCAACGCACACAAAATTAGCAGGTGGCACCATTTTATTAGTGCCCGAATTGTTGGAACAAATTTTCACAGTTTTAAAGGAAAAAAATATTTATGCAAATGCAGTTTCTGAAAATATGCCACTTCTAAGAACATTACAATTTGTTTCAGGAAATTGGAAAACAATAGATTGTATTATGAAAAAAGATTAGGTCTAAATTTAATTATAACTAATCAAGGAAAATTCAAATCTAAATGAGTAAATCAAAAAAGGAAGCTGGATACGTTGACACCGATTCAACATTCGTAGCTAAATATCGATTAAAACAATCTAATTATCGAAAGAATATATTAAAGGAAAAGAAATGTGGGGTTGGCCCTAATAGAACTAGTAAGGATAAAATCGGAAATTATCTAATCAACGGTGAAAAGACGGGTAAAAATTTCACAACAGACACTGCTTTTAAACACGCCAAACAAAAGGTTTCGGAAAAACAAATCAATCCTTACTTAACTATCGGAGAATATCGTCTTTTTAATAATATGTTAAGCAGTATGCCAATGTGCTTTAATCTTTTTTCCGATTTGAGACAATTGCTGGTAGAGAATAAAGAGGAATGTACAAAAGTTGTACAAAAGTTGTTTTCAGAGATTGATTGGATCAAGGAGGTTAAATATATAGATATTGAGTTTATTCCTGTTCCAATTGAAAAGTATATAAATGATCGAACAGCA
>CAZTIC010000099.1:0-3073 GCA_964613625.1 uncultured Gammaproteobacteria bacterium | reverse complement strand
GCGGGTTTGTTTTTAACTAACCAAACAGGTTCTAACATCGTCCAGTTCCCGGAGCTAAACATTGACCAACAATATAAAATATGTTATATTTGTAATATCCTGTAATGGGATATTTTTTGTTCTTTGAAAAACAATATTTATATTATCTGCTATATAACTGATCATTACCTATGATTAGTGGTTGGTCATATGGCAGGTAGTTTTATTGATATTAATAAAAAAAATTTGAAAGGAGGTAGAAGAAATGACACGGTTTTGGTTAATTATATTAGCATACATAATAATAGGCGCCTTATTAGCGATTGAGGTAGAATGGTCTATGATTAAGCTTCTTAAGGTTAAGGGTAAAGGTATTATTGAAGAAGTTAAGGAAGATATGCCGATTCTTTTACGAATTATTTTTATTTGGCCTTTTATTATGATCATTCCTTTCGTTAGGGATAAAATGCACAGAAACAGAATAAGTAATTTTTAATAAAAAATTTGAAAGAAAGGAGGTCCGATATGAACAAGACAATGGAATCGAAAATCCGTCTTCAGCTGTCCCCAAGGAAGAATACTCTTAAGAATACTCTTATAAATGTAAGATCTATACATGGAGATATAGGTCTTTCATATGGGGATGCTGGTAATATTACTGGTAATGTTTCCAAGATTTCTGGTGATGTTTCCCATATTTTTGGTGATGTTTCTGGAATTTCTGGTGATGTTTCTAAGATTTCTGGTAATGTTTCCAATATTTTTGGTAATGTTTCTGGAATTTTTGGTGATGTTTCTGGAATTTCTGGTGATGTTTCTAGAATTTCTGGTGATGTTTCTGGAATTACTGGTCATACTTCTGAGATTCAGCAAGTTTTAAACAAGTATTTTTTTTAAGTGTTAAGACTCCTGAAAGCAAATAATTCAATGCTTTCAGGAGTTTTTATTATCTATAATATTTTTTAGCTCTTTGAAACAGATAAAAGATAATTAGGTTCTAAATTTACCAATCTTTCTTTAATTTCTCTCCAATCAATAGTTCTAAATGCGTCCTGTAGGGGGAGCCGCCAAAATCGCCTTAAGGGCGGTTTTTTGGTAGAATAAGAAAAAGGTCTTAAATTAACCAATAATTAATTATAAAAAAATTAAAAAAATGAATATCGAAATCGCGTATATAGTTGTAGGCACAATGATATTTGTAGGATTCATAGTAGGTGGAGGAATAATATATAGTGGACTAGAAAAAATAGCCAATGCGATAAAAAAATAAAAAAAATGAATTCAAACAAAAAGGCAGCAAGAATTGTCGGAATATTATTTATCATTGCAACCGCTTCTATTTTTGCAGAATCTATTTACGAACCCTTTCTCAACTCCCCAGATTATCTGGATCTTATTTATCCGAACAAAACAACTGTGATGATTGGATTACTACTTGAATCCATCATGATTCCAGCAATGTTTTTGATACCAATATTCTTATTTCCCATTCTAAAAACATACAATAAAGCACTAGCTTTCGGATATCTCGGTATCAGATCATTTGAATCTGCACTTATAGGAGTTGCCCAAATCATCAAAATTTCACTGATTAGTTTAAGTCGAGATTATTTAAATAGGGGTGGGGCAGATGTTTCAGATTTTCAAAACACAGGCAGCTCAATCCAGTCTAAACTTTTTTGGGTTAACACTGACGGAATAATTTATGTTGTCATTTTTGCCATAGGGGCATTCATATTAAATTTTGTATTATACAAATCAAAACTCATCCCTCGATGGTTATCTATCTGGGGTCTTTTTGCTGCAGTAGCGATATTCACTGGCACCATACTATATGCATTTACCGACACTCCTGAAGTGATAGCAATGCTTCTGATCATACCAATAGCCGTACAAGAAATGGTATTTGCGATATGGCTTATAGTTAAAGGATTCAATTCATCTGCAATCAATTCCCAGACCACAAGAACAGATATAAACTAGATAAAATGGTAATTCCAAGGGCCTTGCTTTAAGTAAAAAAGCAAGGCCCATTTATTTTTTCTATATTTTTCCTATCAAACAGGTTCTAACATCGTCCAGTTCCCGGAGCAAAATATTGACCAATAGAATAGAATATGTTATATTTATGATGTCCTGTAATAGGATATTTTTTGTTCTTTGATAAACAATATTTCTACTATCTGCTATATAACTGGTCATTATATGATTAGTGGTTAGTTATATAGCAAGTAGTTGACTATATTAAAAAAATTAAGATAAGGAGGTGAAAAAAATGAAATGGTTTTGGTTAATAGTTACTACATATATAATAATAGGCTTATTGTTGGCCATTGGGGCACAATGGTCCATAATTAAACTACTTAAACTCAAGGGTAAAGATATTATCAAAGAATTTGAAGAAAATGCACCAATTATTTTGCTTATTATTCTTATTTGGCCTGTTATCTTGATAATGCCTTTTGCTAGGGACAAAATGCATAGAAACAGAAGTAATTTTTAGTAAAAAATTTATTGAAAGGGGACAAAAAATGAGATTTTTTGATTTTTTAGAAAAAGTCACTATTGCAAAGTTAATCAAATGGGAGCCTACAGGCCAAAAGATTAAAACTAGTTGTAATGTTCATAAGGGGTATAAAACGAACGTTGATGGATATGACATTAAAACAGTTACGCGTCTTCGTCCAAAAGGTTTTTTAAAGCGAGGTTGGGATGCTAGTGAAGCTGCATTTGGGATTGTCGTTAGAAAAAATAATAAAACATTTGCTTTTACAAGTGACCCAAAAACAATTCCCGGAGAAAAAAATGACGCAGTTATATTTATCTTTTTGAAAATTCAGTCTTGGGTAGAGGATGAAGATATTATTACCTCTTTGACAAAAAATCTTGCTAATATGTTTTATTCTTAAAGAAACAAAGCAACAAAAAACCACTTAGTAGATATAAACGAACGGTGGTTTTTAATTTATACAAAGTCTATTTTTGTTAACGCTTCCTTAATTCTATTCCAATCAATAGTTCTAAATGCGTCCTGTGCGGGGAGCGGATTTAAAAATCGCCTTTTAGGCGGTTTTTTGTTTGTGTGGTAGAATAA
>CAZTIC010000098.1:0-3146 GCA_964613625.1 uncultured Gammaproteobacteria bacterium | reverse complement strand
ATTGCTTATTTGTCAATCTATTGCAAATAATAAAATATGTTATAATGCAAATATATAATTAAAATAATGTTTCATGAAATTAAACGACAAAAAAATAATAAGAATAGAAGAGGTGACTATAGGTATAGATGAAGATGAGGCGATTTTACAAACTAAAATTGCTGAGATTTTGGAATTACCTGAAAAAGATATAATCAACTATACAGTGGCCAAGAGAAACATAGATTCTCGTAAAAGAAATATTCTTTTTGTTTATTCTCTTGATGTTGAGGTTAGAGATGCCAAGTCTATTAAAACATGGAACAAACGTCATAGAGCTAGATTATTTGAACCCTTTGTATATATTGAAAAAACTATTACTAAAAGCATAGACAAAAATATTGTAATAATTGGTGGAGGTCCTTGCGGATTGTTTTCTGCTTTGTTGTTAGCTAAGGCAGGCTTGAAACCATTGGTAATAGAGAGAGGAAAGGATGTTGATGCTCGAGTAAAAGACGTTGAAGAATTCTTTGAAAAAAGAATACTAAATCCAGAATCAAACGTACAATTCGGTGAAGGTGGGGCAGGAACTTTTTCTGATGGGAAACTATACACTCTTATTAATGACCCACGTTCCAAATATATATTTATTGAGCTAATCAAGGCTGGAGCTCCGGAGGAAATTGCTTGGAGTGGAACACCGCATGTTGGTACTGACAAACTGCGCGAGGTAATCAAAAATATCCGTCAAGAAATAATAAAACTTGGAGGCAAGATAAGATTTGAAACTTGCCTAACTGATCTTGAAATTAAAGATGATAAAATAATATCTATAACACTAGATGACAAAGAAAAAATTCCAGTTGATGATATGGTGTTAGCAATTGGTCATTCAGCGCGAGACACTTACCAGATGTTACACGATCGACAAATCAATATGCGAGCTAAGGCTTTTTCTGTGGGACTCCGTATAGAACACAAAGCTATAATGATAAATATATCTCGATATGGCGCCTCTCACAAGCATCCGAAGCTGGGCCCAGCTAAGTACAAATTAGTTCAACATCTCGATAACAATCGTTCTGTTTATACTTTTTGTATGTGTCCGGGTGGTTATGTCGTGGGAGCTGCCTCTGAAGAAGGTGGAGTAGTGGTGAATGGAATGAGTGAATATGCTCAAGACGGTGAGAATTCAAATAGCGCTTTGCTGGTATCTGTCACACCTGATGATTTTAAGTCAGATCATCCTTTAGCAGGTATTGAATTCCAACGTACCTGGGAGCGTAAGGCTTTTGTAGCTGGAGGTAGTGAATATTCTGCTCCAGTTCAATTAGTTGGTGATTTTCTAGATAAACAATCTTCGGTAGAGATAAAGCGAGTTGATCCTACCTATAAACCAGGATTTGTTTTGACACGCCTAGATTCTTGTCTGCCAAAATATGTTATTCAGAGTATCAAAGAAGCTCTGCCTCTGCTAGATAAAAAAATCAAAGGCTTTGCTAATCCTGATGCTGTGCTAACTGGAGTTGAAACCAGAAGTTCATCACCAGTTCGTATCGAACGTAACGAAAAATGTGAATCAAATATCGCAGGCATTTATCCCGCTGGAGAAGGGGCGGGTTATGCCGGAGGAATAGTGTCTTCCGCTATTGATGGCATGAAAGTAGCTGAGTTAATAATTGAGAAGTATATATAATTTTTGTATGAAAAAAACTTTGAAACAATATTTTGGTTATGATGAATTTCGTCCCCTACAGGAGGAGATTATTAATAATGTTCTAGAGAGGAAAGATAGTTTTGTTTTAATGCCGACTGGAGGGGGAAAGTCGCTTTGTTTTCAGTTGCCAGCCTTGAAACTGAGCGGTTTAACTCTAGTTATCTCACCACTTATAGCTTTAATGAAAGATCAGGTTGATTCAATGAAGGCTTGTGGTGTAGAGGCGGAGTTTCTGAATTCCAGTTTGGATGCTGACGAAATAAATGAAGTTTGTGTACGAGCAAAAAGGGGAGAGATCAAGATATTGTATATAGCACCGGAAAGATTGGCTTTACCTCATTTTCAAGATTATTTGAAGACGCTTGATATTAGCTTGGTCGCAATTGATGAGGCTCATTGTATATCTGAGTGGGGACATGATTTCCGTCCTGATTATCGAAATCTCAGCAACTTAAAAGATATATTCAAAGGTGTGCCTATTATAGCGCTTACCGCTACGGCCACTGAAAAAGTACAGAAAGATATATTAAAACAATTAAATCTAACCAAGGCGAATGTATTTAAGTCTAGTTTTAACAGAGAAAATATCAAAGTAAGTGTTATAGAAAAAAAACAAGCTTTTCATAAGTTAGTTAGTTTGTTGGATGGGTACAAGAATGAATCAGTGATTATATATTGTTTTTCTAGAAAAGAAACTGAAGATTTAGTCGAAAATTTAAAGTTAAATAATTTTAGCGCACGAGCTTATCATGCTGGTCTTTTACCACAAGAAAGAAAAACAGCTCAGGATTTATTTATAAAAGATAAAGTAGATATAATAGTAGCTACCATTGCTTTTGGTATGGGTATTGATAAGTCCGATGTTCGCTTGGTGGTCCATTATACTTTCCCAAAAACACTTGAAGGGTATTATCAAGAGATTGGTAGAGCGGGGCGTGATGGATTACCTAGTGAATGCGTGATGTTCTATACCTATGCTGATACCAGAAAGCATCAGTTTTTCATAAATCGAATAAAAGACGATAGTTTACGACAGATGACTGAGGAGAAATTGTCGGATGTACTTAGCTATGCAGAACTTGAGACTTGCCGAAAAAAATATTTACTTAAATATTTTGGGGAGGAATTAGAAGGTGATAATTGTGGATCTTGTGATATCTGCACATCTCCTAAAGAAAAGTTTGATGCTAGTATTATTATTCAGAAGATATTATCAGCAGTTATTAAAACTAATAATAGATTTGGAAAAATGTATATTGTAGATGTTTTACTTGGGAAAGCTAATCAAAAGGTAAAGAGAAACAATCATCACGAATTATCTGTTTTTGGGATAGTAAATGATTACTCTGAAAATAGTTTGGCTCAAATTGTAACTCAAATATTGAACCTTGGGTATCTAATAAAAGATGAAGGTCAGTATCCTACACTAAGTGTATCTCGAAAAGGAATG
>CAZTIC010000097.1:0-3161 GCA_964613625.1 uncultured Gammaproteobacteria bacterium | reverse complement strand
GATTAAATGAACTAGCAAGTGTAAACTTGACACTGCAATGCCACAATTCTTGACATATTTCGCAAATTATTATAGTATAAGACAAGAAATAAGGAGCAATAATAAATAATTAATTTAGATTTTTTATAGAACATAATGTTCTATTTTTATATTCAAATAAATATATGTCTGAAGATACTAAAAAAACAACAGAAGAAGCTAAGGAGAAAGAAGTAGAAAAAAAAGACACTTCTGTTGAAGCTGTGAAGGAAGAAAAAACAGAAAATAAAGCAGAAAAAGATTCATCAAAAAAAGAAACCAAGAAAGAAGACGAGAAAAGCATTCCTGAACTAAAACCAGGTATGACTGTTCGAGTTTACCAAAAAATTAAAGAGCTAAACATCAAAGGTGAAGAAAAAGAAAGAATTCAATACTTTGAAGGCATGATTATTGCCAAGAAGCATGGAAAAGAAATTGGTGCTACAATTACCATGAGAAAAGTTTCAAATGGAATTGCAGTCGAAAAAATATTTCCACTAAACCTTCCGACTATTACAAAAATTGAAATCAAAAAGATAGCTAAAGTAAACAGGGCAAAACTATACTTCCTAAAACGTGATTACAAAAAGAAACTAAAAGAAACTAAGGTTGATTAATAGTTATCAGTCGCAGTGCTGGAATTGGTAGACAGGCCAGCTTGAGGGGCTGGTGTCCGTTTGGGCGTAAGGGTTCAAATCCCTTCTGCGGCACCAGAGGATGCAAAGGTTCATCCCGTCATCCGACGGGATGCCCTGTCGAATGACAGGGCAAGTCCTCTTTCGCCCACCAAATTAAAATTCGTAATTCGTAATTGAAAAATTGATAATTGAATATAGGACGCATAGCTCAGTTGGTTAGAGCACTTCGTTTACACCGAAGGGGTCCAGGGTTCGAATCCTTGTGCGTCCACCTTCGCCTCGCTGAAGCTCAGATTCGGTGGACACAGTCCACAGAACTAAGCGTAAGCGGGAGAAAGTTTTGTAATAATATAATAATAAAAAATTATTTAATATTTAACGAAATTTAATTGAGGAGGGAGTAAATTAAATGGGAAAATACAATATCAAAAACACCAATCCCTTAAAAAAGAAAAATAAAAAAAACGGAGACAAAGATCCGTGCGGATTAACATGGAAAAGTAAAAAATGCACCAGTACAAGACATAAAGCCAAGCCTACTTCACAATGCAAAACTGCGTGTCGCTTCAATAATAAAAGACAGAACAAAATCCTAAAATAGCACATATTTCATACTGTTTCAAACCGGCCAAATATAATCAAGCCGGTTTTTTTTATTTTGATTTTTCTCTACAATATTATAAAATAAAACTATGACCGTAATAACTACAAACTCCGAAGAGGAAACAATTGAATATGGCATTAATCTTGCCAAAAAATTTAAAGGTGGTGAGATTATTGGACTTGTCGGAAATCTTGGCGCAGGAAAAACTATCCTCACCAAAGGCATAGCTCAAGGACTCGGAATTAAAAAAATAATTAATAGTCCCACATTTGTAATAATGAAAGTTTATGAAATTAAAAATAAAACTAGCAAGATTAAAAACTTAATTCATATCGATGCTTATCGCTTACAATCTCACGAAGACTTAGTGGCGATTGGCGTAGAAGAATATTTAGAAAAAAATGATACTATTACGATAATCGAATGGGCTGATAAAGTCAAAAAAATATTACCAAAAAAAACTAAGTTTATAAATATAAACATCAATAAAAACTCTCGAAAAATAAAACAAGACTGTCAATAAAATAGAATTAACAGCCCCTAACAAATATTAAGTGTTTTTATTTAACTCCCATAAACTGTTTCCAAACCGACTTGGTTAAGAAGCTTTTTGCATGTTTCGCATGACAGTAGATGGGCATGGAGATTAGTCTCTTCAACCTTCGAGACGTCATCATCCCCCTCATTAACCTTGTTAATTACTTCCCTGTACGCTGGACAGGGGATTTTTGGATCAAAACACATGATTCTTCCTCCTATGAATCTTTAACCGTTTCTAAAGCGTGATCAAATTTAAGCTTTAGAAATTGACCCCTGAAATTGTAGGGACGGCATTGTTTATTAAAAAATGATTCTTGCTCTTTTTTATGATCGTTCTTTTCAAACTTCCAACCTGCTTTATCTTTTTCATCTGAATAATACCTGTCTTCTGTCTTGGCTGGATTGTATATAAATTCTTCCTTGTCTTCCATTTGTCTTCTACCACACTTAACCTGACATTTAATTACTTTATTTCTTGCTTCTAGGCTCAACTTGTTCAAATCTTGAAAACTATGAATATCAGTTCTTTCAAATTCTTCCTGCATTTCATTGTAGGCACCTTCCTCTACTAGCAATAAATCAGTTTCATAATTCGCATCAAGCTCTGGTTTTGTAAAAATCACTTTGTAACCTTTACCACTGTAATAAAAATATGCAGCTGACACTCCAATTACTCCACTTTCCAGAGAATTAAAACTCTCAGAACGTTTGCCATTTTTTTTCTGATAAGGCAGCTCATAGACATTTTCCGCCACACTTCTATATTTTTCCAACTCTTCCAAACTTTCTTTTTGATTATTAATAATTGCGATCGACAAATATTGCTGGGTTTCTGACTTTAATTTATTTGCTCTATTATCATTATTGTTAAATCTACCGCTTACATCCAAAAACTCTCTCTCTGTTTCAAAAAAATTATGCATCATTATAAATATATTCAGTTTCAGTAACAATCTTTCTTTTTCAGGCTCAGTAATAGTATTTAATTCTTTAATATAATCTTCTAATTTCAAAGAAATTTCTTTTCGTAATACACCAAGCTCTTTATATCTTTTATTGATATCTTTTTCATTCTTACTAGACAATTTATTAACAAACAAAGACATCTTGTTGTTATAATTTTCAAAATTTTCATCCATTAACGACTCTAGCTCACCATATGAAAAAGCTTCGGACAAAATTATTTCTTCATTTACATTCTTTTTCTTATTTTTTTTATCTTTTTGAGCTTTTAAAGCTTCAATATTATTTGGAATTTCCTCTCTATACATATTTTTATTTTAACTATTATTTATAACAAAAAACTCAATATTTGTCAACCCTTGTGGCATTGCAGTGTCAAGTTTACACTTGCTAGTTCA
>CAZTIC010000096.1:0-3243 GCA_964613625.1 uncultured Gammaproteobacteria bacterium | reverse complement strand
GGGGGCCGGTATCCTACGCTAAAAACTTCGGAATACCTGAACGGCCCTCAGAAATATCCTTCTCTAAAGCCACGGACACTAAACGTTTTCAAGCTCTCATAAATTTTAATATTCTGGAATTTTTCAATAACTGAAACCATCTTCAATCCAATGCCATACTTTCATTGTTTTCCCCGAAACAATCCCGTCTGTTCCGGCATCACGAAAATTCAAGTCGTTTGAGTCAATGGGGGGGGTTACCTCTATTTTGTGTTGGTATTCGGGATATTTTTTTCCCTCAATTTCAATAAAGTCATCAACCGAATTACATTTATCCTCATTTGTTTTGATGTAGGACACAAGATCTAAAACCTCGCCAGAGTTACAGAAAAATCCAGCTATTTCAGAAGTATTATTATTAAATTTTCTTTCTATTATTTCACAAAACACTTTTTCTTTTGCTCGGAGATCTTCCCATATGAAGTCGTCTATTTCTTCGTCACTCCATTCTTTATCACGATCTTGACGCCGTAATTTCATCCTATAGTAGGACACAATGTCAAAATCTATATTATCTGCAACTTCATTTACATCAAT
Source organism: uncultured Gammaproteobacteria bacterium (assembly GCA_964613625.1). Taxonomy (GTDB): domain Bacteria; phylum Patescibacteriota; class Patescibacteriia; order Patescibacteriales; family CAZTIC01; genus CAZTIC01. The sequence continues at coordinate 2,667 of CAZTIC010000096.1, read as the reverse complement.
AGAGTCTGAGTATTCAAGATCAAGGATTTTTTTGAAAACGTGATAAAGTTTATAGAGCGCGATTAGCCATACTTTGATTTCTTCACTGATTTCATCTTCTGGGTCGGTAATAGTCATCTCATTTTTTAATTTTTCATCTTGTATGCCTTTGTGAAAGTAAATCCAAGCGTTTTTAATCCAGTAAATTTCAAATTGATATTGGCAAAAAAGCCGCCGGGCCAGAGGCTTAACTGCGTACCATTGATAGAGAAAGTTGTTTTTGTTTGGAAAATTTGGCATACGAGCATTTAAAATCGATTGTAACAACTACTCTTTGGGCTTGAATGAGTCTGGGGTAAATTCAAGTTCTTTCTGAACTCTAAATCGGTTAAACATCTTTGCAGTAACCTCTCTTTCTGTATTGGGCGAATTACAAAATAATATGTGACAGAAAATGCAACCAATAAAATTGCTACAATGATACTTACTTTGACCACTTTATCTAAATTTGATTTTTGAGTGGTATCGTTGTTCATAATGTTGTTATCTGACCAAGAACCACAAAGCTCCCCACCAGCGATGGTCCGGAGACCACCCATACCCCTTTCGGGATATGACCTTCGCAGGTGCTCTGACGAGGAGCTTAATACCTGCGAAGGTTTTTTAACCCTGCCGGACAATCCGGATTAGGTTTCTTATTCGGTTGTTAATTTTAATTTAGCACACTTGGCGTTGTTAAGAAAGGTTAAGATTTATAGTGAGTGTTGAAAAAAAGTTGAGGTCTGAGGTAAAAGTAAGTGCCGGGGTATTGTAAGACACCCAATTTTTCGGTTAAAGTAAAAGGATCCGTATTTTAGGTATGAGTATGAAAAAAGATAGCAGTAAACCTTTCTCAAAACGAGACGTTGAGCTTTTCAAAACAATGCTTACAAACGAGTATCGTTTTTACAGAACGATTGCGAAACATTCTAATTTTTTTCTATTCTTAGCGTTTCTTCACAAAAGATATTTCCCGAGACGCTCACGGGGGTTTCCAGATATTAGATTGGGTCCCATTAAAAGGTTTCAAGATCGGGAAGATATTACTGAAAAAAGCCTCCACGCCGTATATCGGTGGAAAGAGTCAAGGGAGGATGAATTTCTTGGACACATTGACACTCTGCTTCGGATTTATAACCTCGGCAAAGAATGGCGTGCTACCCTCATAGCTTATGCGCTAAAAGGTATCTTGTGCCCCCCAGTTTACAATTTGCACGTAGACCAAGAAAGAGTGCCTATGTTTTCTCAAAAAAACAAAGATGCAGACAAGCGGTTTAGAAGGTTAGGCATTAGAACAATTTTGATACTCAATCCGGATACTTCCTTTAAAGATATACAAGATGCGTGGCCTGAAGTAAAAAAACTTCAAGAGCGGTCTTGGCTGAAATTTAAGAGTGCGAATATTACAACAGAAACCAAGAAACAGTTTAGAGATTTAATAAAAGTAAATGCGGCGAAAAAAAAAATATCAGATAAGGAAAGGATTAAGGAATTGAGTTTCTTTGAGGAACAATTGTTCCTTCGAAAACATCGTGGAAACGAAGGGGCCGCAAAAAAGGCAATAGCAGAATACCGCAAGAAGCAGGGCATTAGGAAGTCAGTAAAAATAAAGAATAAGCGAACCGATGAGGAAGCCATCAAGAAGGTATTTAACCTAAAAGACGCCAGAGAAATAGAACGTGAGATTGGTCGTATAAGAAAAATACGCGAGAGATTGCTTGGAAATGACAGCTTTTATTAGTAAAAGTTGTCATTTTGAGTTCATTTTCACTCCTTATAATAATACTCGTAATCTATGCGAGTATTTTTTACAAGCAAAAATTTATGCTTTCACAAACAGCATTACAAGATTTCAAACGATTGTACGAGGAGGAATATGGAGAGGTATTACCGAATGCGGAAGCGTTGGAGTTGGCAACAAACCTCCTTACGTTTATGGATTACGTTTACAGACCGATTAAGAAGGAATGGGTTGACATCTCTCCAGATAAAACTGGAAAAGACGATTGTCGCGCAATGAGCATATAAGTGCTCATTGCGGGGCAATTGTCCCCTGTCGTAGGAGGGCATACCCATAGTGTGCTGCGGTGACAAAAAATAACAGCAGCAAAGTATGGGCGACCGACCGACGGCAACCGATATACCGAATGACAAACGTCTTAACTGGCTTTGAGGGCGAACGAGATTTCGCCCGCCAGAGATACCAGAGAAATACCTAAAAGATGTTATTCGGGTTGAGGGAGCCAGAGGGAGGGAAGGTAAGAATTGGGTAGAAAACAGTGGGGAGTATTATGTTAACAAAACAACAAAATAAAAGAATAACCAGGTTGGTGCGTATTCGGATAGATCTTCATAAAAAAGTGAAGCTTGAATCAATTCACCGAGGAATAACAATGTCAAAACTGCTTGATGAAATTATTGACTGCTATTTTAAGAGTCGGCAGGTCAAAAAATACGATTAAGGACTATCCCCCACAAGTAAAAGCTTATGAAATGCACATATACGAAACTAAATAAAAAACAATGTCAGGCCAATGCAATGGCCGGAGAAAAGCTTTGCTTCAGTCATAATCCGAAAGTTAGGGACAAAAAAAAGGCGGGAATTGAAAAAGTCGCAGACGATTTCTGGTCTGACCGTCTTGAGCAAAA
>CAZTIC010000095.1:0-3267 GCA_964613625.1 uncultured Gammaproteobacteria bacterium | reverse complement strand
AGGGGAATCGAACCCCTGTTACATGGATGAGAACCATGCGTCCTAACCACTAGACGATGGCGGCATATTTTTTATTTTTTTAAAATATATTTTTAGTTTCTTTCTTCCAGCACATGATTTCCAATATTTTTCACGATTTCGAGCATCCTCTAACGCGTTTACTTTTTCTAACGCAAATATTCTGAATTTTCCAAAATTTTCTGAAGTTCTAACTTTATTAGATTTGTGATAATGAATTCTCAATTTTATATCATTTGTAAATCCGATGTACGTTTTTGTGAAATTTTCATTAATTATCCAATAAATAGTATACATAGTTTAAACCCAGCTTGCGTCCCCGCCTAGACTTGACGTCTAGTCGAGGCTGGCTAGCCACTAGACGAACGGACCATAATCAATTTTCAATTAATAATTACGAATTGTCAATTATTGATTTGTACCCTTGGATGAAATCTTTACCGATCATTGCCTTCTTACCTTCGGGTTGAATTTTTTCTATAATAATAGAATCTTTGCCACATTGAATTGCAAGTTTATTGTTATTTATAAAAAAAGTTCCAGGTTTATGATCGTTAATTTCTAATATACTATTTTCAACTTCAATTAACTTAATTCTCAACTCTTGATTGTTGATTGAAAATTCAGCGTAAACTCCAGGCCAAGGATTCAGGGCTCGTACCATTCTCTCGATTTTAGTTGCAGATTTATTCCAATCTATTCGACCATTTTCTTTTTTGAGTTGTGGAACGTAGCTTGCTTTGGAATTGTCTTGTGGTGTAGGTTTTATATCACCTTGAATGTAGTTAAATAAAACATCCGGCAAAGATTCTGCTCCCAAGTTGGATAATTTATCATGAAGTTTGGAGCAAGTTTCTTCCGGATGTATTTGTAACTTATTTTGCGACAGTATCGCGCCCGTGTCAAGCCCTTCGTCGATTTGTATGATGGTAACGCCTGATTCTTTGTCTCCGTTTAGTATGGGGGCCTGTACGCAAGATGCGCCACGATAAGATGGTAGAAGCGAGCCATGGACATTGATATAGCCGTATTTTGGCGTTTCAAGCATACTAGCTGGTATAATTTGTCCATAAGCAACCACAACTACTACACCAGGGTTTAAATCCGCTATATCATCGTTGATTTTATTTAGTTTGCTTGGTTGTAGTACAGAGATGTTGTTTTCTTCGGCTAAGATTTTAACAGGTGGGGAAGTGAGGATTTGTTTTCGCCCTATTTTTTTGTCAGGTTGAGTTACTACTGCGACGATTTCGAATCTGTTATCTTTTAGTAAGGATTTTAAAGACGGCACGGCAAAGTCGGGAGTACCCATGAAAATAATTTTTATTTTATTATTAGACATAATTAGGTTGAAAATGTTATTATTTAAGTATATAAATAATAATTTTGAATTTTGAATTTAAAATTAGAAATTATGTTTTTAGATATTGTAAATATAATCTTAGAATTCTCTCAAACGCTAGGTTATCCTGGTATTATTTTATTAATGACAATCGAGTCTTCCTTTGTACCATTCCCGTCGGAGATTATTATTCCACCAGCGGCTTATTTGGCTTCAATTGGGGAGATGAATATTTTTTTGGTTATTTTATCTGGGATATTTGGCAGTCTGATAGGTGCTTTAATCAATTACACCCTTGCTCTTTATTTAGGACGGGCAATCGTTTACAGGATAGCAGATCACAGGATATTTAAAATTTTGCTAATTAATTCTTCTAAAATAAAAAAAGCTGAAGACTTTTTCTTGAAATATGGAAATATTTCAACATTTACAGGGAGGCTTTTGCCAGTTATAAGGCAATTAATATCACTTCCAGCTGGTTTTTCAAAAATGAGTTTAAAATATTTTACTTTTTATACTTTTTTAGGTTCGGGAATTTGGGTAACTATTTTAGCAATTTTTGGCTATGCTTTTGGAGCAAAACAAGAATTATTTATTTCTTATTATAAAGAAATAGTTTATGGTTTAATATTTATTGCGATTGTAATAATTGTGATTATTTCTATTTATAAAAAATATTTTAAAAATTTAAAACTATAATTTTTTTATTTCTTTAATATCTTTAGCTTTATCTATAAATAATATTCCATCCAAGTGGTCTATTTCATGTTGAATAACTCGAGCTAATAAACCTTTGGCGCTTAAATTTTTTCGCTTTCCTTTTTTGTCTAAGTAAATGCATTTTATATTTTTATGTCTTTTCACTTTTCCAAATACATTTGGTACAGACAAACAACCTTCCTCGTCCCATTCTTTGAGTAATGATTTTTTTTTGATTTCTGGATTTATCATACACATAATTCCGTCCCGTGAATTAACAATAATAAGTCTGGAATTATTTCCTACTTGAGGGGCGGCTAGACCGACGCCATCACGTTCTTTCATAGTTTTTTTCATGTCAACGCAAAAACTGATAAAATCTTTTGATTTTATTTTTTTTATATCAATTTTGGCTGACCCTATTCTTAGTTTAGGGTTTGGATTTGTTATTATATCTAAAATTTTTGGCATATTTTATAATTAAACTTTAATAAACAATAGCAAATATATTATTATTTATCAATAAATATATAAAATATTGATAATAAACACATTTTTGTTATAATGAAAATATGGAAAAAAAAGAACCACAAAAAATAGGGGATATTTTTAAAGAAGTTAGTAAAAAAACTACCGTTAAGCCTCCGGCTTATAAGTGGCAAGATTTAGCCTTGACTATTATCAAAGAATTAAATGTACCTAATTTTAAAAGAGGTTCAGTGTTTGCTGTTTGTAAAAAATATCCCAAGGAATATATTTTAACCGCCATGAATGACACAAAGGAGTTATGCAAAACAGGAGAAGCATGGAAATATTTTTTTAAAGTAGTAAGCGACAAGAGTTAGGCTATATTATAATTTGAAATTCATAGTTAGGTAGCCGACTCCAAAAGGACTCTCGTAAGAAAGCACTTCAGGAGTATATTCAATGCCATCAAGAATTCCAAGTAATATAATAATTGATCTAAGACCACATTCCCCAGCTTCTTTAATTAATTTATCATTTAAGCCCAAGAGTGATTGGGTTTTTTTATTTTGTAATAATTCTATTAATTTATTATCAAATTTAGCTCCTTTGGAAGAAAATCCGGCTGGAGCATTTTTTGATAATCTATGTGACAAGTCTCCAGAAGCTATGATTACTATCCTATTTTTATTGACTTGAATTTCTCTTTGCATTAATTTACCAAAGTTGAAATGAGCCTCTAG
>CAZTIC010000094.1:0-3275 GCA_964613625.1 uncultured Gammaproteobacteria bacterium | reverse complement strand
TCTTGCTGGAACTTATTTAATGAGCAGAAAAATATTTCCATTACAATTACCATGGGGAACAATTATTAAATCCATAATAGCCTCTCTCTCTATGTGTTTAATCATTCACTTAAGCGGCCTCCTTTATGCCAGCGTCAACATGTTCTCTTTAATGCTGTGCGTATTGATTGGCGCTATATCTTATTTTGCGATAATGCTATTGAGCAAAGAGAAAAACACTCTTCGTGGTTTTTTATACGCATCGAATCGCTTTAAAAAACTATCATATAAAAAATAAAATGTTACATAAATTAATATTCAAAATAGGATATTTATTAAAGCGACCAAAAGTATTGCAATATTATAAACAATTTCAGTCTATGCAATACAACTCTTATAATTCGCGGCAAGAAAAACAAGAACAACAATTGAGAAAAATAATAGACTATATCTACGAAAATATTCCATATTATAAAAAATTATTTAATAAAATTAGCATTAATCCAAAAAACATTAACACGCTCAAAGATTTAGAAAAACTACCGATTTTAACAAAAAAAATCATTAAGCAAAACTGGCAAGATTTTGTCCCCCGAAATATAAATAAAATAAAATATTTAAACGGTTCTACCGGCGGATCTACAGGAGAACCACTTAAATACAGAATGTCAAAAGAAGATTATGAAAGAGGCGTGGCATTACTATATAATGGTTGGGGGTATGGGGGTTATAAGTTGGGAAATAAAGTTGCTATTATTGCTGGATCGTCATTAATCCCAGCTACAACGTCAGAAGTAAAAAATAAAATTCAAGAATTCTTTCTTAACTGTCGACACTATTCTTCTTTTGGAATGAACGACAAAAATCTCTTTAAATATTTTTATAACATTAATAAATGGAAACCTGATTTTATCAGAGGATATGCTTCTTCTATTTATCTATTTGCAAAATTTATCCGTGACAATAATTTAAAAACTGATTTTCAACTTAAGGGTATTTTTACCACCGCCGAAAAACTATTTGATAAACAAAGAAAATTAATAGAACGAATTCTTAATGTAAAAGTTTTTGATAATTATGGACTGAATGATGGTGGCATTTCAGCTTATGAATGTGAGAATCATGATGGGATGCATATAGACACACAAAGGGCTATATTAGAAATAGTAAACAAAAACGGCAAACAAGTAATTAATCAAGTCGGAAAAATTTTAGCGACAAATTTATACAATAATGTTCTGCCATTCATAAGATATGACACTGGTGATATGGGAATCATTGACAATAAAAATTGTAACTGTCATCGAGAAACACTTCTATTGAGAGAAATATCTGGACGGATTACTGATTTTTTAAAAATCAATAATATATTTATTGGTAGCCCAGTCCTTACTGTTTTAATGGGAAAGTTTGATATAGAGCAATATCAAATCATCCAAAATAATCTAACCTCTATAACCATTAAAATTATTAAAGGAACGACATATGATGAAGAAAAAAATGAAAAATATATTAAGAAATCATTATATGATCATGTTGGAAAATTTGATATTATTTTTGAATATGTAGTTTCTATCCATATAGTTGATGGTAAAAAATACAAATTTATTATCAATAATTCGAAAGATTAGAGTATGAATTCTTTAATAAATTTGAAAATAAGAAAAAGTACGATATGGGTATTTTTATCTCTATTTATTTACAAGATAGTCTTAGATTTATTCTATTATTTTATAATTTCTAAAATTTGGGGTTATGAACAAAAAACTTTCTAAATTATTTAATTATCTTAAAAATCAAAATATATATTGGTTTACAGCCATTGGTGTTTTGGTAGGCTTATTAGCTTGTTTCACTGGTATTTGGGCCATTGCAATTTTGGCCGGTGTCATTTTACTTTTAATAACGCTATCTAATCCGAAATTTGGAATTTTTGTTCTAATATTTTTACAATTAGGAATAACACAAAGTACAGCAGGATTAACCAAGGCAGAGATTATTTTTTTGATTTTTTTTGGTAGTGTGATAATTGGTTGGGCTTTGCGTCAACTATTGAAGAAAATATTAGTGATTAATCGCTCCCCTCTTAATCTCCCTATTTTTTTATTCTTGATTATTTGTGTCTTTTCTTTTATTCCAGCTTTCTATAATAATATAAATATTATTAATTGGTTTTTAGGATGGCGAGTATTTTTAGTCCTAATCTTATTCTTTGTTATACTCAGTGAATTTAAATCCAAAAAAGAATTAAAATGGCTCATTTATAGTTTTTTGTTAATTACCGCATTAATTTGTCTCAAAGACATATTTCTTGTAATTCAGCAAGGTGGTTTTGAAAAAGTATGGCAAGTAGGAGGCATTCAATATGCATCTTTATATTTTATAATGGCTATACCAATATCAATTGCTGTATTTCTTGCCACTAAAAATCTTTGGCTCAAATGGTTCCAAGTTCCTCTAATCTTACTGTTTGTTTTTCGATTATCGATTAGTCTATCACGTTCCTCTGTTTTTGCCCTTCTAGTAATGTTAGTAATTTTTGTAATAGCATTGTTAGGATTAAAACTCCTAAAAAATAAAAAACTATTGTTTCGAACGATTGCTTTGGTAGTTCTTATGTGTATTATTTCTGGAGTTACTTTTTTAATTTTCCCTACACAAATAAATAGAATTGTAAAAAACAACATGGTACGCTTCCTGGTTCTAAAAGATTTTTCTTCACCGAAAAACATTTCAGCCCTTACTCGTATTGTAGAAATCAAAGCTGCCTGGAATTACGCCATAAAACAACCATTATTAGGCCATGGATTTGGGTTCAAGTATCAATATTATCGACCCAGCGGGAAGCTTTATGAGATCCCGTACGTTCACTTTGTTCCCCTTTTCTTCTTTTTAAAAATTGGTCTTATTGGCGTTTTTTCTATAATTTGGTTAATAACTCGAGCTTTAACGCTTAATTGGCAAGTATTCAAAAAAGAAAAAGATTTGTCATGGAAACTTTTAGAACTAGCTGTGTTTAGTAATTTTATTGGTATTTTGATACTATCACTCTTTGTAACCAATGTCGTTAGAATAGACTCTATACTTTACTTAACTCTGGCGATGGGAATAATTGCTACATTAAAAAAATTGCAAAGCGAGCAACGATCTCATATTAATTTTAATTCAACCAAATTAATAAAGAGTTATGCTAAATAAAAAAGTTTGCATACTAACTCCCGTTCATCCTGTTTTTGATACGAGAATTTTTCATAAAGAAGCCAAAACACTGATTGATGCTGGTTATGATGTCACCT
>CAZTIC010000093.1:0-3446 GCA_964613625.1 uncultured Gammaproteobacteria bacterium | reverse complement strand
TGGCTTTCAATATGGCATCCATGAAGAGAAATTTAAGGGCTTCCCCGGAGGTCTTAGTTAATCCCTGGACATTGTTGAAAGATAAATCTGGAGTGGAAGTCTGAGAGAAGATAATATCTTTCAAGGTCTCATATTCTAATTTTGTGGCTTCGGGTGCATGTATCCAGGTTAGATATTCAGCATCACCATATTCTATTTTGCCTTCAGCATTAGACTCACCTTCAAATTGTAGAGTCTTACCTATTTCTCCTTTTTCTGGCGGGTTTTTTATTTTACCTTTTAGCTTTATTATGGGTGCTCCAAAGTAATCGTTGGTATCGCTAAATTTACTGATCAGCATTTCGCTTCTATCTATTTCTGACTGTACACCTCGCCATTCCGGCTCTTCCTGCTCGTAAAAGATGACCGGGATTTTTCCGTATTGATTAGGTTTTTTATCTACTTCCCAATTTTCTTTTTTAGTCCCTTTTATAATTTTCTCGGCAGTATAGATATCGACATGGTCATATGTCTTTTCATCCACATCGACTAATTTATACTTTCGGATAAATGCATCCATGTCACCGTATTCGTTAAAATGGGAATATATCTCGTCTCCATTTTTATTACATAGGAGATTTACTTTAATATGTTTTATGTTTTCTTCATCAAAAGCCACATACCACAATTCAGCTACCTTCGTTTCCACAAATAGTCTGCGTGCCAGTCTTTTATTAAAGTATTCAAGTTTGTTTTTGTTCCAAATATCCTGGATTAAACCAAATGGTTCTTGATAACTTTCTTCTTTGTTGTTGAGACTTAGTTTCACGGGATCGCCAAATAAAAATGATACAGCCATGTTGACTATTTTTCTTTGATGCCGGATGACCAGTTTCGCTTGAGGAACATTTTTTCTATTTGTCCCGGTGCCAACCGTCTTCACCTGTCTATTCAGGATTTCATGCTCGCCCTGGTACTCCTCTATATTCTTTTTAATATCCCTTTCTACCGGATCCTTACAGAGGACGGTAGTCAGTTTTGTGTAGTCATCTCCATGCTTATCCAATATATCTTTTATGTTCATATCTTTTGCTCCTTCCTTTTATTTTGTTATTAAAATATTCCTAAACCACTTGCGGTATATACTTCTTCTTCCTTCTTCTCAAATATCCGGTCATTCAGTGCATAACGGATCTGGTCCATAAAATGGTCATTTTTCTTAACCGGTTCATTGATGGTTTCTCCGTCTTTGTTCTTTTTCCACTGATACTGCTGAATTTCATTAATGGCATTCTGACAACTTTTATCGATGATAATGTTAAACTGCTTCAGGTATTGAATCCCGAAATTCACACTTCCCGGCCCCTTTTTGGCAGCCAGGGCATTGATACCGTATCCCCTTAATTCTGCTATGGATTTCGGTTCGTTATCACACCGGATGTATTCTTTGTGTATGGCCGGTAATAATTTGGCAGCTATAAGATTATTCATTAATCCCAGCTCATAGATCATTTCATCCAGGATGTATAAGTTCTTACCTTTTATGGCCTGCCTGCCTGCTGCGGTCTGATCATTGCTATAACCGAAATCGAGCCCGTTATAGTAGGTCCCGAAGGTATTTTTAATTTTAGAAAGATCCGCTATCTTCCAGTTGGTATAGATTAGACCGCCTAATACGCCCCAGTTGCCGAGGGTGTAAACTTCGTGATAATATTTATCTTTTTCATTTTCTAGTTCGTCATGATCAGCTTGAGACAGAAAACGATTATCTTTATGTGTTGTCTTAAGGATTGATATACTATCATCATGATATTCAGTTTCACCTTCTACCCAGTTGGTAAAGAATTCTTTAAAGATCCAATGAGACCGCATGATCGGATTGAAGGAGAGTGTGATGCGCTTGGCAACTTGATCTTTCCCTCCTACAAGTCCCCTTAACCGTTTGTTAAGTTTCTTATAATCGTCTCTTTTTATTTCTGTCGACTCTTCAACCCAGATGTCAGTGATGACCCCTTTCTCCGGGGTTACCCCTTTCAGCTTTTCTGCATCATCAAGACCGCTAAAGAGAATTTGATATCCATTAACACAGGTAATGGTCATTTCCGTTTTATTAATTTTAAATAAACTTTCTACTTTAAGCTTTGTTATGGCCTTTTTAATTTCGTTAAAAACCGATGACCGGATCGTTTTCGCCGTATTTCTGATAATTAGATAGTTTCGGTTGCCGCCTAGTATGTCAATGACACATCTGTCAGCTACAAATATTGTTTTCCCGGCCGAAGACCCACCAAAAAATATTTGAGTTCTGATCATGCAGTCTAAGTATGGAACGTAGACAGGGTTAAAGATTTTCTTAGATATATGTATAGACACATCACTCATTCAGTTAATTTCACCTTAATTATTAGGTCTTTGGGTAATTCTATTTTATGTTTCTCAGTCGGGTATTGATCGGTTAATTTGTAGGCCATATCCAGATATTTATAGCGAGTATTTAAATCGTTCACCTCTATAAAATCCGTGTCCTTTGGTCCGGCTTCTTGTAAGTCTCCGGTGCTTGATTTATTTTCTTTTGGCGGGGTAACTATAACTGATATTACTTTTTTTGCCTTTAATCCTTCTACTAATTTTTTAGCTAAAAAGTGATTATTTGCCCCTAACATATCCAAAAGCTCAGTGGCTTTAATATTAACTTTTCTTAACCACCGCCAACCTAAAACGGTTGCAGATTCTTTCTTGCAATCCGGACTAATTTCCATATAGGCCAATGTTGCATTACCTTTATGTTTCACATATGCATCAATGAATAATTTTTCCTTAAGTGTTCTTTTTACTTCGCTCATATATCACCTCATATAAAATAAAAAAGCGCCAAATCGTAAAGCATTTTATTGCTTTTACAACTTGGCGCTCTAGGCGCTCTACGTTTTATTTAATTATATATAAACGAACATACGTTTATATTATTACTCTTTATTGTATTCTATTATTGCATCCCTCATTTTTGTCATGGCCCTTCTGTGATCTTCTTCTGTCCCAAGTATAGCCCATGCAAGCCCGGCTAAGGCTTCTTCTCTACACTGGGTTCTATTCATATACCTTTTTATTTCTCTTATTATTTTCTTAATCCATTTTATCATTTATTACCTCTGCCCCATGTTTAACCATCCACTCATTAAACTCTATCTCTATTGTCTCGTCTTTTACATGGTGCATTGCCAGTTTAATTACTTTTATGGTATAACGATTTATCGTATTAAAATGAATCCTATTTGCTTCAGTCGGGTCTAGGTCTAACTTATTCTTTACATTTATACTTTTATTAACATATTCCACAATAAACTCATTCAGTAATACTGACATTCTAGGAATTAATTCAATTATGTCCACTTATAAATTATTTCCCCTTATCCTTATTTTACTCTTACACCACAAATATTTCAAATATATACTCATTAAATTCATTT
>CAZTIC010000092.1:0-3463 GCA_964613625.1 uncultured Gammaproteobacteria bacterium | reverse complement strand
TAGTTATTGCATTTTGTATTTTATGGATAACTATTTTTACAGCTTGGTTTATCTATTATCTCGCAATGATAATGAGACAAATTCTAAAAATGATAAAAGATACAAGAAAAAAGTTTAAAAAAGTGGATGATGCCATTCACAAGTTTAAAGAAAAACTTGATTTAAGTGCGGCTGGAATATCTATTGTAGGAGAGGGTGTGAAGAAGGTGATAGATATGGTTAAAGAAAAAAGTGACAAGAAAGAAAAGAGTACTAAAAAGAAGAAATAAAATAATACTTATATATTTTTAAAAAAGAACAGTCATTCTGTTCTTTTTTAATTATAACTGTTATAATCATTGGATAATAAATTTTATTAAAATATGCAGAAGTTTGTATTAAAAAGTGATTTTAGCCCGAAGGGTGATCAGCCTAAAGCGATAAAAAGCCTGGTTAGCGGTTTGAATCAAAAATATAGAGATCAAACGCTTCTTGGTGTGACTGGATCGGGGAAAACCTACACAATGGCAAAGATAATTGAGTCTGTTCAAAGGTCTACTCTTATTATTTCTCACAACAAAACTTTAGCCGCACAATTGTATGGAGAGTTTAAACAATTTTTTCCTGACAATGCAGTTCATTATTTTGTTTCGTATTATGATTATTATCAACCAGAGGCTTATATTCCTCAAAGTGATACCTACATAGAGAAAGAGGCTACTATAAATGAGGAGATAGATCGATTGCGTCATTCTGCTACTCAGTCTCTTCTTAATAGAAATGACGTATTGGTAATAGCAAGCGTTTCTTGTATATATGGACTTGGAGACAAGGCTTCTTATCAGGCTTTGAGCAAGGTTTTTAAAGTTGGTCAAAAAATAAAACGAAATGAAATATTACGTCAGCTAATTCAGATACAATACGAGAGAAATGATAAAGAGTTCTATAGAGGCAAAGTTCGTGTTAGAGGAGAAATGATTGATATACACTTGGCCACTGGTGAAGCTGTTGTTCGAATATTGAGTTATGGTGATGAGATAGAAAAAATATTAATTTTTAATATTAAACCGGATGTTAAAAAACCTATTTGGGCACTTGATTTAAGAAGCAGAGATGCTATAGAATTAGAAGAAGTGATAATTTTACCTGCTAAACATTTCATGACTCCGAAAATGAGACTAAAGAACGCCTTGGGTAAAATAAGAAAGGAACTCGCACTGAGATTGAAACAACTGAAAAAACAAAAAAAGAAACTAGAAGCATACAGACTAGAAAAGAAAACTAACTATGACTTGGAGATGATAGAAGCAGTCGGGTATTGTAATGGAATAGAAAATTATTCTCGTCATTTGTCTGAAAGAAAAGAAGGTGATCCACCTGAAACTTTGATGGATTTTTTTCCGAAGGATTTTTTGGTTTTTGTAGATGAGTCACATGTTACTTTGCCACAAGTACGAGGAATGTATGCTGGTGATCAATCTCGTAAACAAACATTGGTTGATTTTGGGTTTAGATTGCCAAGTGCAAAGGATAATAGACCATTAAACTTTATAGAATTTAATAAAAAAATAAATCAAGCGGTATATGTTAGTGCAACTCCGAGTGAATATGAGACTGGTAAATCAAAACAAGTTGTTGAACAGGTTATTAGACCAACTGGGCTAATTGATCCAGAAGTAGATGTGCGACCAAAGAAAAATCAGATTCCAGATCTTATAAAAGAAATAGAAGAAAGAGTAAAAAATAAACAAAGAGTATTGATAACGACTTTGACGAAAAGAATGGCAGAGGAGTTAACAGAGTATTTGCTTGAATATAAGATGAAGGTTCAGTATCTGCATAGTGAAGTTAAAACATTGGACAGAGTGGATATTTTGAGAGATTTACGAGAAGGGAAGTATGATGTATTGGTTGGTATTAATTTACTTCGAGAGGGATTGGATCTACCAGAGGTTTCTTTAGTGGTGATATTGGATGCTGATATTGGTGGATTTCTTCGTCACGAAACCGCATTAGTGCAAACAATGGGTAGGGCAGCCAGGCATGTCGATGGTAAAGTGATAATGTACGCGGATAAAATAACTCCAGCTATGAGCTTTGCAATTAGTGAAACTAAAAGAAGAAGAAAAATACAGATGGAATATAACAAGAAAAACAAAATAAAACCTAAGACAATTAAAGCCGAGTTTCATGAGAGTATGGTTTATTAAAATATTTTTATAAATAAAAAAGCCCACTAGGTAACGTGGGCTTTGGTTTGTTTTTGAAGAGGGCAATTTCGAATAAAATCGATAATATTTTGAACTGTAATTTCATTTAAGTTTTTGGATATGTCATAAATCTCATCACCAAATTCAAAATGATTTTTTAATCCCATTTCAATTGCCCAAGTAGTGCGGGAAGAAAATTCATCATTGCCATCGTAGATATCAATTAGATAGTCACTTGGCTTGATGGTATTTATTTCAACATTTAGTGTTTGGGCTAAAATTTTGTAAATAATTAAAGTTCTTTCCTCCATTTTCTCCTCCAAAAGTATTTGTTTTTATTTTATAGTTTATTTAAAAACACTTTTTCTTTTTAGTTTTCTGTGATACTGGATAGCAAAACGGTGTGATTCGTCTCTTACTCTTTTTAGTATGTGAAGTGCCGGTGAAGCTAAAGGTAATTGCAATGGCTTTTTTTCTCCAGTAAAATAAATTTTATCAGGTGCTATAGAAGAACGCAAGCCCTCGCCTTTGGATAGACTAATTACTAATATATCCAGTTTGTGTTTTTTTAGTATTATATTTGCTGCATTAACTTGAGCCTTGGCTCCGTCAATTACGATGAGGTCAGGTAGCGGCCAGTCGTTATTGAATCTTCTCTCAAGTATTTCTTTAAGCATTTTGGTGTCGTTCGACTCGCCCTGACTAGCTTTTATTTTAAATTTTCTATATTCATTTTTATTAGCTTCGCCATCAGAAAAAACCACCATTGACCCAGTTGCTTCTTGACCGTATATATTTGATATATCATAACCTTCTATTCTTTGTGGAATTTTTGGTAAGCTGAGAATTTTAGCTAGCTCAACCACATCAGCTGCGTACTTGTCTATAAGGCTTAGAATATTATTAGTAGCAAGAGTTTTTTCTATGTTAATTAATTGATATTTTAGCATATCGATTATATCAGGGTTGGTTGAATTATTTTGTTCTAATATTTTTATTTCTTTTTTAATTTCTCTCACAATTTCTTTTTTATTTCCTTTTAAAAATTTTATAATCTGTTTAATTATATCATGATAATCTTTTTTTGATATTCTTTCTTCGCACATTCCAGGACACTTCCCAATGCTATAGTAGAGGCAAACTTTTTTTGGTAAATTTTTACAAGATCGATATGGCCATATTTTTCTAATTATTTTTAGAGTTTCAGTTGTCGCTTGATTTGATACAAATGGACCAAAATATGTTCCTTTTTTGTCTATGGTTCTAGTTTTAAA
>CAZTIC010000091.1:0-3569 GCA_964613625.1 uncultured Gammaproteobacteria bacterium | reverse complement strand
AGGTTCAAGTGCCAATTTTGCCAAAATCAGATGAGCCAGTTTTGGATGAGTGGTTGAACATTTTAGAAGAATTAAAACCAGACGAAGAAACAGTTTTACTTGGTCATTCCCGTGGTGGAGTAGCAGTGCTTCGATTTTTGGAAAGAATGTCTGCAGGAAAGAAAGTGAAAAAGGTTATTTTGTTGGCAGCTAATTCTGGTTCGGCAAAATTCATGGCTATTCCAGGTGAAGATAATCATGGATTCTATACAAAAGAAGGTTATAATTTTGCTAAAATTAAGAGTCATTGTGACGATTTTGTTGCTTTTCATTCTCGTGATGATAAATGGGTTCCTTTTGCTCATGGTGAAGAAAATGCGCATGGACTGAATGCGGAATTTATTACATTTAACAACAAAGGACATTTTGGTAAAAACAATGGTGTAGTACCGGGATTGATTGATGAAGCGATTAATTAAAAATTACAAATTGTAAATTAATAATTAATATGTAAAAAATATGAAAACAACAAAAATTTTTATTATTGCGGTTATTTTAATTATTATTGCGGGTCTTGCTTATTATTTTTTGGACGGTGCTTATTATTTGTTCGCTGACAAAACAGTGGAAAAAGGAGAGCAGGTCAATGAAGAAAAAGAAAATAAAGAGCCTTTGATTGGCGGAGAAAAGGATGAATATGGTTGCTTGGGACCAGCCGGATACACCTGGAGCGAAGAAGCTAGGGCTTGTTTGCGTGAATGGGAAATAAAAAATAATGAATCAAAGCAGGCGATAAAAATAGCGGTCGAACATCTCGGTTGGGAAGAAAATGCTACTGTGATTGAAGTAATACAAATGCGTTGCGTTGGTTGTTTTTCAGTAAAATTGGAAAACAATTCTACACATGACCGCAAGACTGTTAATATTGATAATTGGGAAGTTAAAAAAATATCTTTAACTCCAGATGAATGCAAAGAATTAGGCGGAGAACCGTTGAATATAGTTGGCGGTGCAGATTGTGCTGAAGGAGAAGAGAGTATAGGAGAAGTAACCGGTTTCATTTCACCGAATATTTGTTGTGTTCCGAAGAAAAATAATGGTGTAGTACCGGGATTGATTGAGGAAGTTTTGGAATAAATATAAGATTTACATTAATTTTTTTATATGACTTATATTATAAAATTCATGGACGCTGATCATGGTTATCTTGATAATTTGTTGAAAGATTTTATGAATGAAAAAGAAGATTTTGTTCGAGCAATGGAATGTTTAAAAAAGTTTGAAAAACATCTTTTATTACATATGGGGTTGGAAGAAGATTATTTATTCAAACATTTAGATGATTATCTTGGTAAAATTGAGAATTCTGGCTTAACAAGTTCTGCCATAAAAGATCATAGAGTTATTATAAAATTACTAGAATTTACTAAAAAAGCTTTGAAGGCTGGAGTGAAGGAAAATATTATTATAACCGTAAATAATCTTAATCGTATTTTGGCTAAACATCGAGATAGAGAGTTAAAACTGCAATATCCGGTTTCTGAGGTTTTTATCAAACCTAACGAATGGAATAAGTTGTTATTAGATATTTATGACCAGGACATATTGGACAAAATAAAAAAGCGACTTGAATAAACATATGATATATACTGCCAAAATTCGACAAGCGATTAGGTTTGCGATCAAGACTCATGAGGTCTATCAAAAACAAAAACGCAAAGGTAAGGACGTTGGTTATATTTCTCATCCGCTTACAGTGGGGGTGGTTTTAGCCAAGGCTGGAGCTTCAGAAAATGTTATAGTGGCCGGAGTTTTACATGACACAATTGAAGATAGTGTAGAAGAAAAAAAAGTGACAGAAGAAATGATAATCGAGAGATTTGGAAAAAAAGTAACCGAATTAGTTATGAGTGTAACCGAGCAAGACAAAACTCTTCTCTGGGAGGAACGAAAGAAAATAGCTCTTGATCACATCAAATATTTTTCACATGAATCACTTATGCTTAAATCAGCTGATTTGATTAGTAATATTTCAGAGTTGGTAGATGATTATGTCAGAGGCGGGGATTATGTTTTTTCTCTTTTTAACGCACCAAAAGATAGAATTATTGATAATCAATTAAATGTAATTGACGCTATCCTAGATCGTTGGCCAGAAAATCTATTAGCAGAAGACTTGTTAGAGTTGAAAAAGCATTTGAAACAAATAGATAATAAATAATTTTTAAATAAAAAATATGAAAAAAATAATTATTGGAATTATTATTGTGGTGGTGAGTGTTATTGCTCTTGTTTTAGCAACGGGGATTTATAAATTTAATTTCACTAATGATGATATTTACTTTGCTTGTCCAGAGGATGCAAGAATTTGTTCAGATGGATCTGCTGTTGTTCGTGTTGGTCCTGATTGTGAATTTGCAGTTTGTCCAGTTTTACGAGATATGTCTGATGATAATCAAATTACTTGCACCGCAGAGGCTAAAATCTGCCCAGATGGATCTGCTGTAGGTCGTATTGGACCTGATTATGAATTTGCATCTTGTCCAGTGTCGCAAAGTGCGTTAACCGAAGCCGAAGCCCGGTTGATTGCTGAGAAGATTTGTGTGAAAAGTGGTGAAGCGTTGGGTGAAGGAATGTATAATCCAAATTCAAAAACTTGGTGGTTTGATGCTAATTTGAATTCTACACCAGAGGGTTGTAATCCGGCCTGTGTGGTGAGTGAAGAAACAAGAGATGCTGAAATTAATTGGCGTTGTACGGGATTGATAAGATAAATATGAACATAACTATAGACAATCAATTCATGGCGATAATAATATTCTTTTTGGCGATGAATATGTTGGCTTTTGTTATAATGCTAGTTGACAAGATAAAGTCTTGGTATAGAGGCTCGCGTAGAATATCCGAGGGGATGTTGTTTTTCATGGCTACTGCCTTCGGTAGTCTCGGGGTTTATGCTGGGATGTTTGCTTTTCGGCACAAAACCCGAAAATGGTATTTTATCCTTGGTATTCCGATGGTTATTATCCAAAACTGCGCTTTCTTGTATTTGGTTTATATGTTTTGGATTGGAAAATTTTAAAGACACTTCACTTTTCTTGACTTTTTTTAATAGAATTCATATAATATTAGTACAATTAAATATTAAAACCGTTAAATCTTAGCAAACACTAAGAAAGGTGCAGGAAGAAAGTTATTCCGCCGTTGTTAAAGCTATGGCGAGACAAGTAGAATCTGCCGGGAAAGCCCGTTATAGCTTTTATAAAGATGTCTCGGAGATTCCGGGAAACAAGGGTGGTACCGCGGACCAAATTGGCTCGTCCCTAAATATCAGATATTGTTTTTGATGTTTAGAGACGAGCTTTTTTAATAATAAAATTAATTAAATATAAAAATATGTTAAGAACTAATACTTGTGGAGAATTAACGAAAAAAAATGTTGGTGAAGAAGTCACTCTTTGTGGTTGGGTGCATAGACGCCGTGATCATGGTGGGCTTATTTTTATTGATCTTCGTGATCGATATGGTCTTACTCAGATCAAATTTGATCCAGAGATAAATAAAGAGTCTCATGCCGAAGCTGATAAACT
>CAZTIC010000090.1:0-3640 GCA_964613625.1 uncultured Gammaproteobacteria bacterium | reverse complement strand
CGATAAAGCAGGTAAAGACCTGGGATGGAAGCCGAAAATATCATATAGAGAAGGGGTAAAGAAATTATACGGATGGTTGAAAACATAAGTGGAGAGAATCAGGAAACAAAAATCAAATTCCTTTCTGATGTAAACAAATTCTTGGGTGAAATCAGCAGATTAGAGAAGGATATTCCTTATCAGATTACGGTTAATGACTACGAAACTACTGCTTACGATTGTGGTTATCAAAGTTCAAGCACCGAACAATGGGTAGAAAAAACCTGCGAGAGAGAAGAGATAATCGGTTCTCATCAGGAAACAAAATATAAAGATGAATGGCAGAAATTAGAAGATTTTAATAATGAGGCAGAGTTTGCTCTTCCTAAAGATAAAATTGCTTATTTCAAAACTTACATTGAGTTTCCTCGCAATACAAAAGGTGAATTCTTTATAGAGGTTATAGGAGATAAACAAGGATGGGGGACGCTCGACCCCTGGTATGACAGTAATTGGCTCTATAAAAAGAAAATAACAATAGCCAGTTCTTCAGTGGATGGAAACCTTACTGACTATCCAGTATATCTTGACTTATCTGATTTCGGGGCAGACTTTCACTCAAATGTAAAAGATGACTTTTTTGATATAAGGATTACAAGTTCTACCGAGGACGGGGCGCTTTACCACGAACTTGTAACAGCAAGCACAGGTTTTGGAATACCCAACGCTTCATCTACGGTTTACAACGGAACAATGCAAAAGACATTCTTTTTAGCAAGCACTATTACACAGATTACCTGCTCAACTAACGGAGCAGACATCACAATAGGCTCTGACGAGAGAGCATCAAGCACTCCTGACACAGGTGGAACAGATGTCTTTACTGGCGGTTCTATGGTATGCGATTCAGACGGAAACTCTACAACTACTTTCGCTAACGCAAGTATAGCGGCAGGGACTATACACAATGTGGAAATTGACACAACCGCTAACGGAACAACTACGCTTCGTTACGCAATTAAAACAACTCTCGATGATTAAACCTTACATAGAACTACTTAAAAAATCTTTGACATTTCTCTTATGGGATAAGGGCTACCTTTCAATTGATTACGTGGATTATAGTTATAGTAGGTTGAAAAGGATTATTGTGTTTTTTGCGAAAAAGGTCTTTGAAAAGTTTGATTACAAAATTATGAGAGAACAAAGTCCCAGCCCGCAAGCTCATACTATGATTCCATTGACTGCACTTGATAATATAGAATCTTGTTTTGAGGATGTGATAAGAACCAATGTAAAAGGCGATTTTGTTGAAGCGGGAGTATGGCGTGGTGGTGCTTGTATATTTATGCGTGGACTTCTAAAAGCGTATGGAATAACCGACAGGAAAGTGTTTGTTGCTGATTCATTTCAGGGTCTTCCTAAACCAGAGTGGGAAGAGGACAATGGTGATAAACACCACACGTATAAATATTTAGAAGTATCACTTGAAGAAGTTAAAAATAATTTCAAGAAATATGATTTATTAGATTCGCAAGTGGTTTTTTTGAAGGGTTGGTTTAAGGACACTCTTCAAACTCCTCAAATAGAGAAACTTGCTATTTTAAGACTTGATGGTGATATGTATGGGTCAACAATGGAAACGCTTATAGCACTTTATCCTAAATTGTCAAAAGGCGGATATTGCATAATAGATGACTGGAATCTCCCTAACGCTAAAAAAGCGGTTGTTAAATACAGGACAAAAAATAACATAACGGACAAGATAAAAGTCATACCATATAACACATCTGGCGTTCACGGACAATCAGTTTATTCAGTTTATTGGAAAAAACTATGACTAAACTAAATATATGGTTTTGGACTAAAAAATGGTTTATTAAAATCCTTATTGCTTTGGGGATAATTGGAATTGGGATTGCGGCAACAATAGGTAGTCCTACAATATCCTTTGTGGACGTAAACGGAGAACAGATTATTTTTGCTTATACTGACGACAATACTAATGAGAACCTGATTATCAGAACTGACAAAGAAGTTTATGGTGGCTGGGATGGAGCTGATGTTTATATGATGGTTGAAAAAAACATAAATATTTTTTGTACCAGTAAATCTTAAATAGCAAACTTTCTATGAATAAAAATTTATATAATAATCCATTAGTAACTATATCGGTTCATCAAAAATTCCATGCATTTCGATTAGCCGAGGGGTTAGCAAAAAAAGAAATACTACGAACGCTTTACACGATATATCCTAAGAATAGAATTAAATCTTATAGTATTCCCCTCAAAAGAATAAAAAGTTACTTTCTTTTAGGGGCATTCAAATATATTACATGTAGCAAACTGAAAATAAAAACATTTGATTATTTTACATCATGCATATTCGATTTTTTGGTGGCGTATAGTTTAGAAAAAACCGGAAAAAAGAAAGAAATATTTCATGGATGGAACGGAGCTTCTCTAAAAAGCATACAAAGAGCCAAAAAACTCGGGTATATTACCGTTGTAGAGAGGTCATGTCCACACATTGATATTCAGAAAAAACTTATTGAAGAAGAACAAAAACGTCTATTAGGTAAAGTTATTTATTATGAAGAAAAGAAAAAAGTAGCGATGATGAAAAAAGAGTATGAAATGGCAGATTTTATTGTTACTCCTTCTTTATATACACGTCGCAGTTTTATTGAAAAAGGTTATAATCCCAAAAAAATTATCACCGTGCCGCTTAGTTTGGAAAAAATAACAATGCGGCCTAAAGAAAAAAGAACAAAACGTTTCAAAGTTTTATGTATAGGAGGCAACTTTTACCGAAAAGGGCTTTACTATTTATTACGAGCTTGGAAATTATTAAACCTTGAAAATGCGGAGCTAATTATAAAGGGCAATATACCTAAAGAATTTGAGAAAATGAAGAAAATAAATAATTTGCATTTAATAACCCAACGTCTTTCTAATAAAAACCTAGCCGCATTGTATCAAAAAGTTGATATTTTTGTTCTGCCTTCTATTGATGATGGATTTGGGATGGTGGTAGTGGAAGCTATGACAGCGGGATTACCGGTAATCATTACAAAAAATGTAGGAGTGGCAGACGGGATAAAAAATGGAGAAGAGGGATTCGTAGTACCCATTAGAGACCCAGAGGCGTTAGCCGAGAAAATAAGTTATTTTTATAATAATCCACAAAAAATAAATGAAATGGGAAATAAAGCTTTTAAAAAGTCACGTATTTATGCTCCGGAAGCATATGTTAATAGAATGTGTGAAGTATATAGAAAAATGATAGCCTATCATTAATAAATGGGAGTGGAATTTTTTGAAGAAGAGCATGGAAATATTTAACAAGAAAAGTATGCGCTGAGTTTGGTAGGTTCTACTCTGGCCTTCAACTTCGGACTAA
This sequence comes from uncultured Gammaproteobacteria bacterium, assembly GCA_964613625.1. Taxonomy (GTDB): domain Bacteria; phylum Patescibacteriota; class Patescibacteriia; order Patescibacteriales; family CAZTIC01; genus CAZTIC01. Next base: position 256 of record CAZTIC010000090.1, on the reverse strand, counting down.
ACTCCCTTAGTAAAGATCGTTTAATAAAGGGCACATTATATTTAATCTAATAAGCTCTTATAATCCTTTAAAAAGGAGTAAGACCTGGGTTTACTTGGAATGACTGTGGAAATAAAATAGGAAAAGAGCATGGAAGAATACTTGGAAAATCCAGAAAATAAATCTTATCCTAAAAGCGGTACCGCCAAAAGAACCGCCTTAGGAAGCTTTATGAATACACTGGGGCAAATTATAAGAGCTTTGGAACAGATAATAT
>CAZTIC010000089.1:0-3656 GCA_964613625.1 uncultured Gammaproteobacteria bacterium | reverse complement strand
GGATGATTATGCGCAATAATTATACTAGCCGCCAAATGTTCAATCGCCGGCTTAAAAACCTCCCGTGGATGCACTAGACTAGCGTTCAGCGTCCCAATCGAAATAGTTTCTTTGTGAACCAACTGATTCCGTGCATTCAAATACAAAACAACAAAATGTTCTTTTTTCGCAGTTCTGAGTTCTTGCAACTGCGCCACTGCATCCTTGGCTGAAGAAATAGTAGGTAAATTATTATCCTCCACTTCCAAAGCTCTCTTTGTCAGCTCAAAAGCCGATAATAATAAACAAGCCTTGCCAGGACCTATTCCTTTTATTTTTGACAACTTCTCAAAATCAAGCGACAACAATTTTTTCTTTGGAAACTTACTCAAAATCTCTTCAGATACTTTCAAAACATCTCTCCCTTCGACACCAGTCCTCAGTAAAATAGCCATTAACTCACTATCTCGTAAATTTTCAACCCCTTTTTCAATCAACTTCTCCCGAGGTTGCTCATGTTTTGCTAAATTTTTAATATTAACCATCCTCCTTGAATTATTTTTAATCTATATTATAATCTATATTACTATTTATATATTTTACCTTATTTTAAACAAAATTTGCAAATTTCATTGATTTTTTATAAAAATTTTGTTATTTTATTAGTAATGGTATTTGTGAGGACTTCGGTTCTCCCGCGGTCAATTTAAAACCGCAGACAAATATCATTGTAAAAAAACTTTTTATTTTCCAAATCTTCCTTATAGGGAAGATTTTTTTATTTTATACTCCCAAAATCATTATTAGTAATAATCAAATGATCCACTAACTCAATCCCTAACAAAATGAGGCATTACTCATTCCGTAGCGCCATAATTGGATCAAGTTGAGCTGCTTTTTTGGCTGGATAAACTCCAAATACGACTCCAAAAAAAACTGAGAATCCTATTGAGACGAAATAAGCTCGAATCGGTACTATGAACTCCCAAGATAAACCCGCCGACCTGGCTCCTATTGAAATCAAAAATGATATTAAAACACCAAAAACAACCCCTACTACTCCACCAAGTATAGTTATAATAATAGATTCAACCAAAAATTGAGTCATGATATTGCTATATTTTGCTCCGACTGCTTTTCGAAGGCCAATCTCTGATGTTCTCTCGCTAACAATTACGTACATTATATTCATTATCCCCACCCCACCGACCAAAAGTGAAACAGCTACTATGGCCAAGAGAAGCATTGTTAAAGCACCAGTAACTACTTCTAATATTTCCAAAGATTCTTGCATTGTTACTACACGAAAATCATCTTTGCCTGTATCAAACATACCCTTTGATGCTTCATCTGGATGAGGTAAGTCATGGTTTTCTCTGAGAATATATCTTGCCTCTTCAGTGGTCTCATCTATGATGTCTACATCATAAACCATGTGCATCATGTATTGCGCGTGATTAATTCCCATTACTTTTTTTTGTAATGTTCGAATTGGCACATAGACAATCTCGTCAAAATCAAAAGTCATTACCGCTCCCCTTTCCTCCAAAACTCCAACTACCCTAAATTTTTCTTTTCTTAATTTAATAAATTTTCCTATTGAATCAGAATCACCAAATAATTTTTCTTTTATTTTATAACCAAGTACCACTACCTCGGATAATGACTTGTCTTCTTCATCAGTAAAAAAGCGTCCATATTCCACCTCACTTGCATCCATTTCTATATAAGAACTAGTAAGTCCTAGAATCATTGCTCTACGAATCTCATTTTTGTAACTAACTTGTTCTTGACTCATTATACCAGCGTAACTATCTTTTACATTAGGAATATCATTTATGTCATCCATATCATCAAGACTCAAGGTGGTAACCTGAACACCAGAAACCAATGCAGTTGCACTTTGAGTTTCACTTGCGCTACCTTTTTTACTACTAGGTACTTTGATTTCAGTTTCAAACATATCAGAACCACCAAATGACTCGACCTCTCCCACAACTAATTGATTTATCCCTTCTCCAGCTGAAAAAACTATTATTACACTAGTTATACCAATAACAATACCGAGAACAGTAAGAGCTGTCCTAGTTTTATTAGCCCACATAGAACTAATAGCCATTTTAATTGTTTCTAGAATAGACATAATTAATAAATAAAAATGCAAATATCAAAATAAATTATATCTAAATATTTTAACACTTCATTTAATCCCCTCTCCTCTATAGGAGAGGGTTAGGGTGAGGTATTACTCATACCTTAGTGCCTCCACTGGCTCAAGCTTCGCAGCTTTTCTGGCAGGATATATTCCAAAAATAAGACCAACCGATGAAGCTACAAACAGAGAAATAGATATCGAAAACAAAGACACCGAAAAAACCCAATCATAACCCAAAAACCTTATGATAATTGTTATTAAATAAGACAAAATAAATCCGCCAATAATTCCGATTACGCCCCCCAGGGTTGTTGTAACAACCGCCTCCATCAAAAATTGAGTTGTAATATTTGAATTATTAGCGCCAATTGCCTTACGAAGACCAATTTCTCTGGTTCTTTCGGTTACACTAACAAGCATTATATTCATAATACCTATGCCACCAACAATCAGTGACATGGCAGCCATCGCAGCCAAGAAATATTTAAGTGCATCAGTGACTGTTCCTATCATATCCAATGCCTCCGCGGCGCTTCTAATAGTAAAGTCATCACTCTTTCCACTTTGGTCACTTATATCGTGTCTATCTCTAAGTACTGCCCTTACATCTTCCATCGCCCTGTCTGTATTATCTTCATGATCAACTTTTGCTCGAATCAAACCCAGATGATTTACTCCTTCAATTAATTTTTGCATTGTTTTTATTGGGATAAAAACTTGATCATCATAATCCTGCAAAGCGACAGTGCCCCTTTCTTTCATTACACCAATTACCTCCAAACTTTGCTTCTTTATTTTTACCTTTTGACCTACAGCTTCTGAATCTCCAAACAATTCTTTTTTTACAGTACTCCCCAGAACTACTACTCTTGATAAATTCCGTTCCTCTTCTTCTGTAAAAAACCTACCTTCAAGAATCTCACCATCCTCAACTTCTGGATAGTCAGCTGTGCACCCACTTAAGTTAGTATCATAAGAGTTACTTTTCCAGGTTACAGAACCTACTCCTTTTGTATAAGCTACGACGCCCAATAAGTTTGGCACATTTGTTTTTTTGCTTATTGCTTTTGCATCCTCATATGTAAGCGTTGTTATTACTATTCCCATAGCTGACGCCGGTGGCCCTTCTTCATCAGATCCCCCCGGCATAACACCGATCAAATTTGTTCCCAGTAACTTTATTTGAGACAAAATCAAACTCTGAGCACCCGCTCCAATAGATATAATAACAATAACAGCTCCTACTCCAATTATAATACCAAGCATAGTCAAAAAACTCCTGGCTTTATTAGCAAGAAGCGCAGTTATAGAAGTATCGATGCTTTGTCTAAATAGATCCATCATAAATTAGAGATTAGAAATTACTTCAAAAACTCTCCATCACGAGCTATTCTTCTTTTTTCTACCTTATAATCATCCTCAATCAAGCCATCTCTTACTTTGATAATCCTTTTAGCGTGTTCTGAAGTATATGTTTCATGTGTTACCATAACGATAGTATTACCATCATTATTTAATCTTT
>CAZTIC010000088.1:0-3673 GCA_964613625.1 uncultured Gammaproteobacteria bacterium | reverse complement strand
AAAGAAGATGAATATGATATGGTGATGAGAACACATACATCGCCCGTGCAAGTAAGAGCTATGCAAAAGTATGGCGCTCCTCTTAGGGCTGTAATTCCTGGAAGATGTTTTAGAAGTGAAGCGACGGATGTGAGGCATGAACACACATTGTATCACTTTGAAGGAATTATGATAGATGAAAGTATAAGTTTTAGTCATATGAAGGGAATATTAACAACAATTGGTAAAAAACTTTATGGAGAAGATACTGAACTTCGAATGCGTCCAAAATTTTACCCCTTTGTTGAGCCAGGTTCAAATGGAGAGTTTACTTGTTTTCTTTGTAAAGGAAAGGGTTGTAGATTGTGTAAGGGAAGCGGTTGGCTTGAGATTCTGGGATGTGGAATGATTCATCCTAAGGTATTAGAGTATGGAGGAATTGATTCAAAAAAATATTCAGGTTTTGCTTTTGGACTTGGTCTTAGTCGATTAGCGCAATTAAAATTTGGAATTGAAGATACTAGGTTGTTTATGAGTGGTGATTTGAGATTTTTGAAACAATTTTAGGTAAAAAAAGTGGGATTTATGGACATCGTGTTTTTAAAGTATGGGTTAGAATTGTTGGTAAGTGTAGTCATGTTTGGGTTAATTATTCTGATAGGAAAAAGAGCTTCAAAAGATGATTGTAAAGGAAAAAGAAGGCCCGTAATGACTGTTGCTAAATAAATGCAAAAGCTGTCGATCTCTCAGCTTAAATAAGAGGTCAATAAAATAATTTATAATATTAATATATGTATCTAAGTTTAAATTGGTTAAAAGATTTTGTTAGTATTCCTAGATCAGTTTCTGTTCAAGAGGTTGCTGATAAATTAACTCTACATACTGTAGAGGTGGAGGATATAGTTAAACAAGCTGAAAAATTTGATAGTGTTATAGTTGGTAAAATTTTGGAAATAAAAAAGCATTCAAATGCCGACAAACTTCAGGTTGCTAAGGTTAATGTTGGCTCTGAAAAATTAGATATTGTTTGTGGAGCGCCTAATATTGAAGTTGGTCAGTTAGTTCCAGTTGCCTTAGTTGGTGCGATATTGCCAAATGGTCTAGAAATCAAGAAAGCAGAAGTACGTGGCGAGATGTCAGAAGGGATGATGTGTGCTCCTGATGAAATAGGATTTGGCGATGATCACTCTGGCATATTAATTTTGGATAAAAAAGCAAAGATTGGAAAAAGTATTGCTGAGTATTTCAAGTTTGGTGATACTGTATTAGAAGTTGATAACAAATCTCTTTCAAATCGTCCTGATTTATTAAATCATTATGGAATTGCTCGAGAGTTGTCAGCGATTTTTAATACTAAATTAAAGCAAATAGATTCAGACAAGCTTAAAAAGTTGATTAGTAAAAATAAAAACAAAGAATTAAATATTTTGAAAGTGAAAGTAAAAGACGAAAAATTATGTCCAAGATATATGGCAATAGAAATGAAGGATATAGAGATTGGTGAGTCTCCAAAATGGATTCAAGAAAGATTAATTGCTGTTGGTATGAGACCTATCAGTAATATTGTAGATATTATAAATTATGTGATGTTTGAGTTTGGACAACCAATGCATGCTTTCGATGCTGATAAAGTAAGTGAGATTGGTGTACGACCGGCCAATGCTGGAGAGGAAATAGAAACCTTGGATGGTCAAATTAGAAAACTAGAAAAAAATATGCTACTTATAATTGATTCCAAGAAACCAATTGCCATTGCTGGAGTAATGGGTAGTGCTAACAGTGAAGTCGGTGAAGAAATAAAAAATATAATATTAGAATCAGCTAATTTTGAGCCATATCAAACTAGGAAAACTACTCAGATATTAAGTCTTCGAACAGAAGCCTCTACTCGTTTTGAAAAGTCTCTTGATCCAAATTTATGTGAAACAGCCTTAGCTAGGGCTATCGAGTTGATTTTGGAAAGTTGTCCTAAGGCTAGTATTTCTAGTAATTTAATTGATGAGAAAAATTTTAAATTAGATCAAGGTCCAATTGATTTAGATTTGAAATGGATGGAGAAGATCGTGGGTCAAGTTATTGAAGTTAAAAAAATAAAAGAAACATTAATTTTATTAGGATTCGAAATAGCTGAAGAAAACAAAGAAGACGGTATTTTAAAAATAATGGTTCCAAGTTGGAGAGCTACCAGAGATGTATCTATTTCTGAAGATGTGGTAGAGGAAATAATAAGAATATATGGATTTAATAATATAAAAATTGAAAGTCCCTTAGTTGAGTTGCAAGCACCAAAATTGAATAATGAACGCTTAATTGAGAGATCCGTAAAGAATATTTTATCGAAGTCTGCCTCGCTGAACGAAACTTATAATTATTCTTTTGTTGGTGAGGAGTTATTAAAGAAATTAAATATTGATTTCAGCTCTCATATAAAACTTGTTAATCCATTGTCAAAAAATCATACAATGCTCCGGCAGAGTCTTGTTCCGAATTTATTGGAAAATATTCATATTAATCAATCAAAATTTAATCAAATTGGAATATTTGAGATAGGTAGTGTTTTTTATGACCTACCAAGTAGTATTAACAAAGATGTTAAGAGCAAAGAAAGTTTACCATTTCAAGAAAAACGTTTAGCTATAATGATTGCTAGCGATAATAGCAAGAAGACATTAAATAAATTAAAGGGTCAATTGGAAATTTTGCTAGAAAACTTTGATCTAGATTTACTTTATGAGAAAAAAGACGATTCAATTGGTTGGGAAGACGTAAGTTCTCTTACAAAAATAATTATAAATAATCAAGAAATTGGTTTCTTGAGCTTGGTAGACGATAAGGCCTTGAATCGTGTTGGTATAAAAATAAAAGTGGGAGTTTTGGAAATTAATTTTGATTTACTATATAGAGTAATATCTAACAAGACTAACAAGAGTTATCAAGAGATTCTAAAATATCCATCTGCGGTTAGAGATATAGCTTTTGTGGTTAGAGATAAAATATTGTATAATGATATTAAGAATGAGATTGAAATCTTCGATGAATTAATAGCCTCTGTTGAGTTATTTGATGTTTACCAAGGAAATAAATTGGGTAAAGATAAGAAAAGCTTAGCTTTTCATGTAAGTTATCAAGCTGATGACAGGACTCTTGTTAATGAAGAGGTTGATCAGATTCAAAATAGCCTCGTCAAACATTTAGAAAAAAAGTACGAAGCGCAAATACGTAATTTTTAATTTATTTTAAATGCGAGAAATAAAAAAGATTAACAAAAATTCTTTGGCCAAAGTAATAGCCGTTTTCTATGCTATTATTGGTTTTATAATTGGCATATTAGTAGCTATTACAAATATTTTGAATATATTATCTCAAAGAACTTTTAACGAATCCGCTTTAGTAGTGATTATTTTTAATATTAGCGCTGGTTTAATAATAGGAGTACTTACTTTTTTATTTTTTGGCTTAATAGGATGGTTTATTGGTTACATAACAGCCGCGATTTATAATTTTATTGCCAAGAAGCTTGGAGGAATAAAAATTGATTTGGATTAAATTATTTTAAATTATTATTTAATGCCCCAAGGGTACTTTCTAAGGGGCGTATAAAATTTATGTTTATTGAATCTTCAAGAGATCTTTTATATGTAGTTATTGCATTTTGTATTTTATGGATAACTATTTTTACAGCTTGGTTTATCTA
>CAZTIC010000087.1:0-3689 GCA_964613625.1 uncultured Gammaproteobacteria bacterium | reverse complement strand
ATGGAAAGATTAAATGAACTAGCAAGTGTAAACTTGACACTGCAATGCCACAAAGGTTGACATATTAAAGATAAGTTGCTATATTAAAATTGTCCCGAATTTTCGGGATTTGTTTTTAATAAAACAATATAATACAGTGCGCGCCCGTAGTTCAATGGATAGAACACCAGCCTTCTAAGCTGGCTATGGGGGTTCGATTCCCTCCGGGCGTACATTATTTAAATATCATAAATTAATTACAAATTCATTACATGGTGGCTATAGTTCAACGGTTAGAACATCGGTTTGTGGTACCGATGATTCGGGTTCGATTCCCGATAGCCACCCCATAAAAATGTCTCTATTTAGAGTCGTTTTTTGTTTTGCAGAAAAGGGTGGTATAATAATAGTATTAAAATTTAAATTAAAATTATGAACAATTATATTCTCTTGGGTATTGGCACTGTAATAGTTGGGGCTACAATTGGTGGAGTTATTTATTATAACAAAAATGCAAATAACAATATTACAATTACAGATACTAATACTGTTGAACAAGGAACTAATTATAATGATTTAGATGACTTGCCTGAAAACAATAATAAGAGTGGTTCTAAAGTTAAACAGGGCGGTACGCTAAAAGATTTTGCGGCAGGAAAACTTGGTAATAACATTAGCTGTTATTCAGTAAATAAAGTTAATGATGAATATTTAGAAATTATGACTTATATTTCTGGTAATAAACTACGAGCAGATTATTATTTATCTAGCGAGTCTCTTGGTTGGCGCAATGCTCCATCATCTATGACTCATTTACATATAATCCACGATGGTGAATATGCTTTTATTTGGGGTAAAGCTTTTCTCGGTCAAATGCTAGGGGGCATGAAATATAAATTAACCTATAGTGATGACGGAACAATTGAGGAGCCAGATAGCGAGATGACACCTGCTATGTTGGATTATAAATTACCAGTAGTTGATTGTCGCCCTTGGACTCTTGATAATAGTGTTTTTGGAATACCAGAAGAGATTTCTTTTGCTGATATAGATAATCCTGAAAATATAGAGGGACTTTTTGAAGAAACCGTTGAAGGCGGTGATATTGATATAGAAGAACTACTAGAACAAGATCCCGAAGATCCATGTTTTGGCTGTGGGTTTATGCCAGATAGTATGAAAGCTGATTGTTATGCAGGTTGTCAATAAAAATTAAAAAAAGATATTGGACCTAGTAATATTTACTCAATTTATTATATAATTCATCAAAAAAGTTTTCCAACTTTTGCGGTTGGCCACCCACATAAAAACGTCCCTAAAGTTAGGGATGTTTTTTGATACCAATTTAGGGAATTAGAACTGAATTAGAACTAATTCAAAATAGCTAGGAGGGGTTTTGCGTATAAATTTAAAAAGAAAAACTAGGCATGTGGTATAATTAATATTATTAAATTTAGAATTAAATATATGAAGATATTTAGTGAAAAAATATGGAGAAGACATACCAATCCACTTAGTGGCTGGACTCGTGTTGTTGCGTTTTTTTTGATTCCAATACCAATCTGGTATCAAAATTGGTATTACTTAGTAATATTATTAATATTCTTTGCTATTAACCCTGTGTTGTTTCCTGAACCTAAGAATAAAAATAATTGGATGAGTAAATCAATTTTAGGAGAGGAATTATGGACAAAAAATGGTGTTATTCAAAAAGATTTTCCTACAGTTTTGAATCTGTTTAATGGTCTCTCTTTTTTTATAATGATTTATGCGGCTTTTAATAACATCTGGCAAGTTGCGGTTTTTTCTACTGTTCTGTCTAGCGTCTTCAAGCTTTGGTATCTGGACCGAATGGTAGTTTATTATGAAAAGAATGAATAAAAAATAAAAATATTATACATGTATTACGTTTATATTTTGAAATGTTCTGATAAGACTTTTTATACAGGAATTACAAAAGATTTAAAAAGAAGAATTGAAGAGCATAATTCATCGCACTTGGGTGCAAAATACACCAGAGGAAGGCGACCAGTGGGCCTGGTTTATTCTGCCAGAAAAAGAAACAAGTCCACTGCCTCGAAGGAAGAGTGTCGAATAAAGAAATTAACAAGAGAAAAAAAAGGAACACTAATTGCTTCAAATAAAAAAACACCTTAATGATATTAAGGTGTTTTTTTATTCATTGTTTATTTTTCTTTTAAATATATTAGAAGCGAGTAGCCGACTGTACCAAGTATTACAATAGCTACAGTGGCGCCAAGTATCCAACCTTGTAGTGCAAAAGGTGTGAATGGAATTAATATCATTACAGCTCCTGCTAGTATAAACAATTTACCACCAAACTGGTGAGTTTTTTGCCAAACAGTTTCTGAGCTTAGAGTCCATGGAGTACGTATACCCAGAAACCAATTTGGTTTTATTTTACTTAAGTAATTTCCGATAAACATAAATAAGAAACCAATAATTATAGGTATCCAAACATCGATGTTTATATTGTATCCAAGTCCTGCGAAACTAGTCAAAAAATAAATTAGAGCCATAAATAATATTAATAGTCCTTTGAATTTGTGGTAAGTTTTTCGAAATTGATCGTATTTTAATTTTTTTGGATCAACATAAGGAAGTATAAGAAATAATAAATACATTCCAAATATTATCGCAGGAAAGAAGAATGCTCCAAACGTTTTTGAGCCCCAGTTATCTATTTCACCTTGAAAGTTCCAGTGAATTGGAATTTGATCAGGAAAATTTGCATAGAAATAAAAATTTGAAATAATTGTGATTAAAATAATAAGACCAGGTATTATTTCAGTCTTGATTGTTGGCTTTAATGGGTTAGACATATTTTTATTTTTTAAATTTGTAAATATATTTAATTGCTTCTTCAAAAGCGCTTAAATTCAAGGAATATATAATTTTTTGACCTTTGCGTTCGCTTGTTACTAGATCAGCTTCTTTTAGCTTGTTTAAGTGATGAGATAATGAGGGCAGGGTAATATTAAAATGCTTAGCAATCTCAGAGACTACTAGATTTTTTTTCTTGAGTAATTCAAGTATTTTTTGTCTATTTGGGTCACTTAAAGCTTGTAATGTTTTACTAAGAGTCATAAATTAAGTATTTAGATATTTAGACAACTATCTAAATTATATCATAATGAAATGATTTGTCAAGATATAGGTGTTTTAATAGTTAATTTGATTTATCACCCACCTCCCCTAACCCCTCCTTAGTAAGGAGGGGAATAAAAAAATCCTCCCCTTATCAAGAGGAGGATAGTCTGCTTGCCGGTAGGCAGGGAGGGGATGTTTTTATTTTTTGTACCACCAAACAGCTAGAATAGTTGAGATTGGCACAGACAGAATTAAGCCAATACTTCCAGTGAGAGCTCTAACAATTTCAGTAGCGATTTGTTCGTTGTTTATAATTTGACTCCAAGAAGAAAAGGCACTTTGTCCGCTGATAAATATTATTAGCACAGAAAGTGATGCGCCAGCGTATGCCAGAAATAAAGTATTTGTCATGGAACTAATGTGGGAGATACCCACTGAGTATGATTTCTGAAATAGTTCTTTTTTTGTTAATTTATCATTAGCACCAATTAATTCTTCGACAGTAGATATTTGAGATACAACTACATCATCGAGTACGCCCAGAGCTCCAATTATAATTCCTGCGAGAAGTAATCCTTTGAAGTTTATAGTAGCATCGC
>CAZTIC010000086.1:0-3707 GCA_964613625.1 uncultured Gammaproteobacteria bacterium | reverse complement strand
GCACGGGCGGTAGGAATCGAACCCACGCTGGAGGTTTTGGAGACCCCTGTACTACCATTATACGACGCCCGCCTACGCTCTTGCAAAGCAAGAGCTTCGGCGGGGCGAGGCCCGCTTTGACGTCTTACTTTGGAAAAGTATTTATATTAACTACTCACTACAAACTACCAACTACCCACTATTTTTCAAGTACTTCCTCATACTCCATTTCATAAATATGTAAAATAGTTACTGCTAATGAAATAATTAGTGGACCAAATATAACTCCCCAGAATCCAAACAATGCGATACCACCTAGGATTGAAAATATAATAAATATTGGATGAACTTGAGCTTTTCCTTTGATCATCTTAGCTCTTATTAGATTATCTACATTACTAACTACAACACCGCCCCAAATTGCCAAACCAATACCTTGAACTATCTTACCCATGAATAACAAATAAATTGAAGCTGGAATCCAAATTATTGCTGCTCCAACATATGGAATTAACGATAAAAATGCCATAAATACTGCCGGTAAAAAAGCCGGAAGACCTACTACTACAAATCCCAAGCCACCCAAAACACCTTGAGCCACTGCTGTAACAAATATTGATATTACAGACGAAAAACTAACATCTCTAAATTTTTTAAATATCTCTTTGTCATACCTATTTGGTAATGGAGTCCAATGCATAAGTTTTTCTACCATATTCTTTCCATCTACGAAAAAGAAGAACATTGTAAATATTATGAGTATTAATGAAACCACAAAACCAGTTGTACCTTTTACAAAACTAGCCGCACCCGAGGCGAACCAATTACTCATCCGCTTGGTAACGTCTATGATCACTTCCTTGAAAGACTCACCATTGAATCCAAACAAATCAGCTTTGGCTAATATATTATCCTTGATCACATTATCAACTTCACTTTTTTCAGCATACTTTATCACCTCACTATATGCCTCAACAGATTGTTGTGCTCCATATATGATTAGATTTACTATAGGCACGATTACAATCAATACAACCAATAAACACATTATCAAAGCAGCTGTTTTTTTACTTCCCTTTAATTTCTTAGCCAACCACTCATACGGAGTATAAAAAATTGAAACCAAAATTGCAGCCGCAATAATCTCTACCAAAAATGGTTTAAAGATTAAATAACATGCCCAAATTATGATGGCTAATAATAATACTAAAAATGCCTTTGGTATGATTGTTTTATTCATATGTTTATATTATTTATTTAAAATATCTTTTAGCTCTGGATGCGAGTTGATTATATAATCATATCTGTCGATTGCCTTACTGGTAACTTCATTAAATAATGGTGTACCGCCAGCGTATATTGTACCAACCATATCTCCGTAACGATTTAAATCATTACCTTCTATCCATTGCTCTACTTGTTTTTTTATATCATCTGTTACGTCAATATCTACTTTATCACTTTCTTTCTCATCGACATCATCAGGCTCATTTTCTCCATCAGTGTCTTTTAAAACTTCTCTTGATTCTAATTTTTCTATTTCCTCACCAATTTTACTATCAAGATCAGTTATCTTTTCACCGAAATTATCAATAGAGCAACCAACAAGCAAAAAACAAAAAAGCAAAATTGTAAATAATTTGCCTCTTTGAAAAATATTTCTTCTCATAAGATTATTTTGTTTCTTTATGAAGAGTATGCTTTTTGCAATGTTTGCAATATTTTTTAAGTTCCAATCTATCCTTGATTGTTTTTTTATTTTTTCTGGAAAAATAATTAATTCTTTTACACTCTGTGCATTCCAGTTTGATCATATTATCTTGAGACATATACTTATAATCATCAATTACCACCTTTTTATAAACAGGAGGTTAATTGCTAACTTTACAATTAATTTGTAATAATAATACCTTACATTTTCACAAAAGTCAAACTTGACACTTGGAGCAAAAATGAGTACCTCTGCCTGCTATTTTTTTCTTTATTATTAGTCCATTTTTACATCCTGGACAAGTATCACCTATTCTCCCAAATACCTTCAAAAACTTGGTGTAATTTCCTTTTTTACCACTGGTATCAGCATAATTACTAAATGTTGTTCCTCTATATTTGATTGCTTTTTTTAATATACTATTCACGTATTTGATAATATCTTTTATTTCTCGAGTATTCAATTTACCAGCCAGTCTATCAGGCCTTACTTTTGCCATGAACAAAACTTCATCCACGTAAATATTTCCAAGACCCGAAACTTGTTTTTGATTTAATAAAAATGCCTTAATACTAGTTTTTCTATTTTTTAATATTTCTTTCAGATTTTCAAAATTAAATTCTTTGGTCATTGGCTCAATACCGTATCCAGCTTTTATTTCGTCTAATTCATTTTTGTTTACGATTTTCAAATAACCAAACTTTCTCATATCATTAAAATACATTTTGCTTCCATCTTGAAAATCAAAGATGATATGTGTGTGTTTATTCGGTAAACTATCACCAATCCCAGGTATTTTTTTGTTATCACCCATGCTGTGGCCTCCAGCCAGTAACTTATCATTGTCAGTATAGATAACTTGACCGGTCATCTTGAGATGAATAAGTAAATAATTCTTCTTGTCTCCTAATTCTAATATAAGCAACTTCCCTATTCTGTTAGCTTTATAAAAATAATTATTCACCAAAATTTTTCTAAATATTTTAAAATTACTTTTTACAATCTTTTTGTAGCTACTCTCAACTCTAACTATTTTTTTATTTAATAATTTCTTAATAACGTCTCGTCTTATTGTTTCTACTTCTGGTAATTCTGGCATATTAAAGAAAAAATAATAATCCGTAGACGACTATAATTAAAGCAAATAGTATACTTAAAATTTTTAAAAAAGTTCTACCCCATTGATCAGAATTTATTAACATATTTTTTATAAATTAATTATTTAAGCCTCTATTTTTGAAAATAAATAAGTACCAACAGACATAAATATAAACGTAACTACAAGCAACACTCCTAGATCGAGAGTTATTCCAAAATAACTCACATTTATAAGCGACGCTCTAAGTCCATCCACCCCATACGACAATGGATCGATTTGAGATATTATCAATATAGATGGAGGTAAATTCTTCAAAGGAAAAAGAGCACCAGACAAAAAGAAAACTGGCATTACTAAGAAATTCATAATAAGCTGAAACCCTTGCATGTCTTCTAGAATTGAAGCAATGGCAGTGCCTAGGGCTGTAAAGAGAAGCGCGATAATAAACATAAACACCAAAGCTAGCGGGAACAAGGCCCAGCTATCTGGTCTAAAACCAAATAACATAGTTATAAAAAACACGATCACGCCCTGTATGACAGCTACTGTGGCTCCTCCCAATGTTCTGCCTAGCATTATCTTGTACCGTGGGACTGGTGAAACAAGTGTTTCCTTCAAAAAGCCAAATTTCTTGTCCCAAATCACTTCGATTCCAGTAAATATCGCGGAAAAAAGTATGCTCATAGCGATGACGCCAGGAGCTAAAAATGAGATATAATCACCTCCTCCGGCTTGCTGATATATTGGACCAAAACCAAAACCAAGAGCCACCATAAATAACACAGGCTGTCCTAAGGAGCCTACAATTCTCGCCCTAGATCGCAAATATCTTTTTATTTGTCTTAACCAAAGTGTATATATTACATTCATATTATTTCTTTGTGTGTAAATTACGCATCATTCTGATATGATTACCAG
>CAZTIC010000085.1:0-3801 GCA_964613625.1 uncultured Gammaproteobacteria bacterium | reverse complement strand
CAGGATTTTTGGGTAAGGGCGGAATATCGTCCGGATAGTCCTCGAATATCATATCTTCAAGCGTAATGCTCAGGTCGATATCCAAATCCTCGCTCATCACCGGAATAGCCGGACGTGGTTTGGGAATATCAATATCCTGCAATTCTACCTGCGGGATGTCAATGGACTGAACAAAAATGATGCTCGTTTCCTTTTCGATCTTTGAATCGCGATCGAATTTTGGGAAAAGAAAGATCAAGAGGACAGCAATGGCCAAGACGATGACGACTGCGATCTCAATACGGAAAGGCCCACGGGCTTTGAATTTTTCGAAATTATTCATAATGATTACCTCGACTAATTATTTATAACATATAAAAGTTAATGATATGGTTAATATTTTGTTTCGATATATCTCAATGCTCAATTTCTCCCTGCTTCGCGCAAGGCTACGCAGTGCAGGCAGCGCTCAGTGCTTTAAAAGACGGGAGCTCTTTTTTTAAACTTTTCATAATCGTTCATTTCTTTCTCCATAGGTATGTATTTGAGGTACCAAAAAAATAAACTATAAACCCTAAACCCTTAAACAATAAAACCGAAACGGTTTTATGATGGGACGATGACAATTGCAATCTCAATACGAAAAGGGCCACGACCTTTAAATTTTTTATAGTCGTTCATAGTTAACTCCAATTGTTAGAGATTGTATTTATTCTTTCTTTTCTCAAAAGCAGATTCACCACCATCAAGAATTTCACAAGCATGTTCACAAATACCTTTAGATAATAAAGTATCACTACTATCTTTAACTGTTTTTTTTGAAAACTCTAGACTTCCAGTAAGATAATTAAATTGCTTGCCATCTTTATTAATTCTATCTGTGCCATGTCTGTTTGCCACAATGATTTGCTCTGAATCAGCTCCTATTGCAAGATTGGCATTATGGGTAACCATAATAATCTGCCTTTCTTTCTTTTTTTCTTTAATAAATGGAACGATGTCATCATAAATAGATCTACTATCAAGATCATCTTCAGGTTGGTCTACTAATAATGGCCATGTATCATCAGATTCATCTAATATTAACCTTAATAAGAATAAAGCTCTTTTGCCTGGTGTCATTGTTGATTCTGAAAAACCACCGATAATATCACCTTCCATTTCAGCACAAAATAGAATTTCCTCAGTCAGAGTTAAAGCTTCAGATGCAATTTGAATTTTATCAAAATCTTTTTTGATCCTTTGCCTGTCATAAAACATTGCTTCTAAAAATACTTTAGGACCAATTCTGGCTTTTTTAATATCAAAATCACCTTTTCTAACATATTCTGTTAAATCTTTCATGTTTATTTTGCTTACTAGTGTATCAAGTAACCTTTCAATACCATATTTGATACTATAAATAATGTCACTACTATCATTTTTCTTTTCTTCGTTTAAAAAATTATCCGTATCAACAATAATTTGTTTTCTCTTTACCATATAAGACGTGATATCTTTAATTATAGAAATTTTACGTTCATTTATGGTATTAATTTTAAGTTTATAATCATTTATTTTCTTAATTGTACTTTTATACCCGGCTACTTTTTTTACAAGCGTCTCTATTTCCTCGAATTTTAAATATTTTTCAATTAATTCATTATTATCTTCACGTAGTTTTGATACAATTCCTTCAATTCTTATTATACACTTATTAAGTTTATTCTTATATGAATTTAGCTCAGAATTTGCTTGCGTGACAATAGTACTCTTGTGTTTATTCATATTAATAATTAATTTATTGTATAGGTATTTGGGCAATCTTTCGATTGAAGGCATAAGATTAATTTCTACACTTTTAAAATAATTCTCATGTAATGTTAATTCAGTTAATTGCTCTAATTCAGAGTTATACCTATCGTATATTTCTTTTAATTTGAGTCGCTCTGAATTAATATTTTGATAATCTTGAAGCTCCTTTTCCCCTAATGATGCTTCTGTATTTAGTTTTATGATTTGATCATTAGTATCAATAATTGCTGTTTGAATACTATTTTTATCTCCCAAATCAATAACATCTTTATCTATTATATTTGTGTTTTCCTCAAGCTCAAACCAATCCCTAACTAAATCATCAATTGATTTATTAAGTGTATCAATTTCATAAATTGATTTGAGATAATACACTTTAAACTTAGGGAATTTTTTAAAAAGTACGGGCTCGATTCTGCTTTTAATTTCACATGAATCTTTACTTTTACTAAACAAATAATTTTGAGGAATATATACTATTTTGCCATTATTTTCATCATTAGTTTTATTATTACCCCAGCGAATTATATGATTGATATCAATTTTATCCCATCGGTAATCTTCACCTTCGCCTGGACCGGGTATGAGTTTTTCAACCATTTCGCCATTTATACTATGAGCAATATAAGAAAGCAATGCTGATTTTCCAGAAGATCTACTACCAATTATTGTGCATAGATTTTGATTAAAGAGAATTTCTCCAGGGAAGTCTGAAGTGTTAGAGAAGCAAATTTTTGATATAGTTTTAAAACTATCTTTGGCATCTGGTTTAATTGATCCAATTTTAATTCGATCACCCGGAATCGGTTCATAAATAATTTGTTTAAGCCCTTCATATGTTGGATCAGCTTTTACCCACATAATATCACAAACAATTAATTCTTTGCCATCAATTTCTTCCTTTACTTGTTTTCCCAAGAATTTATTAATCTCTTCAAATGAATGAGCATCACATCCTGCAACAACAGGCTTTTTTCTTATTTTAATATTCGGGTCTTCTAATCGGTCAACGTTTAAAAAATGATTAACATTTTGGTTGCCGCCAAAAAAACCATCAGAGAATTTATCAATTTCATCTGTTATTATTTCTTTCCTTTTAACACCACGCTTTGGTCGAATACCATCATTGTTTGCTGCGGTGAAAACTAAAAAATGATTTTTTCTAATTGCTTTATTTCCAAAAACTTTTTTAAATGCAGTTTCTATTGATTTTCTAGTAACCGTGGCTGATTCAAATCCATTTATTTTTTCCAAATCCGAACAATAATATGAAGTTTCGTTTTCCCCCGTTTGTACAATTTCTAATTTTTTAAGAAACTCTTCAACGAGAGAAAGCGAATTATGATTAAACAATAAATGTGTGTTTACTTCTTCTTGAGGAGGATTTACGCTTTCGTTCAAACGTAATTCAACGTTTAAAAAAAATTGTTTAGTTGATTTTGGATATTTTGTCTGAAATTTATCAATGAATTTAGAATAATTATCACAGGAAAAATAATCAGTTATTCCAAACACCTTTACATCTGATGATTCAATTACATCACAAAATTTATTCCAAATATCTGGATCAGTTCTGCCATATTTATTCCCTAATTTTGTAAATGGTGTATGAACATGCAGATCCCATTTTCTCCATATCGAACCTTGAGAATAATTCATAAAACATCCTCCTAAATACTATTGCAATTTAGTATAAATTAACAAAGTAGCTTGAATACTAAAACCTATTACTAATAAAAGGACACCCAAGACCATCCAAAAATTAGACTTTTTTAATGTTTTTTTTGTAATCTCAGTTGTTCCTGAGATATTATAGATATCCCCATAACCTTTAATCAAAGAATTAAACATTGTTCTAATACTAGTTTCATGTGCTATTAAAGAGTTATTTATACTTTTAAAGTATTCCTTTGTTGAAAATGCTATAATAATTGTACCCAAAATATTTAATATCAAAGCTATAACACCCATATTGTCCCAAACAAATATTAGTATCATTCTAATTAGATTCATTCTTCCCCTCCACAA
>CAZTIC010000084.1:0-3828 GCA_964613625.1 uncultured Gammaproteobacteria bacterium | reverse complement strand
ATACATTATCTGTTTAAAAAGTCAATTTACTATAACATGGAATATCATATTTAGTTGACAATAAAAAGTATTTATGCTAGTATTGAATTGTTAGTTTAATTACTATCTGCCTTTTTTAAAGGGTAACAAATATTAGAAGCGTAGAGATAAAGTCGAATTTCTACTTCTTAGTATTTATTTTATTAACTTTATCTTTACATTACTTTTATGCAAGGAACAATCAAAAAATTGACTGATAAAAACTTCGGTTTTATCGCTCAAGATAGCGGTGATGATTTATTTTTTCACGCTAACAACCTAGAAGGTATTGATTTCGACCAATTAAGAGAAGG
This sequence comes from uncultured Gammaproteobacteria bacterium, assembly GCA_964613625.1. GTDB lineage: Bacteria > Patescibacteriota > Patescibacteriia > Patescibacteriales > CAZTIC01 > CAZTIC01. The sequence goes on along the minus strand of CAZTIC010000084.1, from coordinate 3,496 downwards.
TGACATGGTTACTTTCGAGGTTGAAAATACTCCAAAGGGAAATGCAGCAGTGCAAATTAAAAAAGCGTAATACTTTTTTATATAAAAAACAGACCCGATTACTCGGGTCTGTTTTTGTTTTGATTAGAAATATTATTCTGTAGCCATTATTATCTCGCCACATTTATCTTCAAACTTATTCACAATATCAAAAATGTCATCAATCTTTGGTTCGTTTGCTATTATTGTTTCACCATTTTTCAAAGTAGCTGTCACTTGCAGATTATGTGTTTGCATTATTGATACAACTTCACAATCTTCAACCATCTCTTGAATCACCTGCCAAAGCTCTTTGTTTGTAGGTTCATTTGAGAGTATACAATACTGCTGATCTAAAGACCACTCCCCGTCTACACTCTCACAATATTGTTTATTGTCCTGTGGATGATGTTGTGGCAACGATCCATAAATAATACCTAAACCTATTCCAGATGCTATTATAATCGCAATAATTGTAAAAAAGATTGCTAATATTTTTTTCATATTTTTATATTTAATTATTTATTCCAAATATTTTTAACAACTACCCAGCCGTATTTTGCAATTATCAAAATAATAAACAAATAAATAATATATTGTAAAATCAAAAACAATAATGAAATCAAATTAATAGTTATATCTTGAGCTGTATCATTAATATCCCGTACAAATGACTTAACAGCCATCTTCCAAGAATCTTTTAAGTTTTGGCCATCAATAAATTTGTCCTCCAATACATTAACATTGAAATAAGTATACTCTAAACGATCAAGTTGTTCTGCCTTGACGCGATTTATTCGTTCAAGTTGAGCATTTACATTTATTCTTTCTTGTGTGAGTCTTTCTATGATTTTGATCTTACTGTCAATAATCTTAGCTAGACTTTCTACGTCCTGGACTCTATTTGCAAGTTTTGTAATATCGTCATAAGCACTAATTGCATTACTTAAAGTTTCTTCAATAGACTTCATTTTATTCTCTAGTATATCAACTTCGCTTGTATAATCATCTATTAAACGTTTAATAGTATAAGTACTTTCATTTAGCTCTTTTGGATCCAGGGCCTCAATAACAGCTAGTATTTCAGCTACATTTGTACTTTTTACTTTAAAATAATAATTACAACTTCTTTCATATTCACTAGCGTTTTCAAAAATAACATCATCTCTTGATTTTAACTGGGAAATTTTAGCACAAGTACTATCTAAATGACGAGCTTCTATCATGGCGCTATATTCAGTTACTTCAAACTCTTCAGCATTATCTCCGATTGTAACTCCACCATCCATCTGTGGTTCTGAGGTGGGTATTACATTACGAACAGACAAGCCAATTGAGTCGCTCATACTGCCACCACCCAGACCAAGACTAGAGCCAAAAGACACACTTTCATTCATTGCCATTTTATTGCTAGTACTCCTAGACAAAGATTTAAACGTTGAACTAATTATACCAAAAGCAAAAGTAATTAATATTATAACCACTAATACTAACCCACTAATTTTTAAAATGTTTATAGGTTTTAAATTCATGTCATTGAGAAATTTCATATTATTTTTTACTAATTATATATTGATTTTATCATATTTTTGATCTTGAAGCTAACATTGTAAGCAAATAGTCACTACACTATCAAAATTCAAAAAACATGCTATTATTAGCAGTAATAATAAATAACACAGTAAACAATGCCATCTTTGTTGAATATCAAAAATATATCAAAATCATTTGGACCGCATATCATCTTTGATAAGGCGAGTTTTAATGTGGACGAAAAACAAAAAATCGGTTTTATAGGTAGAAATGGCGCCGGGAAAACCACTTTACTCAAAGCCATTCTAGGTAAAGAAGAAATAAACAGCGGTGAACTTATTGTTTTCAAAAAAACTAGAATAGGATATCTAGAACAGCAGAAAAAATTCAACGACACTGAAACAGTGATAGAATTTCTTTTGCGTGACAGTAAAAAAGAATCTTGGGAATGTGCCAAAATTGCCGGTAGCTTCCAACTAAAAAATGATTTATTAAACGCAATAATTACAGATTTGTCTGGAGGATACCAAATGCGAGTGAAGCTCACAGCCATGCTTCTCCGAGATCCTAATCTACTACTCTTGGACGAACCCACAAATCATCTTGATCTAAGTACTTTGTTGCTACTGGAAGAATTTCTAAGAACCTATAATGGATCATACATCATTATTTCTCATGACAAGGAATTCTTACGAAACACTTGTGACAAAACCCTAGAGCTCGATCAAGGCAAACTTTATTCAGCGCCCTGCTCTCTAGATGATTATCTGATCCAAAAAGAACTCAAGCTAAAAACAGACTCTAGATATAACAAAAAAATCAGACAGCAGCGAAAACATCTACAAACATTTGTGGATCGTTTTCGATACAAGGCCTCAAAGGCCATGCAAGCTCAAGCCAAAATCAAACAAATCAAACGACTTGATGAAGTAAAAATTAGACAGTCTCTAAAAACTGCTCAAATTATTATTCCCCCAATTGAAACTAAAAAAGGTCTTGCTATTCGCATCGAAGATCTAAGTATTGGTTACAATGATAAAACAGTTGCAAAAAATATAACCATGGATATAGATCGAGGTGATCATATAGCAGTTCTTGGAGACAATGGACAAGGAAAAACTAGCTTTCTAAAAACTATTAACAATGAACTAAAAAACATATCAGGTAATTTTCGTTGGATGAAAAATATAAAAATCGGAAATTACAGTCAACACCTAACCACCGAGCTAAATCCAAAAGAACAAATCGGATCATATCTAGAAAGACAAGCAGGAGTTAATGTGGGCACCGAAGATATTCTACGAATTGCTGGAAATTTTTTATTTTACGGAGATGATATTAAGAAAAGTATTGCGATATTATCTGGAGGAGAAAGAGCTAGATTGTGCATCGCTGGATTATTATTGCAAGAATGCAATGTACTACTCCTAGACGAACCTACAAACCACCTCGACTTTGAAACCGTTGAGATGTTAGCCGAGGCCTTGAGCCAGAGTAATGCTACTATACTATTTATCAGTCATAATCGTGACTTTATACAAACTATCGCAAATAATATCATTGAAGTAGCTGACGGGAGTATTAAAAAAACTGGTTTTAATTACAGTGAGTATATTCATCATTTATATCTAAAATCAGGACTCAACCAAAAAATCCTCGTAAAAAAAACAGACTCAGAATTGACCAAGGAATTAAAAAAAGAGAAAAACAGAATTAAAAACGAAAAAAGAAAAGAAATAAAAAAACTCGAAAAAAGCATTTTGTACAACAAAGCTACAGAACAAAAAATCCTCAAAGAATATGAGGATGCGAACTATGAATATTCACGAGAACGAGATGAGAAAATAAATGATATAAAAAATATTATTTATGACGAAGAGTTGAGGCAAATGGAATTAGAAGATGAAATTAGACTATATACCAATCCAATTAATACATAACTCAA
>CAZTIC010000083.1:0-3871 GCA_964613625.1 uncultured Gammaproteobacteria bacterium | reverse complement strand
TTTGTAAACGCCTCCGTTACATTTTAGGAGGCAACCGCCCCAGTTAAACTACCCATCAGACACTGTCTTTCTGCCGGATAACGGCAAGAAATTAGAATTAAAAATATATAAGGGTGGTATCTCAAGATTGCCTAAGCTCCCACCTATCCTGAACATATATAACTCTAACCCAATGTCAAATTGTAGTAAAGCTCCACGGGGTCTTTTCGTCCATCCACAAGTAACCGGCATCTTTACCGGTATTGCAATTTCGCCAAGTCCTTTGTTAAGACAGTCTCCAATTCGTTATGCCATTCGTGCGGGTCGGAACTCACCCGACAAGGAATTTCGCTACCATAGGACGATTATAGTTATCGCCGGCGTTCATCAGCGCTTGGCTTCAGGGCTTGCACCCTTCCGCTTAACGTTCTGACACTGGCCAGGCATCACCCCCTATACATCAGCTTTCGCTTTAAGCAGGGAGCTGTGTTTTTGTTAAACAGTCGATTGGAGTCTTTTACTGCGTCCCCGATATAATCGAGGAAGGCCTTATCCCGAAGTTACGGCCGCTGTTTTGCCGAGTTCCTTAACAAAGGTTCTCTTGTGCACCTGAGGATACTCTCCTCACCCACCTGTGTTGGTTTGCGGTACGGTTATATCTACGATATACCCTAGAGGCTTTTCTTGGCACCTTATCTAATCTTTTTTCTTATTTTCATAAAAATTCATACAACTTTTGAGACTTAACTATACAAAGATTTGCTTCATATAATCTCTACTCGCCATAAACATACATAACCAAAATCATGTAAGATCTTTTAAAATGCGTCCCCCCATCAGGACGAAACGTAAATATAGTGCAGGAATATTAACCTGCTCATCCATCGCCTACGCTATTTAGCCTCGGCTTAGGACCGACTAACCCAGGGCCGAAAATCGTTGCCCTGGAATCCTTGGGTTTGCGGTGTGAAAGATTTTCACTTTCATTCTTGCTACTCATGCCGGCATTCTCTCTTCTATACGATCCACAACACCTCGCGATATTGCTTCAATTCATATAAAATGCTCCTCTACCACTCCTTCTTATAAATAAGAAGAAATTCGCATCTTCGGTACTATGTTTAGCCCCGTTACATTGTCGGCGCAAAAAAACTAAACTAGTGAGCTGTTACGCTTTCTTTAAAGGATGGCTGCTTCTAAGCCAACCTCCTAGCTGTTTAAGTTTAATCACCACCTTTTACACTTAACATAAATTTAGGGACCTTAGATTGCGATCTGGGCTGTTTCCCTTTTGACTAATGGACCTTAGCGCCCATAGTCTGACTCCCATTCTCTAACCTGGTAGCATTCGGAGTTTGGTTGGATGTGGTAGACATAAGTCACCCACACCCATTCAGTAGCTCTACCACCACCAGGGAACAAATGAGGCTAGCCCTAAAGCTATTTCGAGGAGAACCAGCTATCACCGAGTTCGATTAGCATTTCACCACTATCCACAAGTCATCCCCTAGTTTTGAACGGCTAGTGGGTTCGGACTTCCAATAATCTTTCGATTATCTTCATCCTGCTCATGGATAGCTCACTCGGTTTCGGGTCTAATACATACTGCTCAAACGGGCTATTAACCCTCGCTTTCACTACGCCTACCCTACCTAAATAGGTTAAACTAGCAATATATATTAACTCACCGGCTCATTCTTCAATAGGCACGCAGTCACCCAGAAAATGGGCTCCTACTTATTGTAAGTATATGGTTTCAGATTCTATTTCATCTCCCTCTCGGGATGCTTTTCACCTTTCCCTCACGGTACTGGTTCACTATCGATCATTAAAAATATTTAGCCTTAGCGCATAGTCGCGCCGGGTTCCTACGGGATTTCACGTGTCCCGCAGTACTTAAGAATAAATCCTATAGAGCTATCTGTTTTTTCGAATACAGGACTTTCACCTTCTACGGTCAACCCTTCCAGGTTGTTTTTCTAAAACAAATAATTTTTGACTCTATTTAAATTCAACTGAGAATTAAACGGATAAATCTTACAACACCTATTATGCAACGGTCAGTTCCTTTAAAGTTCGAACTCTGAAAAGATAAAACTAAACTTAGTTCAAACAACACAATAATAGGTTTAGGCTGTTCCCATTTCGCTCGCCACTACTCTGGGAATCACTATTGTTTTCTATTCCTCTGGGTACTGAGATGTTTCACTTCCCCAGGTTTGCTTCAATATTCTATTTTATTCAAATATTGATAATACCTATAACGGGTATTGGGTTTCCCCATTCGGAGATCACCGGGTCAAAGGTTGCTTATCACCTCGCCGATGCTTATCGCAGATTGCTACGTCCTTCTTAGCTTTTTAATGTCAAGGCATCCACCATATACTATGATTACCTAACCACATTAATAATGAAATTAACATGAGTAAATTGCAATTATAATATTTTGGACTTTTCTTCCTTTTATATATATTTTTAAATATCTACTTTAACAACTAACAGAAATTCTTTTGTGAGAACTTTTGTAAATTGTCAAAAATCAATAAAAAAGACAACCTCGGATATGATAACTAAACAGAAACGGTGTTTTAATATATTGAATATATAACGTAAGTCTTCAAATTAGCTTAGAGGTTATCTAAATTTTTATGATGTTCTAAATTGTATCTTATTTTTTTTTATGTGTCAAGAGTTATATTGTTTTTCAAATATATTATGTAAATAAGCCCTAAAAGCAACAATCCAACATTTTCTGTTATTAAAAAATGCTCAAAAAATCCATTTATTATAAAGATTGAATATATAAACATAATAATAATGTTTTCTTGATCTTGTTTTTTTAGATTTTTTAGAAATAAATAATAAGGAAACGACAATATTAACAAGAATATAAAAGAGATTAATATACCTGATTCTATTATTGATAATAAGTATATATTATGAATAGGGGTTAATTCCCAAATTTCGATTTCTGAATCTTTATCAAACATATAAAATGTATAATTTCTGATCCCTACCCCATTTATTATATTTATATTATCTAAATTATAATATTCTAATAATCTTTCTTTATTTGAATTAATATTTAATCTACTTTCTGGGTTTATTCTTATTTTTATAAAATTAAAATTAATTATTAGTAAAGATAAAAATATAATTAATATAGTTATTTTTTCTTTTATGCTTTTTTTATAAATAATAAAAATAGAAAAGATGCTTATTAATAAAAAAATGTAATTTAATCTAGAAAATGAATATATAAGACCTATAATATTCAAACCTAATAAAAAATAATAAAGATTTTTATATTTATTATCTTTAAATATAAAATATATCAACAATATAATCCCTAAAATTAAATAAATTCCTAGAATATTAGGATGTGTAAATAATCCATATCCTCTTAAAAGTCTTAATCCATCCCCCTCTATTATTGACGGGCCTAAATCTGAAGCAAATTTTTCAGCTAATCCTAAATATTTATTTGAAATTATATTTTGTTTATAAATTTGTAATATTGATATTATCGCTTGTGCCGTAGAAGAATATATTAATGTTAAATATATTTTTTCTTTATTATATTTTTCTTTTAAAATTATTATAAAAAATAAAATTAAATAAAATATTCTAATAATCCAATATATACTTACAATTTTATTATTAAATAATATTAATATTATAAATAAACTTAAATATGAAATAATAAATTTAAAATTTGCTTTATTTTTTACTATTTTTATTAAATTTTTTAAATTAAATATAATATAAAATAAAATTAAAATATCTGTTATATATATCGATATATTACCATATTCAAAATATTGATTATTAATTCCCAACACTTCATATATGTATCTTGTCTGAAGAGGTATTAAAAATATTATTAATAATA
>CAZTIC010000082.1:0-3871 GCA_964613625.1 uncultured Gammaproteobacteria bacterium | reverse complement strand
ATTCCAGTTGGAGAAACAGAATAAAATTATTAGTTTATAATTAGGATTTAGTTAATTATTTAATTGGAAATGTAAATAGAAAAAAATAAATACAAACACAAAAATCCCTGCTAAAAAGCAGGGTTTTTTGTGTTTAATGGAATGTTATCTCGATGTCATCTAGACTAATGTTATTTTGATGTTATTTCAGTGTTATATGGATTAATGTTATTTATTTGTTATCTCGATGTTATTTTGGTTATGGTATTATTATTTATATAATTAAAAAAAGAAGGGAATTGTTAAAATATCTATTTTTTTAAGGTTTATTTATTACATTTATACTAAAATATAGAAATATTTGTTGTTCTAAATTTATATTTTTTTGTGAATTTGACGTTATTTATTGTATATGATAATATGTTCCTGTAATAGGAACATATTTAATATTATAAAAAGATGCATATAGTTGGAAGAAAAAAAATAGAAGATTTTAAGCACAAGCATGCTGATGCTCATATATCTATAGATGTATTACTTGGATTTATGGATTATGCTGACTGGAGCTGTCCTAATGATATTAAACGTAGATATCCAAAGGCTAGTATTTTAGGTAATAATCAAGTTATATTTAATTTAAGGGGTAGTAGATACAGATTATGGGTAAAGGTAAATTATAAAAATAAAATTGTAATGATAAAAAATGTTGGTAATCATGATGAGTATATGAAGTGGAAAATAATTTAAAATATATGGAAATGAAAATTAAATCAATAAAAAATAACAAAGACTATGAAGAGGCTTTAGTTTTTATAGAAACTCTTATGGATCAAAATCCAGGTCCCGACACAGAGGCTGGCTTAAAATTGAAAATTGTTACAAATTTAGTAAAAATATATGAATCTGAAATATGTCCAGAATCTTTACCTGACCCTGTTGATGCTATTTTATTTAGAATGGAGCAAGAAGATTTAAAACCAAAGGATTTGGAAAAATATATTGGTAATAGAAGCAAGGTTTCAGAAGTTTTATCAAGAAAACGCCCTCTTACTCTTTCAATGATTAGAGCTCTTGAAGCTGGCTTGGAAATACCAGCTAAAATTTTATTAAAAGAGACGGATGAGTTTAGAAATAAAGATGATATTAATTGGTCACGTTTTCCTGTCAGTGAAATGATTAAAAGGGGGTATATAAAATCTAAAGGGAATATAAATATAATGGTTCAAGAATTTTTTAAACCAATTGGGTCGCCTTTGGATTTTGTTGGATCATTACATAAAACTTATTATAGTTCCACCAGAGTGATGGATAAACACGCATTAATTGCGTGGTCGGCTATGGTTATAAAAAAAGCACAGGCACAAGGAAAATTGAAAAAATATAAAAAAGGGGCTGTAAATTTAAGTGTAATGCAAAAATTAGTTAAATTAAGCAAAAAAGAAAATGGTCCACTTTTAGCGAAAAATTTTTTAAATGATTTAGGTATTTATTTCATTATAGAACCCAATTTTAAACAGACGTATTTAGATGGTGCAGTTTTAATGAAAAAAGATAATCCAATTATAGGTCTTACTCTAAGATATGACCGTTTAGATAATTTTTGGTTTAATTTGATGCATGAATTATCTCATGTAGCTCTTCATATGAATGCTGGTAGTAATTTTATTTATGATGATTTAGATAATTATGATTTAAGTAACAAAAAGGAGAAAGAAGCGAATCAGATGGCATCAGAAGCGTTGGTTCCAGAAAGTAAATGGGAAAGTAGTCCTGCTAAAATCTTACCGTCGTCCATGGCTGCTGTTAGTCTTGCAAAAGAACTAGGTATAAGTAGTTCTATTGTTGCAGGAAAAATTAGAAGAGAAGGTAAAAATTATTCTTATTTAAATGATGTAATATCCAAGTCAAAAGTAAGATATTTATTTAGTGATATAACTTGGATAAAATAAAAATATGTTTGATTATAAACACTATGTGCCAATTTTGAAATGGAAATCAGCAGAGTTGCTTGCTTTAAAAAACCTTAGAAGAAGAAAGGATGTGACTCCGTTAATTCAATTACTAATGCCAAATAATAAAAAGTTGAATGAAATTGAAGATTTAGATGAAAGATTGGTTCAAGCAATTAATATTTTTGAAAAAGAAATTGCTGAAATAGGGAATAAATTGCTTGATATTTGGGGCAAGAATAAATTGTTTATTGACTGTGGCTTGTTATTATCAACAAAATTGCAAATAAAAACTATTGATCAGTTAATGGCTTTTGTTATTCCTAAAAAAACGATAATAATTCCAGTTATTAATTTAAGTGCTTCGGGGGATGTAAAAAAGAAAATATGTGAAATGTCAAAAAAATATAATACTGGAATATGTATAAGAATAGTATGTTCAGATTTTTTAGATATGCATAAATTAACAGATGATTTAGAACAGTTTGTATTTCTACATAATCTAGTTTATTCTGAGGTAGATATATTAATAGATATCCAAGATATTTTTAATAATGAAAGTAAATTTTTTAATTATGCAGAGCTGAGTCAAAAAATACCAAAGTTATTAGTCTGGAGAACTTTTATATTTTCAAGTGGAGCCTTTCCTATGGATTTATCTAAGTATAAGCCAGGAGAGGATGCTTTTGAGCCACGATTAGATTGGAATAGTTGGGAAAAATTGATAAAAAAGGGAGAAATGAAAAGATTGCCATCTTTTTCTGATTATACTATACAACATCCTGTCTACAGAGAATTTACTAAATTTTTATCTCCAAGTGTTAGTATAAAATATACCCTAAATAATAATTGGCATATATTGAGGGGCAGCAAAGGGAAGTTTGAACAATATTTGGCTCATGCAAATTTACTTGCTAACTCAGATGAATTTTTTAAGAGAGACTATAGTTTTGGCGATGAATATATTGCAGAAAAATCTGAATATTTACGAGAATATTTAGATAAAATTAAAAAAAATAAAAAAGCCGGTGGAACCGGCAATGCTACCACTTGGATTACAGCTAGTCTTAACCATCATTTAGAATGCACCGCTGATCAGATCGCCAATTTATCCTAAAGTGCAATTGTTTTCTGACAATATTTTTAAGCTCCTTTTGAGTTAACAACTCTACTAGTTTTTCGTATATTTGTTTTCTATTTTTTGATTTAAGTCCTTTTGCTTTTCCCATTTTTTCTAATATATTTAAAGCCTCTTCTCTCCATAGTAACATCGCTATTGCCTGACTGTTTTGATTAGGGTTTTGTTCTGGTTTTCGTATTTTAATAAGATTAAGATTTTGGTTTGGAGACAAAGGACTAGTTACTGTTATACCCCACCATTCAGGTATTATACGTATAGCTTGATAAAGATGAGCTTCACCGACAACAAGTGTTACTTTATCTAATACGGCATTATATGCAATTATTTGCTGAGGTAGCCTCTTGAGATTGTCCATGTCACTTTTTAGCTCATAGCCATGAATTATGCCATTAACTACGGCAATATCAATACGGGCTAGTCCGTGAGATATACCTAATTCTTCAATAATTTTGGTATCTACATGTTTTTTGCACATACGATCAAGGTCTTTCCTTAATTCGCTACGAATAATTTTATCATTCGTTAGTAGAAAATGTTTTTGTTTATTTATCTTATCCATAATTAAATTATAACATTTTTTTCAAATATTTGTAATTGCTAATAAATGTTTGTAAAGGAAATTTAGAAATGTTATATCAGGAGTATTAGCAGGAAATGGTAATGGTTCAATGGGTGATTTAGATATAAAAGCAATTACGGCTACTGAAAAAGCTTTGGTGCTTAGAGTAAACAATAAGTTGTCTACTCGTTTGGCTGGTCGTATTCTTCTCCAGGTGGAGGGGAATGGAGAAGCTTGGTTTGT
>CAZTIC010000081.1:0-3889 GCA_964613625.1 uncultured Gammaproteobacteria bacterium | reverse complement strand
GTTCACAATTATTGGATCAACTAATCCAAATTTTGTGATACTCTCTTTGAGTTGACTAATTGCTTCTTGGTTCCATTTTCTTGGATTATATAGAGCAGGGGACAAATCTTTAACAGGAACTTGAATGATTTCTAAATTTTTAGATTTCGATTTATCTATTTTTTCCATATATTTATTTTAATTATTTAATAATTGTTTTTAATTATTTTTTTAAGTAATTTCTGTATTGAAATTAAAATAAGGAGGGCTGCGACTTGTCGTCGATTCCTTGTTTATTTTTTTATAATTTTTAATAATTTTAACGTTCATAAACGTTTATTGGATTGGTTCAGTAAAATAAAAAAACTCATCTTTGAATAACAAAATACAAGAAACATTTATATTTCGTTTCAAAAATGAGCATTGTCGAGGCGAAGCCTCTCTGGTATCAAATTTTAATACCTTCTATTACCAAAAAGTAAATTCACAATACACACGTAAAGTGTAAATGTATTTTTAGAAAGAACAAATTATTTATTTAAGCTTTTCATTTTTTCTATTAAATCTTTTCCCATGGATATAGGTATAATACCATTTTTGGGTATGAAGAATCTGGTTTTGTATTTGTTGGATTCTTTCTCTTTTGAAATGGGAACAGAAAGACTAAAGGTTCCTTCTTGATTTAATTTTATTTGATTTGAATAAACTCTTCCTGGTTTTTTGTTCCTGATACTTTTTTCAATTTTTCTAGAAAACGATTTTGGATTAGTTGCTTTTATGCTATGCAACCGTATGTCTGTTATAACAATATCCCGATAAAAGCTATCACCACCACTATCTGTTTTTTGTATTTTATTATTTTTCATTACTGATTTTAATTTGTTTTAAATAGATATTTTAATAATATACCTTTCTAAAAATAAATCAATTAAGGGGTGTGGATAACTTGAGAGAGTTGATAATTTCAAGTTTAACCACTTGACAAAAATTTTGATACTGTTATAATATTGATATTAAATAAATTTAAAAAATTTGTTATGCACAAAGTTCAAACAAAAGTTTTAAAACTAATGGACAAAATTAATCTCGCAGAATTATCTTTGAGAGAGATAGCTGAATTAATTGGCGAGAAAGATCAACCTCAAAGGATAAAACATCATATATTGCAGTTGGAGAAAAAAGGACTTGTTGTTTTAAATAGAAAAGGAAAGCCAATCAAAAGAATAATTGATAGAGAGATTAAAAGTAGTAATATAGTTTCTCTTCCCATTCTTGGATCAGCTAATTGCGGTCCTGCTACAATTTTTGCAGAACAAAATATAGAATCTTACCTAAAAGTTTCAGATAAACTTCTTAAAACAAAAAAGAGAGAAGGTGTTTTTGTATTGAAGGCGGAAGGCGATTCCCTTAATGAGGCGGATGTTGACGGAAAAGGAACATCAATATCGGACGGGGATTATGTAGTTATTGATAGTAATTGTAAAAATCCAAGAAATGGAGAATTCGTATTATCTGTAATTGATGGCTTAGCGAATTTAAAAGAATATAGAGAAGAAAAAAAGAATAATAAGATTGAGAGAATAATTTTATCGTCTAAGTCGACAGAAGAAATTTCGCCTATCTATATTCACGAAAATGATGATTATCTAATCAACGGAAAGGTCATTCAGGTGATTAAAAAACCAAAAATAGATAATTAGTAATATTTAATAACATGACTATTCAAGGTCAATTTGAGAAATTTTATAAAAATATAAAACTTACATCAGCTCAAACAGAAGATGCAGAGAAGAAGTATTCGGGGGTTTGTAAAAAATTGCATACTTATTATTATCCTGATGCAGAGTATTCTGGTAAAACTAAATTATTGATTGGTTCTTATGGAAAAAAACCAATATTAAACCCCCAAGAGATGTGGATGTTATTTTTATAATGCCACCAAAAAAATTTGATCAATATGACGACAATCAATCTAATTGTCAATCACAACTTTTACAAGATGTAAGGAAAATTCTTGCTGAAAAATATACAACCACTGATAAAATAAAAGGGTGGGGCAAGGTTGTTAAGATTGAGTTTTCTGACGGAACACATGATGTAGAATTATTGCCAGCATGGGAAAATAATAATGGAACTTTTAAGATTCCAAATACAGAAAATGGTGGTTCATGGCAAGAATGGAATCCTCGTATTGAAATGGAAGAAATAAAAAATTCAGACAAAAAAACAGAAAAAACAAGAATATTAATTCGCATGATTAAGAAATGGTCTGAACATTGTTCTGCAGATATAAAATCTTTTTGTATAGAAAGAAAAGTATTAGACTTTTTTAAAATTTATGAGTTATATAACAATGAATATTCAATTTTAGTTCAAAAATTTTTTGAATTTTTGAAAAATGACATTGAATACGAATTTAAATTTAGTTACATTAAAACCGCCCATAAAAGAGCAAAAAAGGCATGTGAATACGAAAAAGAAGAAAAGAAAGAAAGGGCTGTTGATGAGTGGAAGAAAATATTTGGAGATGATTTTCCTAAATTAGCTACAGAAATCTCAGAAGAATTAATATCAGAAAATTTTAACCAACAAATAAATAAGTTACGAAAAGGTTATCCCTCTGATAAAGAAAATTTTTTAGAAAAAGATTACGGTATTAAAATTAAGATCAATCCCAATTTTTTTGTTTGCATTGACGCAAGAGTGAAACAAGATGGGTTTAGAGAAGATTGGTTGAGTAATTTTGTCAAACAGAAAAAATTTTTGAAGAAGAAAAAAGGATTAAAGTTTAAAATAATTCGTAATAATGTTCCATTACCTTATAATATAAAATGGAAAGTTCGTAATTTTGGAGAAGAAGCTAAGGGAGCTAAAGACTTGAGAGGGGAAATCACCGATGACAGGGGATTTGAGGAAAAAATCGAAAATACAAAATATCAAGGAGAACATTATACAGAGTGTTATATAATAAAAGATAATATATGTGTAGCAATTTGTAGTATTTTAGTTCCTGTTGGTTATTGTTAATAAATTGTAACTTAAAATAAAAAGATATGGATATGTTGAATTTAAATAATATTAGAGAATCTTTTGGAAGAGTGGTGTATTCACATAAAACACACGAAAAAACAGCTGAAATAGAAAATAAAAAAAATAAAGCTACAAAATGGATTAATGTTGTTCTAATTGCATTAACCTCGGGGATGTTAACTGGCACAATTGTTACAAGCCAACAAGTCTTCCTTTACATAAGTACAATTCTGTCAACTTTAACTTTAGCGTTTATAATTTTTCAATTAAGCTTTAATTGTGCAGAAAAAGTTGAAAAACACCGTAATATAGCAAAAGAACTTTGGTATATAAGAGAAAGATACGTTAACCTAATAACTGATATAATGAATGAACAATTAGATAATGAGACGATTGTTTTAAAGAGAGATCAGTTAATTAAAGAATTAAAAATTTTATATAAATTTGCACCTCAGACCAATTCGAAAGCTTATAGAAAAGCAGGAAAAGCATTAAAAATTGATGAGGAATTAACGTTTTCAGAGCAGGAAATTGATAATTTTCTCCCAGGGGAGTTAAAGACAGGAGATAAAAATTAAAAAATTTTTAAGTCTAAAGTAATTTAAATTGACTGAAATAGAATGGTAAAATATTTTAAACCCGAATTATATTATAATGACCTCTATGATCGTTTTACCGTCGACGAATGTCGTCGTACGGAAAGGCAGTTTGATGATATTATCCGTGGTTATTTCAAGAAATTCAAGGACGAGAAGAAGTTGGAGGGCTTGGTTAGGGCGACAAGAGCGGCCAAGGGCGTCACCCTATATTTCATCCAAGGTCATCATTATGAAGAAAAAGAAGATAAAATTAAGGAATGGATGGAAAGAGATAGACAAAA
>CAZTIC010000080.1:2270-3893 GCA_964613625.1 uncultured Gammaproteobacteria bacterium | reverse complement strand
CAAGCGGATGATTTTCGTATAATGAATGCGGGATCGATGGTGGGAGCAGCTCAGGAATCAGCCTCACTTATGACCACTGTATTGACTTTAGTGGCTGCTATTGTGCTTTTGGTGTCTGGAATAGGTATTATGAATGTTATGTTTGTGACTGTAGCTGAGAGAACCAAAGAGATTGGCATTGCCAAAGCAATTGGCGCAAAGCAGGAAAATATTTTGAGTCAATTTTTATTTGAGTCAATTATCCTCTCGGCTGTTGGTGGTTTGATTGGAATAGGACTTGGTCAAGGGATGATTCCAATTATTAGTAATTTTGGTGGCTTAGCCGTAACTTCAACGCTTACTGGGCCGGTACTTGGTTTTACATTTTCTGCTTTAGTCGGTATTGTTTTTGGTTTTTATCCGGCTCTAAAGGCGAGTCGTTTGGATCCGGTGGATGCTTTGAGGAGTGAATAATTTTTTAATATTTTTTGTAAAAATTTCGAATTTTTGTAGATTTTTGCTATAATATTAGTATTAAATTAATATTATGAAATTATTAAAATTTTTGAGATTTAGGTTAATTATTGGTCTTTTTGCTGTTTTAATCATATTAAGTGGATGTGCAGAAAAAACTACTTTCAAAAAAGGCGACATCAAAAATAGCTTTTGCGGTGTAGCCATAAACTATCAGTATTGTAAATGTGCTTTTCATAATGATTATTGTGATGAGATTGGCATGAAAAAAGGTGAAGCTAAAAATTACGTAAATGAACAATATGATAAATGGACAGAGTCGCAGTTTGAAAAATATAAAAATAGTTGTAGAGCTGGCAATGGTATTGTGAAAGGAAAAAGTTGTGTTCAGTGTGATTTAGGCGAGGTTTCTCAGGATGATAAATGTATCTCAGTTGATGATGTAGAATTAGATGAAGAAGATGATGACGAGATGGTGGACGAAGGAGAAAAAGGTGAATGTAAATATGATAGTGATTGCGATCCGATTTGCGAAGGAGATATAATGTGGAAAATGGGATGTAACGCGCGTACAGATATTTGTGAAAAAACATTTGATACTGACTGCGGAGCTGATATAGAGAATTTTGGTGAGCAAAATTTTCCTAAAATGTGCAGTGCCGGAGAATGTGTCCGAGATACAGATAGTATAGAAGCAGCTAAAACAGCTTTAACAGAAGATAAAAAAATGTGGTCTGATACAGTAAAAGAAATAAACAGTGTTCGTGATGGCATTAGAGATGCAATGTTGGATGCTAACAAGAACTGTATAAATGGTATTGCTGATATGACAAATGTAGCGATAATAGAGTTTTCTACTAGAATTGCTTCTGTGCTTGCTGGTGGTATTCCAGATATAGCTGCTATAACTGCCTCGGCTGCTGATGAAGCTGCTGGATTGATAGGTGAACATGTCAAGAATTTGACGAGTGCCGCAGTTGATTATGTTGGTGATGGATTGAATAAACTATATAATTATCAATCAGGCGTACCAGTTGAAGAGGAGAAAAAATTAGCTCCTCATGAGTATATCAAGCTTAATTGTGATTTGTATGATTATTTCAAGGGTGTACAAGCAGAGAGTGATGCAGATTTGCAAACCGCGCTTGATAATGCTAATAGAGTTGATCA
>CAZTIC010000080.1:0-2170 GCA_964613625.1 uncultured Gammaproteobacteria bacterium | reverse complement strand
AAAAAATTATGACAAAAAAATTTACAAAAATGTCTACACTTTTATTATTAATGGCTTTTATCTTGAGTCCAATTTTGGTTTTTCCAGTTAATGCCGAGGACGCTACTGAAACAACTGAAGATGTGATTGATTTGGTTGAAGGAACTGAGTCAGATGAAGAAGAGGATGTTGATGTGGATGATTTTTCTGATGACGAATTAACCGAGGCAGAACCAAGTGATTTACCAGACGTAGAAGAAGATGAAGTTTTAACTAAGAGGATGTACGGCAAAATGCTTTTAGACGTAGAAGGTAATGGCGAAGTTTATTATGTAGATCCTGTTACTGGTGGTAAAGAGTATTTAGCAGATGGAGCCTCTGCTCATAGATTACTTGAGCGAAGAGCTTTAGGAATTAATGAAGAAAATTTTGCAAAATTAGTAATGGGTGAAACAAGAGATGATGAGAGTGTTTGTGAAACAGCAGAGCTTGGTGAGAGACTAAAAGGTAGAATTGTTATCAGGACAGAAGAGAGTGGCGAGGCATATTGGATTTATCCAGAAAATTGTCGAGCTTATTATGTTGGTACATTTGACGCGGCTTATAAATTGATGAAAAAAATGAGTTTAGGTATCATTAAGGCTAATTTAGCTAAAGTTCGAAACAATAAAAGGCAACGGATAAAGAGTAATTTTCGTGTTATTTTATATGCCTATGCCGAAGATAACGATGTGAATTTAGTAGAAGCTAGAGAAGGATTAAGAGGTGAAGTTCAGGCAACACATCAATGTATGCAGGAATCAGGAATCGAGCCTGATGATGATACTACAAGAGAAGAACGACTTGAACAAGCCAAGATTTGCTTAGAAGGTTCAGATTTTCCAGAGATAACTCTAGAAAGAAGGGGTGAAATTAAGCAAACAATTAGAGAGGCTCGTCAAGAAAGATTGCAAAGTGGCGCAAAATTAGGAGAGCTTAGAATAGTAAATTTGTTTAATAGAATTAGGCAAATGAGAAATCAAGCACAATAATAATCAGATATAAAAATAACCCCGGTTTAGACCGGGGTTATTTTTTTGTTTTAAGTGTATGTTTAATGAAAAACCCCTCCCAGCCTCCCCTTAAAAAGATATAATGAAAAGGGGAGGAGTTAAGATATCCCCCTCCTTAATAAGGAGGGGTTAGGGGAGGTAGGTGATTAATAATATAAAGTTGGTTATAGGTATTTTTGATATTTTTCAAAAACCCCGTGTTTATTGGCCTTTTTATTTTAATAGTGTATAATGAATATAGTGGAAAGTGAGTTTTCCACAGTAAATACGGACATTAAATAATATTTATTAATAAGTCATTTATAAATTAAGATTTAAGTAATTGATTTTGAAGGCTTTTTTGAGGAAATAAAGCTATTATTTACTATTATTAGTAAAATTTCAAACAATTATTTATCTAATCTAACAAAAAATATGGCAAAAATGACCAAGAATCAAATCTTAACAGCTTTAGCTGAGAAGAACGACATGAAGAAAAGTGAAGTTTCTGACTTCATGGACAAGCTAGCAGAATTAGCTTATGACGAAGTAAGAACTAATGGTGAATTTGTATTACTAGGATTTGGAAAATTAGTAAAAGTTAACAGAAAAGCTAGAATGGGAAGAAATCCAGCAACTGGAGAAGAAATTTCAATTCCAGCTAAAACTGTTGTTAAATTTAGATTAGCTAAAGCAGCTAAAGAAGCAGTTTTGTAATTAGATTTTAAAACAGAATTTAGATAAAAAAAACAGTCCCGAGTATTCGGGACTGTTTTTTGTTTTAAGGATTTTGTGTTGGATTATTTTATATTTAGGATTACTTTAAGAAAGAATCTCCTTTTTGAAAATTAATCTTAAAAACAATCATTTTGAATTCATTGTTATTTTCATTTCTAAAGCCATGATTTTCGTTCTTATTAACATAAATCATATCACCAGGATTTACTTCAAATTCTTTATTATTAACAATCATTATTGCAGAATTATTTGTGATATAAAATATTTCATCTGTAAAATCATGTTTATGACAAGGTATTTCTTCTTTGGGAGAAACAATAATATCTTCAATAAGATTGATTTTCTCTTTTAATTCTTCTATTAGAATTCTTTTTTGATAGTTTTTTCCTTTAATCCAGTTATTGTGGTTAATTTTTTGCATA
>CAZTIC010000079.1:0-3958 GCA_964613625.1 uncultured Gammaproteobacteria bacterium | reverse complement strand
GTTAATTATAATACCCATGCTCGTAGCAATAAACTGGTGCAGGCTGGTAATGATTTGGCCAGTATTTATCGGCTGGCTTTAAATAATGGCTTAGGATTAGTGAAATATAATAATGTAGTTCCAGCTGGAGGCTGGGGAGTGCATATAAGTACTATTAGTAGTAACACCAGCTATGTTTTATTTGCAGATTTAAATAATAATCAGCAATATAATACAGGAGAAGGGGTCACTTCTTATGGTGGTAAAACAGTGAACTTGCCAGACGGGATTGTCATACAAAATGATATGTTTGCCAATAACACGTTAGGGAACACTCCTGTCCAGTATGCTGATGTTGTCTTTATGGCTCCTCATCCAACTATTTATATAGAGACCATTCCCACCCATCCCAATGCCGAAGATTTATTAATTGTATTTGAAGATGAATCCAGTAACTTTACAAAAGTAATAGCAATTAATTTTTTAGGATTAGTTGATATTGTTAATTAATATGTGGAAGATAATAAAACATTTAAAGAGTAATCAATCAGGCTTTTCTTTAATGGAGGTGTTGGCTGTTTTGTTTATTATGTCAATTGGTTTAATAGGTATACTGTCTTTAACCTTACAAAATATTCAAGTAGAAGATATTAATAAAAATAGATTAGTAGCTCGTCAATTATCTCAAGAGGGGATTGAGTTAATTAGAAGAAAAAGAGATACTAATTGGTTACAAATTGGAAATTGCACGCTAATGCCAACTAGCGATTGTTGGAAGGAAGATATTAATGCTGGAACATATAAAATAGACTATCGTTATTTAACCCCCACAGCCGTGATTGGTATAAGCGAAACTAGATTACAAAATTATACTTCCGGGGATGATATTAATTTATATGTTCATGACGCTACTGGGGAAGATAGTCCATTTTATAGATTAATGACTATTAGTGAGCCGGATGCTAATTCATTGTTAGTAAAAGCCTATTTGGAATGGAATGAGCATGGTCAGACTTATAGCTATGCTGCCGAAACGTTATTATATGATTGGTATTAAAAAACAACAACCAGGGTTTACTCTAATGGAGCTAGTGGTATCAGTAGCCATCTTTACTGTGATCATGTTAGGTTCCACCAGGGCTTTTCAATTTGTTATTGAAGGACAGCGGTCAGCCCTGGCCTCTTATCAAGTACAAGAGAGTTTAAAATATTTTTTCGAGGTAATGTCAAAAGAAGCTCGCATGGTTAGATTGGAGGCTTTAGATTGCTATTCTGGCGCCGCAGCTGGAGATTTGTTTGCTGTTAATCCAACTGGAAGAGAACTGTATTTTAAAAATTATAATGATAAATGTGTTAAATATTATGTAGATAATGGTCGGTTTATGATTGAGAGAGGTAGTAAATCAGGATATATTACTCCATCCAATGTTTTTGTGACCAGTGTTAATTTTTCTGTTGCTGACGATATTGTAGATTTACCAGCTACTGGGGACGTTCAGCCTTCAATAATAGTGAATCTAAAGGCTAAGTATACTAAATACAATAAGGCTATGCATGAAGGAGAAATGATTTTACAAACTACTATTTCTGCAAGATACTATGAATAAATTTTTTACACACAAAGAGGGCAGTGCGTTTTTAATGTCTATTTTAATTTTATTTTCAATGATTGCTGTAGTTTTTAGTGTTAGTAAAATGGTCATTACTTCCATTCAAACTAGTGGTATACAATCGCAATCAGTTATTGCTTATTTTTCCGCTGAGGCTGGAGCTGAAAGAATACTATACGATTTAAGAAAGAATTTTTATGTAATTGATGAAAATAGTGGCAATTTTTATATAGGCGATAATAGCTTATCTAACGAGGCAACTTACCAGGTTTATTTAAAGCAATGGTCACCGCTCACCCTTATTTCGATAGGAGACTTTAAAGAGACTAAACGTAGCGTTGAATTACTGTTTAATTAAATTTCTTTATTTAGATATAGAACGGGGTTAATTATATCATTTTATAGGGGTTTATTTGTTTTTTTTGTAACAATAATGATATAATTAAGGCATATAAAGTGATAAAAATGATACAATTATATGGATATCAAGAAATTGAGTTTTCTGTAAATGATTATTTTAAGTAGCTTTAATCTTGGCATGGTAAAATTAAATTTTGTATATAGCAAAATCGTCGATAAATGACGGTTTTTTTGTTTGTTAAAACGCTAGAATTTTAAATAATTTTTCATAGTTTTTTTGGGGCTATTTTTTTGTTTACACTAAGTTAAAAAAATGATAAAATAGAGAAGAAAAGAATAATAAATTTTCATGCATAAACCCTTTATTTCTAGATCAAAAAAAAGCACTAACAGTTTGAAAAATCGCCGTTACATATTGAAGGGGAATTTTTCAGTATGGCTGGTATTTTTGGCAATCGTAGTTGTTAGTTTTTTTGTATTCCAAAATCAAGCTAGGGCCGTTACCGGAGATTATAATAAAGATATTGGTAACAATAGCTTGGGTGCCAATGAATGGAATAATCTTTTAAGTGATTTTGTAGATGCTTCAGGAGATACTATGAGTGGTATTTTAAATATCTTCATGTCTAGCGGGGCTAATCCAGAATTAAGAATTCAGAGTGAGAGTGGTCTAAACTATTGGGCAATTTATAATGATAGAACAACCAAGGATTTACGTTTTTGGAATAATGATATTGATGGACAAAAAAATCTTTTAACTTTAACTAATGAAGGCAAGATTGGTATCAGTAATATAGCCCCTGAACATCTAGTAGATATTTCTGGAAATGCTAGAGTGACGGGGACTTTGTATGCTGGATCTTTTTCTGGTCCGTTGACCGGTACTATTTCTGCGGTTCATGTTTCTGCTGAAGATTTTGGTGCTAATACTGGTGGAGGGGATTATAGTTTTCCGGGAAATGTCGGCATAGGAACAACCACTCCAAGCTCTAAATTATATATATCAGGTGCTAATGAATTTGTTACAGTAGATGAACTTACACCATTAGCTGATGGTCATTTAGTACCAAGAAAATATCTTCATGATAACTTTGCTCCTATCACTGGCTCTGGAGCAGCCCTAACAGGTTCAGGTACTATCAACATGATATCTAAATGGACTAGCACTGGAGCTCTGGGTAATTCTACTGTTTATGATGATGGAACTAATGTTGGTATTGGGACAACAGCGCCTGCTAGTATTTTTCATATTTTTTCAAATGCCGCATCCCAACAGATGTTTAATATTATGCCTTTTTCTCTCGGAAGAAAAACACAAGCTACATATAGAAAGTTGTTTACTATGCCTGTTACTTCAGGAAACAACTATTCACATGTAGTAATGACTGGGGCAATTGGTGGATTTACCAGTGCTCAAGGAAAAGCTTCGGTCAACATTAATTTTACAAATAGAGATCTCAACACTATTACTGGCTTTTTTGTGGGTAATCTAGGGTATAATGATATTCAGGTTTTTCGTGAAGCTGATAGTAGCTTATCAGTATATGCTGCCGTGACTCAATCTTCCTATGCCGATGGATGGTCACTTAATTTACAAGGAGGTTTTGCCTCAGGAGTTACTCATGCTAATTATGTTATGAATTTTTCTGTTGAAACTACTTCTGTACCTACGGGAACTAAGATTTGGTCTTTACAAGAGGACACAACTTTAAGCGTTACTAATATTAACGTCGGCATAGGAACAACCACTCCAAGCTCTAAATTACATATAGCAGGCGCTAATCAATTTGTTACAGTAGATGAACTTACACCATTGGCTGATGGTCATTTAGTACCAAGAAAATATCTTCATGATAACTTTGCTCCTATCACTGGCACCGGAGCAGCCCTAACAGGCTCAGGTACTATTAATATGATATCTAAATGGACTAGCACAGGAGCTCTGGGTAATTCTACTGTTTATGATAATGGAACTAATGTGGGTATTGGGACTACTAGTCCAAGTGCTA
>CAZTIC010000078.1:0-4004 GCA_964613625.1 uncultured Gammaproteobacteria bacterium | reverse complement strand
TAGATAAATCAACTCATCTAAGCGATAAATAAATGAAAAAAATAACAATTCTTTCAGGTAAGGGGGGCGTTGGTAAAAGTAGTATTACTGCCTCATTGGGGGTAATATTATCCAAAAAATATAAAATTATTTTGGCAGATTGTGATGTGGATGCTCCTAATCTAGCTTTAGTTTTTGGAAAAAAAGAAAAAGATTTTTTGGAATGGAGTGATATTTCAACAAATCAAAAAGCTGTATTTGATTTAGATAAATGTAATTCATGTCAGAAATGTTATAAAGCTTGTTATTTTAATGCTATTGATTGGATAGACAACAAGCCTCAACTAAAAAAATTCAGTTGTGAGGGCTGTGGAATAGCGGATATAATTTGTCCAGTTGGTGCCATCAAATTAGTAGATGTTAAAAATGCTAAAATTGGCCATGTTTATACTAAATACGGTTTTGATGTTGTATCGTCCCAATTAAATATAGGTGAATCTGGTTCTGGGAAATTGGTTGCTGAAGTAAAAAATAAAGCCAAGGAATTAGCCAATGATTCTGAGATTATGTTAGTTGATTCTGCGGCAGGAATTGGTTGTCCAGTAATTGCATCAGTTTCAGGGAGTGATTATTGTGTTTTGATAGTAGAGCCAACCCCATCAAGTTTTTATGATATGAAAAAAGCGCTAGATGTTATAAATCATTTTAAAATTAATAGTGGGATAATAGTTAATAAGTTTGATATAAATAAAAAATATTTAGAAGAAATAAAAAAATTTGCTAAAAATAAAAAAATAAAAATAATTGGTGAATTACCTTATGATAAAGATTTTATTAGAGCCTTGGTTGATATGGTGCCAGTTGTTGAAAAAAGTGATAAGCAAAAGAAAATATTTAGTAAAATTTTAGACAATTTATTAATAGATTGTAATTTGAATTTAGTGAAAAAATAGAGAATTTATAGTTGCGTATTTTTAGGATTAGCAAAAGAAAAGCTTGGAAGCTGTCCGTGTATGCGAGCAGTTTATCCCAAAAAACAAGTTTTAATCTGTAAAGGTACGTGGAGTAAAATAAAAACTACAGAGATATTGAACCGGAATCCAAAAAGTAGACACGAAAATGTCTACTTTTTTAGTTGGTAAACTCAATGTATAATTAATATAATTAATTTAAGAAAAAAATGTATGTTTACACAAAATTTCTGTACTTTTTTATTTTAATTTTTTTATGCTAAAATTATTGTATATATAAAATAATAATTTAATATTATTATGCATAACAAAAAATACAATCAAGGATTCTCTTTGATAGAAATAATGGTGGTGGTTGTTATTATCGGAGTTTTAGCTACTATTGCCATTATTGCTTTCTCTGGTGCTCGTACTAAAGCTAGCGACACTAAACGCATAAATGATCTGAGTCAAATCGGTCGTTTTCTTATTTTTGGATGCTTGATGCCTGATAGCGGAGTAGGTGAATATGACCTGAATGATTTAATTGAAGAGTACAAGCTTAAATATCCGCAATACGCTGATCGTCTTCCAAAAAATATCAGTGATCCCAAAACAGGCACAGATGTTATTTCTAATTATAAATATATAATTAATAACAATAACAAATGCGTTTTGTATGCTAATCTGGAGGACGAAAATAAAGAAATAACTCTAGGTGCTATATCTGAACCAACACCAGGGGGCGGAAAAGGAGTATTTGAAAGTGCTTCTACGGGATGGAACGGCAGTAATAAGTATTTTCAAGTTTCTAATTAAAACATAGAAATACATAAAGATAAATTTTTTTTACTAATTTTAAAGTTTTTATTACTATAGGCTTTGACTTTTGTAGTAAATAACTGTATTATTGTTTTAATAATAAATTTTTTGAGCAACTCAGGAAAATGGAGTTGTTTTTTATAATTATGACAAATGAAGTAATATTGAGATTTGAAGATGTAACTTTTGAATATGTACACAAGAAGTCTATTTTAGATGAGGCTAGTTTTAGTGTACGCACTGGTTCAAAGATAACATTGATGGGTCAAAATGGTGCTGGGAAGAGCAGTTTATTTGCTTTGATAAAAGGTATTTTAAAACCAAAAGACGGAAAGATTTCAGTTACAAATGGAGCCAGTATTGCGACCGCTCAACAAGTAGTTAATCGCGATGATTTTGAAAAAACAGTTGAAGAATATTTTTCTTCTTTATTTGAGATTGTGCCACCTAGAATCAAAAGCGATATTTCAAAAGTAATGAAGGCAGTGAATTTAACAGTGCCTACTGATAGAACGGTTGGTGAGCTCTCTGGCGGTCAACAAGCACGTTTGCTCTTGGCTAATGCCTTGATTCAAAATCCAGATATTTTACTCTTGGATGAGCCAACTAATAATCTAGATAAAGCTGGAATAGATCATTTGATTCAATTTTTGATAATGTATGAAAAAACTGTAATCGTGATTTCTCATGATGCTGATTTTTTGAATTGTTTTACTGAAGGTGTTTTGTATCTGGATATATTTACAAAAAAAATTGAAAATTATGTTGGTGATTATTATACAGTAGTGGAAGAGATCGAGACTCGAATTGAAAGAGAACGCAAGAAAAATGCGCAATTAGAAAAATTAATTAAAGATCGAAAAGAAAAAGTTAATTTTTTTGCCCACAAGGGTGGAAAAATGAGAAAGCTAGCCAAGAAAATGAGCGAACAAACTGAAGAGCTAGAAGATAACAAAGTTGATGTTCGAAAAGAGGATAAGACAATTAGAGAATTTGAAATACCCAATCAAGATATACATGGAGATATTGTTACTATTAAGCAAGTAAAGGTGATAAAAAATCATGAGCCGATTGAGAAAGAAGTTGATAAAGTATTAAAAAAAGATTCTCGTTTATTAATTTCTGGTCCAAATGGTATTGGAAAGAGTACTTTGCTCAGAACTCTAGTGAACGAAAAAAATGAAGGCGTAAAAATAATGAATGGTGTTACGGTTGGTTACTATAGTCAAGATTTCGCTACACTTGATTACGACCAAACTGTTTTTGATTCTTTGGAGAGTGTTTTGGCTGATGGTATAGATACACAAGACATGCGCACTGTTGCAGCTGGATTTTTGATAACAGGAGATCTTATGGGAAGCAAGGTCGGGCATTTATCCGAAGGACAAAAAGGATTGTTATCATTTGCTAGATTAGTATTGATGCAACCAGGGCTATTGGTGCTTGATGAGCCTACAAATCATATTAATTTTCGTCATATACCAATTATTGTTAAAGCAATTAATGAATATGAGGGAGCAATGATTCTGATCAGTCATATGTCTGAATTTGTTGAAGAAATCAGAGTAGATGATTATTTAGATCTGGGAAAATTATAAAAAAATATATAAAATAAAAAATACCTCGATTGTATCGAGATATTTTTTTTATTTTTTATTTTATTATTAATATTTCATATTCAATATTTTTTCCGGCTATTTTAACTTTGTCTCCAATTTTTTTGTTCATCAAGGCTGATCCTAGAGGTGATTTATGAGAAATAATATTGTTAATCGGGTCTGTTTCAGAGGGACCAAGGATTAAATAGGTTTTTTCTTTGTTATTTATTTTGATAGTTACCTTACTACCTAGTTGAACTAGATTTTTTTGTTTATCCGGTTCAATAATAATAGCATTTTTTAAATGATCTTTTATATCCAATATTCTTTGATTCGTGCCTCTAAGCCTTCCTTTGGCTATTTGGTAAGCCGTGTTCTCAGAAAAGTCTCCCATCAAAGCTAGTCTTTTGACTTCTTCGATTAACTCGGGTTGTCTATTTTTTAGCCTTATTAACTTATTTTTTAGTTCCTTGTATTTTTTTATACTAATATTTGGATCGGGTTTAACTCCTGTGTATTTGCCAGGTTTTCTTTGTGGGGTTCTCATAAATAATTTTATTTTTAATAAGTAAAATTATATACTTTCTTTTTGGAAGTATCAAGTGAATAAGTTCACTCACATATTGGAATCTAAATAAGCTAAATATATGCAATT
>CAZTIC010000077.1:0-4157 GCA_964613625.1 uncultured Gammaproteobacteria bacterium | reverse complement strand
TCTAGAGCCAATTCCAGCTATTCCTAGGACATAGAACCAGAGTTGTAATTCATAAAAATTTAAATAACCACCAATAGGATGCCAGTACCAGTTAGATAGGAATAATAATATTAGAAAAACTGGGCTAAACCAGCGCATTAATTTATGCCAAAATAATTGGTAACTCAAGGCAGGGAATTTGTGGGGTCTGAATAGAGCTTTAATTTCTTTCAAGCTATTAAGACTTCTTAGAATAATTCTAGATTTTCTCTTAAAATCCTTTCCCAGTGACTTAGTGGATGTTTCGTAGGCTTGAGCCCGGGGACAATAAACTATCCGTAAGCGTTTAGTTAATATTATTTTTAGAGGCTCAATGAAATCACTTATTAATTCGGGTTTCAGTGGAATATAATCTTTTTTCCTTAAGGCATAGATAGCGCCGTTAGCTCCGAGAAGAGAATTGAATCGACTTTCCTTTTCTTTTAGAAATTTTTCAAATTTCCAATATAAGCTTTCTTGATCCTTTTCATTATAGTTCAGACTACCCACAGATACTCCAACTTTATTGTTTTGTAGAGGTTTAACGATTTCCCGGATAGCATTTTTACGGTACATGCTATTAGCATCAGAAAAAACAATAATTTCGTTTTGAGCTTCCTGCACCGCTTGATTTTGACAGGCTGTTTTACCAGGATGATCGGGATAAGATAATAGCTTGATTCCCGAATTTTTTACTATTTCCTCGGTTCTATCTGTAGATCCGTCGGAAAAAACAATAATCTCTAGTTTATCTTTAGGATAATCTAAATTTAAAGAATTTTCTATTTTCTCAGCAATTATGTCCTCTTCGTTATGAGCGGCTATGATTAAGGAGACAGTTGGTAAGTATTTTTGATTGTATTTTGTTTTTGGCTTAAAGCTTGCTAAAACTACTAAGGAAGCGGGATATGCAACATAGACATATCCTAAAATTCCTAAAGAAAGCCAAAATATAATTGGTGCCATCATTTATTTAAGGTATAATATATATAGTAATATATTAGCATAAATACAGACTATGGATAAGAAAAAACTATTAATCACGGGCTTTTATGTCGAGGATTATCCCAGGCATAAGGTTCTGATACAATCCCTGAAAAAAACTTTTGCAGTTAAGGAAAGGAATTTTCGTAACCGAGGTATTTTTTCTTTTTTTAAAGAAATTAAGCATGCTGCAGAGGGCATGGATTATGTTTTTGTGCCAAACTCTTCCTATAAGCTTGTGTTTCTAGTGATATATCTGAGACTATTCACTAAAACCAAGATTATTTACGATGCTTTTATATCTTTTTATGATACTTTCGTGAGTGATAGAAAAAAATTTGGTAAATTTTCCCCTCAAGCCTCAATCATATACTTAATAGATTTATTTGTTTGTTGGTCAGCCCACATACTTATTTTTGATACTGAGGAGCATAAACAATATTTTAGAAAATTTTTTGGAATATCCAAAAAAAAGAAACAGTTAATTTGGCCAGTGGCTTTAGATTTAGAAATTATAGATAACCCTAGAACTATTTTTAAAGAAGGAATCTTCAATATATTTTTTTATGGCACCTATATTCCATTGCAAGGAATAGAATATATTGTCGAGGCCGCTAAAGAACTAAAAGAAGTTAAGGATATTCAATTTATATTATTAGGTGATGGACAAGAACGAAAGAATATAGAATTGCTAGTTAAGGAATATCGGTTAAAAAATATTAAGTTTTTAGAGAAAGTAAATTACGCTCAATTAATGCAGTATATTAAGAAGGCAGATGTTTGTTTAGGTATTTTTGGCACAGGAGAAAAAGCTAAGCGAGTGATACCTAATAAAGTTTTAGAATGTATAGCGAACGAAAAGATAGTAATCACTGGTAAAAATTTAGCTCTAGAAAAGTATTTTACAGATAAAAAAGAAATTGTTTATTGTAAGCTAGGAGACGGTAAAGATCTAGCTGAGAAAATTAATTATGTGTATAAACATTTCCATGAATTAATTGGCATGTTAAAACCAGCTCGATATAAAGTGGAGAAGCATTTTAGTGCCGATGCCATGGTGAGGAATATCGAAAAAGGATTATATGAATAATAAAGTCATTTACACGGCTATATTTGGTAAATATGACAAATTGAAAGAGCCTCGGGTAATTCCCGAAGGTTTTGATTTTATTTGTTTTACAGATCAAGATTTTGTTAGCGATATTTGGAATGTTAGAAAGGTTAAGAGAGAATTTGATGATTCTACCCGTTGCGCTAGACAGATTACAGTTTTGCCCCATAAATGTTTACCTGAATATGAATATAGTATTTGGACGGACGGTAATGTGATAATCAATGGAGACATGAATCTTCTGTTGGATAAGTATTTAGAGCATCATGATTTAGCAACTTTTGATCATGTTTATACGAAGCCTGATTCTCGAGATTGTATTTATGAAGAGGCCAAAGCTATTATATCTATGAACAAGACTAACTATAAAGATAATGAAGAGATTATTAGAAACCAAATAAAAAAATATAAGGAAGAGGGGTATCCTTATAATTATGGGTTAGTACATAGCGCGGTGTTGTTTAGGCGTCATAATATAGCAAGTGTTGTACAATTAATGGAAGCTTGGTGGGGGCAGATAAAAAATTACAGTCGCAGAGATCAATTGAGCTTTAATTATGTTGTTTGGGCGAATAAGTTTAAATTTTATTTAATAAAAGAGAATTTACGCACATTTAATTTTTTTGTGTATGTTACACATAAAAATAAAAGCTTGTTTTTAAAAATTAAAAAAATATTTAGATTATAATTAAAACTAGTCTTTATTTCTTATGTTTTTTACACAAAAAATTGCGAAACTGTATTTAGGTAATAGTTTTTTTGTTAAAAATTGAGATAGTTCAGAAATTATTCTCCATAATATTCTTGGTTTGAATCTTACTTTAGCTTTGTAGCCTTTTAAGTACTTTAATCCCGCCATGCCAGATACTTCATATCCCCGTTCCAGCATTTCTCTATAAGACCATCCACAAAGATGTTCTTGCCAAGTATTATCATCGTATTTATCTTGCTCAACAAAACCGTTTGGAGTAAAAATAACAACTTTTTTTCTAGCTACACCCTCCATCATTTTAATCAATTTTTCAGAATCATCTTTATTTAAATGTTCTATTAGATCGTTTGCCAGTACACAATCAAAGGAGTTTTTATCGAATTTATCACCCAGATCCATAACATCCATCAGACGATATTTGTTATGTATTTTTTTTTGCATAGATTCTTTCAGGCTTGGCTCGAATGCATCTATGCCCACTGAATATTTAGGCTTATTTTTAGCGTATTGTATTGGGGAATTTTTTCCACAACCCACATCTAATAATGTCTCGCAATCTTTGAAGGACGCATTAAGAGCATTGATATAGTCACGGCCACATTTGCTTGAGATGATTTTTTTAATTCTTATTATTGCATTTTTATTCATAGAAGCATAGTTAATATTACAGTGTTCGTCGTCACAAGATTGATTAAGAGGAGATTTTTTTTAGTAGTTGTGAAATGTCTTCCTGATTTTTATTGGCCAATCTTATCCATGTCCAACTAGTTTTGCCGTGAAAGAATTCAATCACACTTCCTATATCAAAAATGAATAAATTATTTTTACCTATAAAATCTGATATTACTGATTTGCCAGTGGCTCCACAGGCTATCACTATAACGGTGTATTTATTCGCTCTATTTTTTAATGCCTCTTCAAGAGCTTTTTTTATTTCCTCTTTATGATCATAAGCATTTTGTGGAGGAGTTTTAATAGATATGCTGGGGTTAAGTAACTTTTTAATAACCTCAGGGTTATTATTTCGATTTCCTATGAATATTGGGGAATAGCTTCTAATTAGTTTCAATAACGAAATAGCTTTCTCTGGTTGATAAATCAAAGCATAGTGTAGGGCCACAGGAGAATATATCTGTTGTCCAAGAAAAAAATGGAAGCTAGATCTGACAAATTTTTTTGCTCTTTTATCAGACATTTGATGAACGCCATGTTTCATGTTTAGAGATTTTCCGAATGCATCAGAGTGAATAGGGAGAGATTTCATTATCCAGGGGCTGTTGTTTGTTAGTAGTTTTCCTATGTCTTTTTTTAGTTCAGGGTTATATTTTTGAT
>CAZTIC010000076.1:0-4251 GCA_964613625.1 uncultured Gammaproteobacteria bacterium | reverse complement strand
ACTTTTAATTAAATCTTGAGTCTCGACTGTTGAACCAAAGCCAGCTTGTTTTTCTTGAGCTTGGATGGAAGTGTAGCGATTGAGGCGACTCAGATAGCTCTCAACACTGGGATAATTATAGTGAATAATCGCGAGATTAGGATCGGCTGGTAGTTCCTCAATCACACCACGCATTTCAGGAAAGCGATGAATGCCAGTGCCCCAGCTCACGCTATCTTTTTTAAACAATCTCGGTTGATGATCAGGCCACCAACCAGTGTGTTCTAGCCATTGACCAAAAATTATATTTTTTCTTGGTATGAGATAAACGTCAACATTATTTCGGCTATTAATAATTTTGGTAATTTGTTGCTGTAAGTGCTCGGGAACAATTTCATCAGCATCAATCACTAAAATCCAGTTGTGCCGTGCTTTACTTAAAGCAAAATTGCGAGCCGGCTCAACATAGCCAGTATCTTTATGAAAAAAGACTTTATCAGTAAATCTTTTGGCAATGAGAACAGTATCATCAGTGCTATGCATATCAACCACGATAATTTCATCGGCAAACCTAACCGAGTCCAAACAAGCTTTTAAAGTAAGGGCGGCGTTTTTAGTATTAATGATGACTGAAAGAGGGGTCACGTTGATCTTTTAAATAATTAGTAGTAACCATTAAAAATATTCCTAAGGCCAAAATTAACTCCGAATATTCGCTAAATTGTGGCACTTTAAAATCAAAAGTCTTTTGATAAAAATTATAAGCAAAAATAGAAAAAAAATAGAGAGAAAATTGCCATTGAGGCAAAATATAATTTAACCAAAATTCAATTTTATTAAAAAATTTCAAGTTGACTTTATTAATCAATATTCTAACCAACCAACTAACGCTTCCATATATCCCAAGTAATACATATGTCTGCCAAATATAAGCCGCAAATGTATCAATATTATGGAGAGTAAACTCATCTTGATAATTCACTTCCTTTAATTCCTCGGGAGTATCAAATTTAAGTAAGCGTTGCCCCCAAGAGATTTCCTCGCCTGCGATAAAAAATAGGGCCCCTGTATAAACAATTAAAAATATGGCAAATAATTTTTTGTTTTTCCATGTTTTTATGGCTGAAATAAAGACTAATGCTGATGCAAAAAAATATAAAAATGTTTGCAAATATTCAATCACGCCATCTTCTTTATTCAAAACAATAAAAAAATCAAACGGCCAAAAATTCATTATCAGCCCAACAAGAAATAGAGCTAGAGGTGTCAAAAAAATTAACCTTTTAATTATCAAGTAGTTTATTTTTTTAATTGTCACTGCCGAGACTAAAATTGAAAAAAAGAATATTTGAGCTAGTACATCATAGTGCAGATGAAAGTGTTCAAAAACGTAATTTGGATAGTTGGTTGATTCTAGATACAGACTCAACACAGTTATTAAAAAACTTACAGGCAGAACAACGAAATTATTAATTTTATAAATTGGTATTATTTTCTTCTTATTTTTAAATCGAAAATAAATCATATAGCTTAAAAAGGAAAGTGCTAAAAACCAGGGATAAACAAAAAAATATTTTTTTACACAACCGGGATATACGGCCGTATCCAATAACAATAAAAAAATAATTAAAAAATAAAAACAAGTAATTAAAAATATTTTTTTATTCATAGTATCTAAAACCAATTTTTTACAGATTAAATCAATTGTATTCGAGCTTATATTGAAATTAAAGCCTAGCTAAAGACAAGAAATTTTTTACCAAATGATTAAGCTCTTATCGATAATAAAAAAAGGCATCATTTTCCCAATAAGCAATCTGTTCAAAATTAAAAATGGTTAAAATATTTACCAATAAAATAACTCCAATCAAAACTAAACTGACGCGCTTAGCCATTTTATTGTTCTTTAGATTGATCAAAAATGGAAAAAAGCCCAAAACAGAAATTATTCTAATGAAAAGAGGGCTTATTTCCGAGTAAATGTCAACGTGAACTAAAAACAATCTGATGCTCGGTAAAAGTAAGAGCCACAAAAAACTAAATAGTAAATATTGTTTATTATTTATAATCCAATCAATTAACAGACCGCCGGCAATTGCATAAAACGGGAAATTGACATAATCATACCAACCATGAAAAGTCTGTTCACCAGCCGCAAGCGAAATAAAAAAAGTTTGAACTAAAAAAAGTATAAAAAATCGATTTATTTGATTATCATTCTTTTTGAGAAAAGCAGTAATTAATAAGCCCAACCATCCCAAAATAATCCAACCATCAATAAAAAATTTTCCTACTAAATAAGGATGTAGAAAAAAACGGTTAAAAAATGTAGCTAACCCGATCTCTCTGCCTGCTTGTAGAAATTGTATTTCATAAAAAATTTGCCAGTCGTATACAAGTCCATATAAACAAAAGCTGATAATGCCCAGTAGGGCTCCTATTAGACCCGATCTAATTAGCTGATTTTTCCTTTCTTTCAAACCAATTAAAAATAAAGCGGCTGGTAAACACAGACCCGAGACTTTGGTTAAGACTGCAAGAATCGACAACAACACCAAAATTAGATCTATTTTTCCAGAAGTGTGCTCTTTTTTTAATCTAATTAAAGCCAATAACGACCAGGTTATCAATAAATTTTCTGCTATGGCCAAGCGACTAGCAAAAACAAAACTTGGGGCAATGGCAAAAATTAAAATTATTAATTTATTAGCCAATTGACTAAAACTAGTTTTATTTAAATAAAGGAACAATAACCAGATATTAAAAATACCTAAAAATATCATTGGAAATCGAATCATTTTAACTGAGGGCTCATTGGTCCAATGACCTTGAAAGCGATGAGCCAACCCTGGGATTAAACCAAATAATGGCGGGTTATCAAGAACTGGTTGCACTAAATTAGCACTCGGTCTTTCAGCAATCACTGCTCCATTTTTTTTATATACATCGAAATGAGACCAAGATCCAGGTACCCGCTCCTCTATTAATGAGGATCCAAGGTAGCTCCAAGCTAATTCATCAGCTGTTTCCCCGTAAACAGGAAACTCGTAGTATTGGTAAATCCTGAGGGTAAAAGCTAAACATAATACTATTAAAATAAACCAGTATTTTTTTAAAAATTTTTTAATTTTCATCAATTTTTCTCCAAGTTTCTAGAGTTAAAAAACCAACATTCATTAATCTGAGTTGCTGGGCTTCTTTTGTTCTTACTTCCCGCCACTGCCCTAATAAGATGGTTTGTTGACCGGGTGGCTCGATTAGTAAGTACAAATAATTTGAATTATTTAAAACAGTAAGTGGCGGCTGTTGATGGCGTTGCTGAGCCACCCAGTGAATAATAGCATCATAGTGTTCTGTATTAACATTAGGTGTAAAAACAGCAATCGTTCCAGGATACTGAGCATCTTGTTGGGCCCAGTCAAAAAATTGACTAATAGTCTTTTCCATAATAACGAAACCAACTTCATTTTCTGGATTAAAAATTCTAGAATTAATGACTTGATAGCTTGAGTAAAAAACTAAGAACAAACTACTCAAACAAAAAGCCAGCTGCTTGAGCTTGCCTTTAGCAAAAACTATTTCCAATCCTTTAATAATTAGTGGCCACAAAAATATAAAGTGGGAAGTAATATAATAGCCAAAAAAATTACCGCCATTTCCCTTCCAAAACATATAAAGAAAGTATGGCCCAAAAGCAAAAATGATTAAGATTAACCACTCATAACTAATTTTTTTCTGAACTGGCTTAATAATTTTTTTAGCTGCTAATAAAATCAAAAATACTAGAAAAATAAAAACAAGCCAACTAAAAACCCCTTTGTAATTACCAATTAACTGGGTTTTAGTCACAGCCATTAGAGTTTGAGGTCTTTGAGTCCATAATTTCAACCAAGTGATTTGATCAGCTTTTGATGTGAAATGACTTAGCAAACTTGTAGTCATCACAAATTTATTTTTAATCTCAAAAAATAATTGTGGCGCTAAAGTTAGTCCCAAGCCGGCTGAAGCATACACAAGTGGTTTAATAAATCGCTTACCATGCAACATTAATAAAGCAAAAAATCCTAGAGGAATAAAAAGAACTGCATAGGCAAATTCAGCTTGCAAAGTTAAACCTAAAAAAATAAAGGCTGGAAAACTCAACCAGTTAATTTTCTTTGATTTTGTTAACAACAGATAAAATAATATCATTAGAGGAATGGCAATCATCGGACTCAAAATCCTGATACTACCTTCAACACTGCCAGAGCTGAAACACAATAAACTAAATAA
>CAZTIC010000075.1:1829-4627 GCA_964613625.1 uncultured Gammaproteobacteria bacterium | reverse complement strand
TAACAAAGCTTGATGCTGTTGATATTGTAAATAACTTACTTAGCGAACTCTCCAAAAGAGAGCGTGATATTTTGATGAGAAGATATGGATTGCATGGTGAGGGTCGTGAAACTTTGGAAATGGTTGGTAATGCTCATCAGCTCACTAGAGAGAGGATAAGACAGATTGAAAGTGCTAGTGTAAAAAAACTTCGTGAATTAAAAAATTTTGAAGGTTATGTAGATACTTTAAAGAAGGTTATTACTCAACTTTTGGAAGAACATGGAGGTATAATGGAAAAATTATACTTACTTGATGTATTGGTTAAATTTTCAGCTAATGGAGAAAGTAGAGATGCTAAAAAAGAAGAAATACACAAGAATCATCTCGATTTCTTGATTTCAAAATTACTCCAAATGCAATTTGAGGAATTAAATACTAGTAAAAGTTTTTTAAGTTCTTATATTTTAAAATATAAGAACATGGATCATCTTGAAGAGGTGGCCGAGGAGCTTTTGGTTAAAATCAAAGAATTAAAAAAACTACACAAGACTGAAGAAGTGATCGCTTTATTTGATAAGTTAGATGCTTATGATAAGTATAAAGAAAAATTTGATATTAATTATAATATAGATATTTCAAGCGTATTAGGAGGCGGTTTGTTTAATGAAAAACCCGAAATAATTAATAATAACAAGATTTTTTATTCTATACTTAAAGCTTTGAAAAATTTGGAACAAAATAAATTTGGGCATTGGGGTATGAAGGATTGGCGTGAAGTTAAGCCGAAAACAATTAATGACAAAATTTATTTAGTATTAAAGAATCATGGCAAACCAATGCATTTTGAAGAAATAGCAGACAGAATAAATCAAATTGTCTTTGATAAGAAAAAAGCAAACGCCGCTACAGTTCATAATGAATTAATATTAGATAGTAAATATATTTTAGTTGGCAGAGGTTTGTACGGACTCAAAGAGTGGGGGTATAAAAAAGGTACAGTTGCAGATGTGATTATTGAGGTTTTGAACGAAAACGATGAGCCTTTAACCAAAGAAGAAATAATTGAAAAAGTTTTAGAAAAGAGATTTGTAAAAAAGGCTACTATCATATTGGCTTTAATGAATAAAGATAAATTTGAAAAAAATGGAAGTAAATATTTGTCAAAAAAGAGCGAATAATATTTAAATAAAATTTTTTATAAAAATGCCTTGGTGTGAAGTCAAGGCATTTTGTTTTTAGGTGGGAATTGTGGTAAAATATATAATAATCCGAGTCTACAAATACATTCGAATGATTTAAGTAAATATTTGGAGTATTTGAATAATTTATTCGGAATATTTGAATTTTTATTATGGACATGGAGATTGATCTACAACCAATTATAGATTTTTTGAATTTACCGACGGATGAAATAATTCTTCGGCTTTTAATATTATTTGGTTGGATTCCAATTGTATTTTTAATAATTTGGATGGGAAAAGAATTGTGGTTGATACGTATTAGAAAACAATGGGCTTCAGAGCAAAAATTTATTTTGCTTGCTATTGATATTCCGCGCGGTAACGAACAATCACCCAAAGCAGTTGAAAATATTTTCACTTATTTTGCAGGTGCTCATGCAACTATAAATATTGCTGATAAATATTGGGTGGGAAAAGTACAACTCTCATTTAGTTTTGAAATTGTCAGCATAGAAGGCTATACTCAATTTTTAATTCGTTCTCCTGAGCAGTATAGAAACTTGGTTGAATCAGCAGTGTATTCTCAGTACCCTGATGCAGAAATAACAGAAGTAAATGATTATACTGATGGGTTTCCAAAGAAGTTTCCAGATG
The DNA here is from genome assembly GCA_964613625.1 of uncultured Gammaproteobacteria bacterium. Lineage (GTDB taxonomy): Bacteria > Patescibacteriota > Patescibacteriia > Patescibacteriales > CAZTIC01 > CAZTIC01. The sequence goes on along the minus strand of CAZTIC010000075.1, from coordinate 2,810 downwards.
AAGAGTACGATTTATGGGGAACTGAATGGATACTTAAAAATAAATGGGTTTATCCGATAAAACAATATCAGGAATTTGAAATTCAATCTGCTGCCAAGGGTGAGGCTACATTTATGGACCCGATGGCGTCTTTGATGGATTTGTGTAGTAGCATCGGAAAAGGTGAGAATCTTTGGTTTCAAATAATTGTTATTCCTATAGGTTTTGATTGGACTGATGAAGGTGATAAGGAGATTAGTAAAATATTAGGAGAAAAAGTTAAAGACACTTCATTTGCTAACAAGATAGTAGATGTTATACTCGATGGAATAACTGGATTAAGCGAAGGTGTTTATAGTATTTGGTCTGATATTGAATCAGACTCTAAGGATTCAAAAGATGATGCCATGAAAATGATGAATTTGAAACCAAAAGAAAAAAAGCAAGTAGAAGCAATTAATGAGAAGTGTTCCAAGCTTGGCTTTCAAGTAAAAATGAGGACCGTTTATATTACTAAAAAAGAATTAATGAATAAGCCAAAAGCAGCTAATGGTTTTGTTGGATATGTAAAGCAATTTGCCTCTCTTGATTTAAATAATATTAAACCTGACATGGACAAAACTGCAACTTCGGTCGGTTTTATTATGCAAGAAAGCAGGCTTCGCCAAAGGAAAAATAATATTATAAATAATTATATGAAACGTGAGAATACGGCTGGTAGAAAACCATACGTATTTAATATTGAAGAATTAGCTACTCTTTGGCATTTTCCAGTTGATAGTTTTGTCAAAGCGTCTATGATACAAAAAGCTCCAGGAAGAAAGGCTGATGCACCAATGAGTTTGCCTGTAGGTGAGGAGATTGTTAGCGAGCAAATACTTGAGCCCATATTTGAAGAGGTTGATAAAAAAAGATTCAAATTGGAAAGTAATGATAAATTTGAATTAAATATAAAAAATCAAAAAAAAGATACTTTGATCCTTAAGTCTGATTTAGAGCAGG
>CAZTIC010000075.1:0-1729 GCA_964613625.1 uncultured Gammaproteobacteria bacterium | reverse complement strand
TACCAACAGAATAAATAATTAAAATAAATTATATAAACAAATGGATAAAGAAATAACAACATTTGCAGAAACTACTTTTAGAAATAAGCAACAAAAGTTTGGTATAAAAAAAGATGACAGAAGAAGACATATGTATCTGATTGGAAAAACTGGAATGGGTAAATCAACTATTTTGGAAAATATGATAGTCGAAGATATTCGGGCTGGTAAGGGCGTGGCTGTAGTAGATCCTCATGGCGACTTAGCAGAAAAGATTATGGAATATATTCCTACTGATAGAATTAATGAAGTAATATATTTCAATCCTTCGGATATGGATTATCCAATTGCGTTTAATGTGGTTGAGCAAGTGGAGCCACATCTTCGTCATTTAGTAGCCTCGGGACTGATTGGTGTTTTTCAAAAACTTTGGGCTGATTCTTGGGGGCCAAGACTTGAGTATATATTAAGAAATGCTATATTAGCTATTTTGGATTATCCTGGGTCAACTCTCTTGGCTGTAACTAGAATGCTTTCTGATAAAGCCTTTAGGAAAAAAGTTATCGCCAAGATTCAGGATCCTGTAGTAAAAGCTTTTTGGGTGGGTGAATTTGCTGGTTATGCTGACAAATTTGCTTCTGAGGCGGTTTCTCCTATTCAAAATAAAGTTGGTCAATTTCTTTCTAGCTCTTTGATACGTAATATTGTTGGACAAGTAAAATCGGCTATGGATATGAGAGATATTATGGATAACAAAAAAATTCTTATTATGAATTTGAGTAAGGGACGTATTGGAGAAGATAATTCAGCCTTACTTGGAGCGATGATGATTACAAAAATACAATTAGCTGCTATGAGTAGAGTAGATACGCCTGAAAAAGATAGACAGGATTTTTATCTATATATTGATGAATTTCAAAATTTTACAACCGAAGCTTTTGCAAATATATTAAGTGAGGCTAGAAAATATCATCTTAATTTAATAATGGCCCATCAATACGTTGAGCAGTTGGGTGATACTGTGAAAGCAGCTGTCTTTGGCAATGTTGGTACTTTGGTAGTTTTTCGAGTGGGGGCGATAGACGCTGAAGAATTAGTAAAGGAATTTACTCCAGTATTTATGGAAGAAGACATCGTTAATTTGCCGAAGTATGAATTTTATATAAAATTAATGATTGATGGTATTTCCTCTGATCCTTTTTCGGCTAGAGGTTTGTTTCCGCTAACAGATGAGGAAATGACTGGTAATACAGAAAAAGTAATTAAAGTATCTAGAGAGCGATATGCACAAAAGAAAGAGGAAGTAGAAGAGAAAATAATGAGATGGGTAGAAAATGATGGTCAAGATGCTCCAGTTCAAAAGAAAAATCCTAATCAAAAAACAAATAATCCAAATATTAAAAATAATTTAAATCCAGCCAGCACCGTAAGTAATATTAATAAGAATATAAACAAAAATCCAAAACCGAATAATCCAGTGATAATTAATAGCAACAATAATGCGACTAGTGTTATTAACAAGCCTGTCAATAATGTTGCGGTTAGTAATAATAATGTTAAAGCGAATAATAATATAAGTAACAATAGTAACGGCATTACTCTTTATGATGTCGTTTGCGATAGATGTGGTAAAGAAACAAAAATTAGTTTTAAGCCAGATGGAGTGAGACCTGTCTACTGTAAGGAATGTCTAAGTATTTTGAAGCAAGAAAAAAAGAATGAATTTGAAAGTAGGAAAAAAGCCAAACAA
>CAZTIC010000074.1:3290-4744 GCA_964613625.1 uncultured Gammaproteobacteria bacterium | reverse complement strand
TCAATTGAGTAAATCAGTTTCAAATAGACTCTTGTGGTTTTGGGAAAAAGGATATTTCTACCTATTAGCAGCGTTAATTCTATTCCTATATTATGCGCTTAATGATAGAATTGGGGTCATGGATTGGTTCAAAGACCCGGCATATTTAAACTATATAACATCTGCCCTCAATGATTTTGATACTTTACCGTATTTTTGGTGGAATAAATTAGAATGTATTTCGTGGATACCTCCGGTAGCAGCAACATCATCGTTTATATCAATTCCAGAAACAACATTGTTTTCACCATTTACACCACTACTATATTTTTTGAAAGAGATTGTTTTCCTTAAACTATATTTGTTCATACATGGCTTGATTGGAATATTTGGGACAATCGCATTGCGAAAGCGGTTAGAGTGGAATGATATTCAATTTAGAACTTTTTCTGTGCTATTTCTATTTTCACCTATAATTTTTCAACACGTTGCCATTGGCTATTTGCCATGGTACAATATATTTTTCTTTCCATGGCTAATTTATTTTTTAACCGCCCGAAGGACGATTAAAAGAATAACGGGCATGTCGGCCATACTAGCACTGATATTATTGCAAGGCGGAGTTTATGTTTTTGTATGGTTTTTTATGTTGATTGGTTTATACACATTATTTCAAGGCATATTGGAGAATAAATGGATTCGATTTATTGAATTGGTCGTGGTTGTGGGCTTGGTTTCTTTACTTGCCTATGTTCGTGTTTATGCTACTAGTTTAGTATATTCTGATTTTGATAGGATGTGGTTTGAACCGGCAGGCTATAATCCAATTAATTTTTTGATCTATGCGCTAACACCAACATTATTGATTCAGCCATTTGATTTGTTATTTTGGACAAACCTTGTAACACTAGGGATTCCCGCACATGATTCAGGTATTTTTTGGGGATTGTCAGTTTTTATGGTGGCAATTTTATTTATTAAATATAAAAACATATTTCGCCAGGATTCTAACACAATAAGACAGCGATTAAATTATAAAGCGGTGTTTTTTTCCGCGAGTATTATTTTTGCTTTCTCATTTTTTTACAATTGGCACTGGCTAATGAGAGGAATTAGTTTACTTATGACCTTTCCATTTTTTGAAAGCATAAAGAATTACGGACATCGATTGGCTATTCCAGCGTATTTGGGATTTTCTATAGTCATGGCAAATTATGCTAACGAAATTTGGCACGTATTGCACAAATTTACATTAGCAAAGTTCTGGATTGGTATAAAGAAACTTTCAAAAGCTATGCTAATCCTTAGTATAGGCGGATTGGGCTTACTGTATTTATTATTAAAATTGTTTACTAAACTAATCATTGGAAAACTTTTAGTATGGATGACTGAAGCTTATAATAATACGGGTGGTTTTTGGCTAAGAAAAAGAATGGAGGGCATAAATGAAAACGATTTGGAATTTTATTTAAAAC
>CAZTIC010000074.1:0-3190 GCA_964613625.1 uncultured Gammaproteobacteria bacterium | reverse complement strand
GACAAGAAGTATTGCCACCTCAAATAATTTATGCTAATCAAAATATTGAAGCTGAAATTGAGACAATTGTGACCCCGCAATCATTGACGATAATACAAACTCAAAATGGAAGACCAAATACATATATATTCTCAGAAATACTTGCCAATGATGGCATATGTCTGTCAGTAAGTACAAACAATGCTACGCTTGCTAACGATGGGAATAGATTGGCATTAGAGGCAGTTGATGACTCGATAATCAAAATTATCTATGAAACTGATAAAATTAAACGGGCACTTTGGATCACAATTTTATCATGGGCAGGCGTGTTTGTTTTCTTTGCAAGTAGTGGTTTACGGTCTATAATATTTCGGGTTGATTAAATAATAAGAAACATTTTCTGTTCGTGTCCTTAAATTTCACCATATGTCTATTAAGAAATCCAAACAAATAGCACTTTTTGTAGATTTAGACGGAACTCTCATCACTGGTGACACCCTGCATCAATCAGTAATTCTATTAATAAAAAGATACCCACTTAAAATATTCTCATTATTCTGCTGGATTACTAAAGGACGGGCGTTTTTAAAATATAAAGTGGCACAATTGATTATTCCGGAACCAAGTTTGTTACAATATAAGAAAGATGTTATTGGCTATATAAATAAAGAAAAAAACAATGGTCGTGATGTTTATTTGTTATCAGCGGCAAATAAAAAAATTGCTGAAAGCGTTGCTGGATATCTCGGTATTTTTAAAAAAGTTTATGGTTCTACAGCTAAAATCAATCTTCTTGGTAAAGAAAAATTAAAAAGGATTAGAAACATTGTTGGAAACAATCAATTTGAATACATGGGTGATTCAAAAAATGATATTCCTATATGGAGTGCGACTAGTTCCGGTGCTGCTATTGATCCCAATCGCGGGCTAAAAAAAAGAATAAGAAAATTTGATAACATAAAAATGATTAACACTATGAAGAAAAAAGCAATTTTTAAATCCATAATAAAAGAAATTAGAATTCACCAATGGGCTAAAAACTTATTATTGTTTTTGCCAATTATTATGGCGCATCAATTCACAGAAACAAAGATAGTTATTTCAGTATTTTGGGCATTCATATCTTTCAGTTTCTGCGCATCTGCTATGTATGTACTAAATGATTTACTAGATATTGAAACAGATATAGCACACCCGTCAAAACAGCATAGACCACTTGCTTCTGGAGAAATGTCTATTAAGTTAGGAGTCTTTTTAATTATTGGTTTAATAATTATAAGTTTTAGCATTGTTGTCTCAACGTTATCAACATCTTTTTTAATAATATTAATTATTTACATAATGCTTACAACTGCGTATTCATTCATCCTAAAACAAATTATGCTTATAGATGTAATAGTTCTTGGCGGTCTTTATACATTGAGAATTGGTGCAGGCTCAGTGGCCTCAGGTGTTGGAGTATCTTCATGGTTATTAGTCTTTTCAATGTTTTTCTTTTTAAGTTTGGCGTTTATGAAACGTTATGCAGATTTGATTTTAATGAGAGAAAACAATAAAGGAAAAATTGCAGGTAGGGATTATCATCTTGAGGACTTGGACCTAGTTCAAAAATCAGGAATTACTAGCGGATTTGTAGCAATGCTGGTTTTAGCATTATACATAAACAGCGCTCACGTTATAGGGCTTTATAAGTCACCAATATTAATATGGTTTACAGTTCCAGTATTGCTTTACTGGTTGATGCGTATGTGGATGGTAACAAATCGCGGAAAAATGACTGAAGATCCAATCATTTTTGCATTGCGCGATAAAATAACATACATTTCAATGTTTATAATTGTTGTTATAATGTTACTTGCTGCAATTATAGATAATTCTATGTTTAATAATCTTAATATAATTCAATGAAAAAACAGTATAAATCTTGGGGGCTTTATCCTCCCGCAAAACACAAAGATACTATAAAATTAAACTGGATTAACGATGTCCTTAATTTTGATAAAATTAAAATTTCACTATTGCCCTATGGGTTAGGACGAAGCTATGGCGATAATTGTCTAAATAATGGAAATATGCTAATAGATACATCCGGAATTTCAAGATTCATGGAATTTAATCGTAAAACAGGGATAATAAAATGTGAAGCCGGCGTATCATTCGCAAAAATATTAAAGGTAATTGTGCCAAGTGGATGGTTTTTTCCGGTAACACCTGGTACAAAATTTATTACAGTTGGTGGTGCAATTGCGAATGATGTTCACGGTAAAAACCATCATAAAGCAGGGACATTTGGAAAACATGTGCTTAGTTTTGAATTATTGAGATCCGATGGTAAAAAATATATATGTTCAGCAACAGAAAATATAGAATTATATAAAGCTACAATCGGTGGAATGGGTTTGACGGGATTAATACTATGGGCGGAATTTAAATTGAAACCGATAAAAAATGCTTATATTGATGCTGAAACCATCAAATTTAAAAATTTAGACGAATTCTTTATGCTTTCGGAAAAATCTTCAAAAGATTATGAATATATTGTATCTTGGATTGATTGTTCAAGTAGGGGTAACAATTTTGGTAGGGGATTATTTTTTAGGGGTAATAATTCTAATCTTGATAAATCAGAATTACCAAAACCGAAAACACCGAAGAGGCTACCATTTCCATTTACAGCGCCCGTGTTCTTACTAAATCGTGTTACAATAAAAATTGCCAACGCAGTGATATACCGATCTCAATTAAAAAAACATTCAAAAATGATTAAACACTACGACCCTTTTTTCTATCCACTGGATTCGATATTAAACTGGAACCGGATGTACGGCAAAAGAGGGTTTTTCCAATATCAATGCGTAGTTCCGTATAAAGATGGTGGTGCCGCTATACGAAAAATATTGGGAGCCATTGCAAAATCTGGGATGGGGTCATTTTTAGCAGTATTAAAGACTATGGGTGATATTAGTTCTCGCGGCAGACTGTCTTTTCCGCGAGAAGGTGTTACGTTGGCATTGGATTTCGCCAATCATGGCGATAAGACACACAAATTATTTACTGATTTAGATAAAATTGTTAAATCTGTTGGCGGTGCCTTATATCCCTGCAAAGATGCGCGCATGCCCCCGGCAATGTTTCGTTTCAGTTACCCTAAATTGAAAGAGTTTAAAAAATATATAGATCCAAAGTTTTCCTCTAGCCAGTGGCGTAG
>CAZTIC010000073.1:0-4815 GCA_964613625.1 uncultured Gammaproteobacteria bacterium | reverse complement strand
ATAGAAAAAATTAAAAAAGCAAAAGCAAATTTTTTCCATTTGTGATAATCAACCCGAGAAAAAAAATAAAAACCAATTAATCCCAAACCAAGACCAACCAATTGATGTTTGAAATAGTAATAACTATCTCCAAACTTGGCATAGGCCGTAACTGCTGAAGCGCTCGATAACATAATAAGACCAAAAACTAAAATAATACCAACCGTAATTAAAATACTTTTATCAGGCTCATGCTCATTAGTTCGTGGTTTTATGAAGTTATTTATTATTTGTTTTAAATTCGCCATACTTATAATCCCCTCTCCTTTACAAGGAGAGGGCTGGGGTGAGGTATTAAATAGTTTTATCTAATAAAAACATAACCAAGCCAATAGCAGCTGTTATAATAGATATAATCCAAAATCTCATAACTACTTTTGGTTCAGGCCAACCCTTAGCTTCAAAGTGATGATGAATCGGGGCTGATAGAAATACTTTCTTACCATTTCTAAGTCTCTTTGAAGATAATTGTATTATCACAGACAATGACTCCAAAACAAACATAAATCCAATAATAGGTAGAAGTAGGGCGTAATTAGTAAGCAAAGCTATGATACCGAGCGTGACCCCCAGCGACATCGATCCAGTGTCGCCCATTATAAACCTAGCAGGTATAATATTGAACCATAAAAAAGCGAGCAATGCACCAACTATTACACCACAGAAAGTCGCCAGATCATAACGACCAAGCGCAAAAGAAATAATTCCATAGGCACCAAATGACATAAGTAATGTTCCACCTGAAAGCCCATCTAGTCCGTCTATCTCATTCACAGAAAAAGCTGTGCCGATTATAATAAATATAAAAAATGGTATATACCACCATCCAATTTCATAACTCCCAAAAAATGGCACATGCAAAACTGTCCAATCTAACTTGAAATAAAACCACCAAGCACCAACTATAGCTATCAAAGTATAAATTAATAATCTATGTTTTATTTTCAAACCACCTCCTCCAAAAACACCCTTCCCGCGTATATCTAACCAATCATCAAACAAACCAACTAAAGCAGTAGCTACTAATGCTCCCAGTGGTAACAAAGTTTCACTTCTAGTTAAAAAATTCAAATCTTCAAAAATTCTTAAACTTGTAAACTTGTCCAAATAAAAAAACACCAAAGCTAACATCAATACAGTCATCCATACTAATATACCGCCCATTGTAGGTGTTCCGGCTTTGTGGGCATGTAATTTTGAAAAAATCGGCGTATCGCCGGTATTTCTAATATTTTTACCCAATTTATATTTATACAAAAAATGAGTAAGCAAGGGAGTTAAAGCAACTGCTGAAACAAAAGCCAAGGTAGTTAAAAACAAAATTTTTATAATATAAAATTCTTCTGAACACATAAGTTAAGATTTTATTTATTTAAAATTTACTAAATAAATAAAAGCTAATGCTATTAATAAAAAAATTCCTACTACTAAGCTGGTTAAAAGTAGAATATGAGCAATAAATTTAAAATACTTATATTTAACAATTGAAAAAATAATCAATATATTAAATACTATTATCATTAGATAAAGCAGAGGAATAACATACAAACGCCCCACTTCTCCAATCATATCAACACCAAAATTAACATTATAATGTAAAACAATCAATTCTTGACTAACATTAATCTTGATTGAATACACTAGTAACCACAAAAAAACATTAAAACCAAAGATTATTATCAAATATAACCTAATATAAAAAAAACTTATTACAAATAATAAATTATCAATAAATTGCTGTTTTAATGCGTATAATTGATTATACAAGCTACTAGTATCCATAGTTTATATTTAATGGCTTAATATATATAATAAATTTACCATAAAATACATATTTTACAAAATTTTGATTGAATTACAATGAAGTATTGTGTTACAATAGAGATAATACTATTAAAAATAATAGAATGTTATCAAAAAAACAAATAAAGAAAATTTTAGAAAAAGCCGATATTTTGTCTGGTTTAGAGTTTGACAAATTCGCTGAAGAGGCCAAGCTAAAAAATAAAAAAATAGAGGCTTATTTAATGGAAAAAAAGATAATCACTCCACTCTCTCTCTATGAAAGTGCGTCCCAGTATTACAACGTGCCTTTTATAAATCTAAAAGGACAAACCATTAGAAAAGATATTCTATTTGTAATACCCGAACCAATCGCCTCTACTCACAAAATAATAGCTTTTGATGGAGATAACAAAAATATTAAAATCGCCACAACCAACCCTGATAATTTAGAAATTTTTGAATTTATACAAAAGAAAACCGGTCTTATTCCAAAAATAAATTTAACTACTCCAGATAGCATAAGAGATGGCCTAAAACAATATCACAAAAATCTAAAAGCTGAGTTTGATTATTTGACCAAAGAAAAAAAAGACGGTAAAGAACAAACTCAAGAATTAAAAAAACTTGCCGAAGACCTACCAGTTGTCAGGATAGTTGATACCTTGTTAGAATATGCCATCTTTCAAGAAGCTTCAGATATCCACATCGAACCAGAAGAAAAAGATGTAGTAGTTCGATACAGAATTGACGGTATCCTTCATGATGTAATGACATTACCAAAAAACGTACAATCAGGCATCGCAGCTAGGATTAAAATACTTGCCAATCTAAAAGTAGACGAACATCGTATGCCTCAAGACGGCCGTTTCAAAATATCAACTCCTGAATACAATGTATCTTTTCGTGTTTCTATTATACCAATTTTTGATGGTGAAAAAATTGTAATGCGTCTCTTGAATGAAAGAGCTCAAATTCTAAACCTAGAACAACTTGGCTTTCAATCAGGCCCTTTGGAGATAATAAAAAGAAATATCAAGAAACCACACGGCATGATCCTGGTAACTGGACCAACTGGATCCGGTAAAACCACTACTCTCTATACTGTTTTAAATCTATTAAATACACCCGAAGTTAATATTTCAACAGTTGAGGATCCAATTGAATACAGAATGCCTCGAGTTAATCAATCACAAATAAATCCAAAAATCGGTTTTACTTTTGCTATGGGTCTCAGAGCCCTACTTCGTCAAGATCCAGATATTATTATGGTTGGAGAGATTAGAGACCAAGAAACTGCTGAAATTGCGGTTCACGCTGCCATGACTGGACATTTAGTACTATCAACTCTTCACACCAACGATGCCATTACTACTATCCCTAGATTACATGACATGAATGTCCCCTCTTTTCTTATTGCCACTACTACTAATGTAATTATAGCTCAGCGTCTAGTGAGAAAAATTTGTCCAAACTGTATTCAGAGCTACAATTTAAGTAGAGACAATATTGAAGAACTTAATAAAAATTTAAATGTGCCGACACTTCTAAAAACATTAGAGAAAGAAAAAGCCATACTAAAAGCTAAGCAAGAATTAGGGTCAGTACTTTTTTACAGAGGAAAAGGCTGTAAAAAATGTAGTGACACAGGTTATAAAGGACGAATTGGTATATACGAAATACTAGAAATTAGTGAAGAAATTAGTAATTTAATTCTAAAAAAAGCTGATACCCAAGAAATCAGAGAGCAAGCCTTAAAAGAAGGCCTATTAACCATAGTAGAAGACGGATTTATAAAAGCTAAAAACGGTATCACAACCATCGAGGAGATAATGAGAGTAACCAAAGAATAATTATGAATTTACATGATTATAATGTAAATATATTTTGCGTAATTCCCTCCTACAACGAAGAAGATCATATCGTAGAAGTAATTAAAGATGTAAAAAAAATTACAAAAAATATTATAGTAGTTGATGACTCATCAACAGACAATACTTATTCCCTAGCAAAATCTCAAAAAGTAACTGTTCTAAGACATATAATAAATCGAGGACAAGGCGCCTCGCTTCAAACAGGCAATGAATATGCATATTCAAATAACGCCGATATTGTAGTTCATTTTGATGCTGATGGGCAATTTAAGGCAGAAGAAATAAAAGATATAATTAAGCCAATCATTAACAATAAGGCCGACATTGTCTTTGGCTCTAGATTTTTAGAAAAAAAATCAAAAATTCCTAAACTCAAAAAAATAATTATTCTCCCATTAGCTAAATTAATTAATAAAATATTTTTTGGAATAAACTTGACTGATCCTCAAAACGGATTCAGGGCGATAAATAGAAAAGCGCTGGAAACTATTAAGATAGAAAACGACGGTGCTGCTCACTGTAACGAAATATTAATAAAATCATTCAAAAATAACTTGCGAATCAAAGAGGTTCCAGTTAGTGTTATTTATAATCACTTTGGTCAAAATATCCTCAACGGAAAAGGTCGAGGTGCAGGTGGTATAAAAATAATTAAAGATCTTATTATAGGAAGATTTATAAACTAATCAGCAAAAAAATGTTTCAACAAATACTAGCTTTGATAATAATATTATTCTTCATCTCAAGAATTGTCTGGCAAAAAAAGAAAAAACAAATTAATAACAACGAATTTATTTTTTGGCTTACGTTTTGGATAATAGCTGGTGTGGCAATATTATCATTAAAATATATAGATAAAATAGTTGGATTTCTTGGCTTTAGTGGAACCGGTATAGACATACTTTTTTATATAGCTGTAGTGATATTGGTTTACTTGGTTTTTAAAATCAGAATAAGACAAGCTAGAATTGAAAAAAATATAACTGAAATCGTTAGGAATATTTCTTTAAAAAATAAAGAATAATAAATATATGAAAATAGCACAAGTGGTATGTACATTTCCTCCATACGAAGGCGGTATTGGTAATAGCGCCTTTCATTTTGCGCATTTTTTTTCAAA
>CAZTIC010000072.1:0-4931 GCA_964613625.1 uncultured Gammaproteobacteria bacterium | reverse complement strand
ATTTATTATATTTTAACCTTTAGAAGTGTAAACCCCTTTGCTGCAATGTTAACAACCCTTACACGGTCCAAAACTTTTTCTGTGAATTAGTGAAGGACCGTGTTTTTTTATTTGCTCCATATGCAACTTAGTGCCATAGCCCTTGTGTTTATCAAAGCCGAACTCTAGATACTTTTTATGAACATCCATCATTATCCTATCTCTAGTTACTTTTGCAATTATAGAAGCGGCCGCAATTGAAAAAACTTTTTCATCACCTTTTATGATTGGTTTTTGAGCATATGAACAATTTGGTATACCAAACTTTCCATCTACAAGTAAATAATCAGGTTTATTCCTCAAATCCCCAATCGCTTTTTTCATGGCTAGAAAACTAGCTTGCAGAATATTTATCCTATCAATAGTATCGCTATCACACACCCCGACTCCGACCTCAATATCACTACTACAAATCACATCAAACATCTCTTCACGTTTTTTATGAGTCAATTTCTTTGAGTCTCTCACAAAATCAAACTCATCTTTGTCGAATTCGAAATCAGAATCAATCACACAACAAGCCGCTACCACTGGCCCAGCTAAGGGACCCCTACCAGCCTCATCAATCCCAGCTACTAGTTTATAATTATTACTAAATATATTTTTCTCTTCACTTAAATCTAGCATAATATAATTATATCACAATCTCTGTTATTGCAAACGACTACGAAAAAAACCCACATCCATGAATGTTAATTTTTATTAAACTAAAATTTTAAAAACCTCCCAGGGTTTGGGGTGAGACACTGAGCGCCCCTGCTAGGCGCATACTAATTTCAATTGACGCTATAGCGAATTGTTCACCCCAAAACTTTTTGTTTCTTTTTGGTTACAAAAAGAAAGCCCTAGCGGCAGCGCTTAATTCAAACATCAGTAACCCATATACTTATGGACTTAATCCTTGATCAAGTCCGAGATGACAAAAAATAAAATAAATAAGCTCTGATAAAATTATCAGAGCTTATTTATTTTATAAAATTTCTATTTTAATACTAATCTATACTCCTATCCAAAATCGGTTTCACTTTTTCACCAGATTTCATTTGCAGATACTGATAAGCAGCAAGCGTTGCAATAGTTGCCTCCCCTGTCGCAATTGTAATTTGCTTAAACTCTCCACTACAAACATCTCCGGCGGCAAAAAGCCCTAGAGTTTTTGTCATTTGTTTTTCATTTACCAGTATTTGAGCCCCCTCATCTCTATCAGCTAAATTTTTTACCAAGTCTGTATGAGCAATTCTACCTACCTCTATAAACAAACCATCAATTACAATGTCAAATTCATCGCCTGATTGAACATTTACTACTTTAATTTTTTCAAGCTTATCCTTCCCTATAATTTCTTTCACTTTTGAATCCAAAACTAATTCAATATTTTCTTTTGCTTTGACTTCTTCTGCTAGAGCTTCAAAACCTTTAAATTCTTGTCGCCTGTGAACCAGATAAACTTTCTTTGCAATTTTACTCAGAACTTCAGCTGCGTCCAATGCACTGTTTCCCCCACCAACAACTGCAACACTTTTTTCTTTGTAGAAAGGACCATCACAATTAGCACAATATGAAACACCTTTTCCTGTAAATTCTTCCTCACCAGGGATAACCAAACGTCTTGGAGCGAGACCCATAGCCACTATCACAGTCTTAGCTTTATATGTTTCTTTACCAGTGCTCAATTCGAACACATCATCAATTTTATTAATTTTCTGAATTTCGGCAACTTTCAGTTCTACACCCAAACTTTTCACCTGATCCTGCATCTTAATAATCAAATCAAAGTTGTTTATATTTTTAAATCCTGGGTAATTCTCGATTTCTGAAGCCCAAATAAGCTGACCACCAGCTTCTTTTCCAATTATTAATGTCTTCATCTCTCTTCTGGCCGCATATATGCCAGCTGTAAACCCAGCCGGGCCAGAACCTATTATAATTACATCGTACATATTCACTTATCTGTCATTCCCGCGAAGGCAGGAATCCAGAAGTTAATAATTATAGATTCCCGCCTTGCTCCGTCGCTAAAACTATGGCGACACGAGACCACGGGAATAACAATATTTAATATTTATCCTCAACTTATCCACTAAAGAAGATTTAGCTAACATTAGCTAAAATAGTATACTTTAGTCCACACTAGCGTAGACTTATCCACCCTATATTGAAAGTCCATACTAACTTAGACTTATCTTATAAATTTTTATCAATCATCTCAATAATCAATTCTTTTGGTTGTAATCCCATCACCTGCTCTTTTATTTCTCCATCTTTAAATAATATTAAAGTTGGAATACTCATTACATTATATTTTTCAGCAGTTTCTTTATTTTCATCAATATTAATATTTACAATCTTAATTGCCTTGTCTTTATACTCTTCAGCTAATTCTTCAATAATTGGCCCTAAAAGCTTACATGGTCCACACCAAGGTGCAAAAAAATCTACCAAAGCCAAACCTTTAGCATTCTCGATTTCCTCTTTAAACTTTTGATCATTTAATTCCATTTTTTTAGGTATAAGGAATAAGATATAAGGAATAAGGGGAAATATATTTTTTCACCATTTACCTTAAACACTTAATCCTATGTTATTTTATAATTATACTACAATTGTTCTACATACAACATTTCAAATGTTCCACGTATAACAATATGGATAATACTATCTTTTTTGTAAAAACACTTTTATTGCTTTAGCTGTATAGGGGCTGAGATTTTTTGGTAAATCAGATATCGGAAACCATTTTACTTTATCATGTATTTCAGGTTCATTATTTTTTAACCTTCCAGAAATATATTCCAAATGATAGCAAAATGCAATCCAGTGATCACTTTCGGGACCAAAAAGTACCTCTTCAAATGATATAAAATCAACTATCTTTGTTTTAACACTGCATTCTTCATATATTTCACGCACCGCACACTCTTCAAGCGCTTCACTGACTTCAACATTCCCGCCAGGACGCTCCCAATAATCATTAATTTTCTTTTTTATCAACAAAACCTCATCATTATTATTTGTAACAATTCCCCAGCAACCAACCCCAATATAATCTTTACCTTTCATCATAAGATTGATTATGTTCTACGTATAACAATATAATTTATTAAAACATACTTTTATGCCACACTTTCTGTACATTATTTAACACTTAGAAAGGAGAATAATCCATGGTGGACCATAAGGGACATGTCAGCCCGAGGCTGATCCGCCTTGGGCGGAAACCCTGTCTTATTTCCATTATACCACTTTGTGGACCTGAAGAGATTTGAACTCTTGACCCCTTGCATGCCATGCAAGTACTCTAATCAACTGAGCTACAGGCCCTAAATATCATATTTACCTAACATTAAACAAATTACTGTATTTTCTTTAATACTAGCGAATATTTATGTTTTTAAATAATTTACCTAACATTAGCTAAATATACTATTTTATATTATCAAATAACCACTTTAGTCCAGATTATCGTAGACTTAAATATTATATTAAAATTCATAATTAAAACATCCAATTAATCCCGAGCGCTCAGGACAAACTTCACCTGTGCCCCCACCATGAATCGAACATAGATCTAAGACTTAGGAGGTCTTTGTTTTATCCATTAAACTACGGGGGCTAATTTATCAAATTTTTAAGATACAAAAAATTTATCAAAAAATATTAATTATTTTTCTATAATAACTTTACTATACTTATACCTCTTTGACAAACATGCCTAAGACCACTAAAATTAGAGTATTAAATAATTAAATTTAATATATAAATTTATGTTTAAACCACAAGATAAAAATGAGGTCTTCAAGGAGGTAGAGACAATCATCGGCCCTTCAATAAAGGTGAAGGGTAATTTCAACGGTCAAGGTAATATTGTTGTAGAGGGAATTCTTGAAGGGGAATTAAAAACCCGTGGCAACGTCTTCATTGGAGACAAGGCTCGTATCACGGCGAGCGTAGAAGCTAATGACGCCAGAATAGGAGGACATATAGAAGGTAATATAAAAGTGAAAGGTGATTTGAAAGTAACACAGACTGCGAAAATTACTGGCGACATAGAATGTCAAAGTATGTCAGTAGAAAGAGGAGCTATTTTGAACGGAAAATGTATTATGACCGTACAAAGCTCAGAAACATCTAAAAAATAATTTAAATTTAAAAATATGCATGTTTATATTTATGATGAATATATAAACAGCCGCAAATATGACAATGTTATAGCTCATATCGAAACTCGCATTACTGATTTAGGTCTAAATGGAAAAATAATTAGACTCGGAGTAATGAAAAATGTTTTCGACTTGGTTGAAAATGAAATAAAGAGAGGAGCAAAAACAATTGTAGCAGTAGGCAATAATAATACCTTAAATAAAATTGCAAATGCAATTATTAAAACTGAAATAAAAAATCAGATGTTGGTTGATATTCCATTGGGAATGATACCGATTGGTGAAAAAGAAAATGATATCTCTGAAGCACTTGGCCTGGAGAAGGGGATAGCAACTTGCGACACTTTATCAAGTCGCCGAATAGAAAAACTCGATATTGGAAAAGCAAACAATAATTTCTTTCTTTCACACGCCAAGGTTAATGGACAAGGCACAACTATTGATATGGAAAAAGATTTTTCAATTGAGATAATAGATCCAGGAGAAATAAATATTATGAACCTGCCTGGCAATAATCCTGATCAAAACATAAAATCAGACCCTCGAGATGGAAAGCTTGAACTAATTATAAATACAAAGAAAAAAGAAAAATTTTTAAAATCTCAAGCTAGTCAAAGCATGTTTTCTATAAAAAAAGTACATATTTTAAATACAAAAAATAAAATAATTCTTGATAATTCAATCGAGCTCCAAGCTCCGGTTGAAATAACAGTTTTAAAACAAAAAATAAAT
>CAZTIC010000071.1:0-5151 GCA_964613625.1 uncultured Gammaproteobacteria bacterium | reverse complement strand
TTTATTATATTTTAACCTTTAGAAGTGTAAACCCCTTTGCTGCAATGTTAACAATTATATCTATAAAACATTGACTAATTTCCAAAATATTATATAATATCTATACCTGCCCAAAAGGCAGATTTTAGTTTGCGAGTTAAATAGTAATTTGTAACTGAAAAATTGAAAAATAAATATTCCCAGGTAGCGCTCCGCCAGCTGGCGGAGGTAGCGCTATTACAATTAATAATATGTTCTTTGTATACGCAATATATAACAAACAAAATAATAAAATATATATTGGTCAAACTAAAGATTTATCATCTAGATTAATGTTGCATAACAATAAAGCGTTTAAAGGTTATACAGCAAGATTTGATGGTAAGTGGGAAATTGTCTATCAAGAAAAAACAGATACGAGAAAGCAAGTATTAATACGTGAAAAGCAGTTAAAAAGTTATAGAGGGAGGGAGTCTGTTTGGAAAATAATTAAAAGTAAATTTTTGGGTAGTATTCCGTCAGCTGGCGGAGGTAGCACAGTAGATATTTAATTTTATATTCCCGGGTAGCGCAGCGGTAGCGCAGTTGGCTGTTAACCAATTGGTCGTCGGTTCGAATCCGACCCCGGGAGCCAATAAAATTTCACTACAGAAGACAGGCGAGAGCCTGTTTTTTGTTTATTATAAGCCATTAAAACAGATTTATTAACTGTTGCTTTCTCAGATATTTTATCTAAAGAATCACTGATTGTGACACTATTGTGACAAAAATTATTTACTTTTATTTTGAGATTGGTTAATTACGACACTATTGTGACAAAAAATGTTTACTTTTATTTTGAGATTGGTTAGTTACGACACTATTGTGACAAAAAATGTTTACTTTTATTTTGAGATTGGTTAGTTACGACACTATTGTGACAAAAAATGTTTACTTTTGTCTGATTGTCATCTAAAACCTTTATAGATTCTTTTAAAACTGATGGTCCGAGATGAGCGTATATCATGGTCGTTCTAATCTCTGCATGACCGAGTAGTTCTTTAATTGCTACCACGGACACACCAGATTCGGCTAGATGAGAACTAAAGGAATGCCTTAGCATATGCCAGCCGATTATTCTAATGCCTGCGTTCTTGCAAATTTTGTGTAATACATCAAGGGAATATGAATGTCGCAACCTGTCGCTCCTCTTTCCTTTAAGTACGAAGCCTTGTTGATTAGGCATAGAAAGAAGATGCTGATAAAGCTTTTCTGTCATGGGGATATATCTAATCTTATTACTTTTAGTGCTACCAAGAATATTAAGAGAAAAAGATTTACTAACTACTATAGTTTTACCGATAAAATTTATATCCTCCCACGATAAGGCCGTTAATTCACCAAATCTCATTCCTGTGTGTAGAGCGATTAGAATTGCGCTATGATAGACTCCAATTGAGGCATCTAATAGTTTAGCAGCGTCTTCTTTGTTTAAGTAATCAAAATTTTGAGGAGGAACTTTAAGATATCTAAATTTTGGTATTTTTTCAATTATTTCTCGTTCCTGTGCATCTCTTAGGCATTTTATTAAGCATCCAATTTGAAGATTGATAGTTTTCGGTTTTAAGCCAAGTTTTTGTTGTTTAGCTTTAAATTCTTCAATATCAAGGCTATTGATTTTATCCAAGCCTTTATTACCAAAATAGGGGACTAGGTATTTTCTTAAATTTTGCTTCTTGTTTTTTATCTCGGTTGGTTTATTATTGGTCAAAACATACGAATTAAACCATTCATCAGAAAATTCAGAAAAAGTTTTTTGTTTTATTTCTTTTTCTGGTCTTGCATTTATATCTTCACCTTGAGTTAGTCTTTGTCTTAATACAGATTCATAGGCCAAAGCCCCTTGTTTAGAATTTTCAGGGCTTGGTTTACGATATCTTACTCGATTAAACATAAAGTCTATCCACCATTTATTTTTTCTTTTTTTTGCACTCATATATTTATTTTCTAATTGGCTCAATGCGTTCATCGTTTAAGTATTTATCAATATCATCTTTTCTAAATCTTAAACTACCACCTATTTTATTAAATGCTATTTCTCTTTTGTATACTAAGCGATAGACGGTAGTTTTTGAAATCGACAAATAATCAGCCAGTTCATCTGGTGTAAGAAATATTTTATTTTCAGCATTGGAACCAATTATCATTTAATTGTTAAGGAGCAATATAGGAGCACAGCTGAAGGGCTATGCCTTGTCTATATTACTCTATCATTTTTAGCTTTATATTTATAGGGTACATGAGCTATATACGTCCATTCTTATAAGGAAATTATAATCGTAGCGGCTTTTTAGAGACAAAGTAGTACATATGAACCTTATGAGGTTTTTGGGTTATTATTTTGTTTTGAATCAGTCCCTTTTAAAATCGGACTAACTATTTTATCAATCCACCTACGTGCTTCAGTAATCGCTTCAAAAACTCCGATTAAATTTTTGCGCTTATCAGCAAGCATCAACTCTTTAGCTTTACAGTCTAATAAGGTTTCTAGAATTTCGAGAAGGTCAGAGTAGTAACCTTCTACAGAGCCATTGATTTTTAAGATGAATTGGTATTGGTCGACCCAGATTTGGATATGTTCGTTAATAGTGCAAACCAGTCCTTTGGTCCGTTCTAAATGTTTCTTTCTACCTTCTTGTATTTTTTGTAAATGTTCAGGTTTTAATTTTTTCATAAAATTTATATTATTAAATTATTTTCTAATAAATCGCGAAATTATATCTAATTCTGCCTGCCAGACACATTCTCTAATAAATCATTTCTATAAAATATAGATAATTCTATAGAATAATACACTTCCATAGAATATAGATATTAAATATATGCTATATATAGGGTGTAAGTTTTTTTATGATTGTTGGCGGCTATTTGGTGAGCAGAAACATGCTATTCGGAGAGGTCTTAAAAAAGGAAAAAAGATACTAAATCTAATTTAATTAAAAGTTGCCCCTTTCTTTCTGCCCACCAAACAAACGCCAGTAAAACGATAGATATTTGGTAAAAATTGAATTAAATAATAATCGTTTTTTGAATCAAATAATCTATAGCTATACGAATTATCACTGACTCTGTAGCCGTCAATATATTTATCCATATTGTTCAACAACCAATTTCCAAACTCTTTTCTTGTCTTAAAACGAATTTGGGGAAAATGTTTTATATTTTGCAGTGGTTTAGCCGTTGAATTATTTAATATATTAATAGCGGTACGGCGCGAAATTTTAAATTCTTTCGCCACCATTGCATAACTAATTCTGCCTTTAGTAATATTTTTATATTTACGTTGCAAATCAATTTCCACATAAGATTTTAAGATATAACCTTTAAATTTCGCTTTGCTAGCAAATTGTCCTATGAATTTTTTGGTCATTTTTTCTTTTCTGGTTACGCCTTTGCCTAATCTATGTTTTTTATTTATTTTTTTATATGAATTTAAATAAAGAGTCTGTCCTGCAAGGGCTCTGAAAAATTCAGATTGAGGTAGAATTTTTTTCAAGAAATAATATTCAGAAATTTTGACTATATTTAATATTTCGTGTAGATTAACTTTGCCACAGTATTTCGGCGAGATTAATTTGGCTATAGACCAAATTCTGAGAGCGGTTAAAGAGTCTTTATGTTGGCGGTAGTGGTGGAATAATATATTAAGGTGAGTGCTAACAACCAACGGATTGTGTTTTTTCTTTATTTTCATAATATCTAGTATAAGATAAGTAAATCTTGCTGTAACTTCTGCATTTTTGTTGTTTTTTGCCTAAAATAAATAGTTATTTTATTGAAAATGCGGATAATTATAAGAAGTCGTATGAGTGCCAAATTAGTTTTTAGGCTAATTTTAGAAGTAAAAAAGAGTACAAAAAAAGGAGGCTGATTGAGAGCCTTCCTAGTTAGGTTATATATAGAGATTGCTTATGTTAGGTAAGAATAAATTAAATAATAAATTAAAAAGCGGATGATTAAATTTGTAATTTGTAACCTACATCCCTTACGGATGTAATAAAATCTGTTGGGATGTTTGTTTTTTTAATACGTCTATATATGCCAGAAATTATTTTTTGTATTTTTTCTCTCTTGGCCAAAGAATTTAATTCTAACATTGTATTGTTTTTTATTTCCTTGTATAAAGTTTCAAATTTTACAGTATCTGGGTAATTGTTGTATAGGCAAACAAAGACTTTCCTTGGTAATGCGTTTGAAAAAGTAATCCAACCGCCGTTAGCATATCTAATTTTAATACCTTGTTTATATTTCTCTACCATAATTTCAGATTTTTTATGTTTCTTTTTAACTTTTATTAGATAACTTTTTAATTGGGGAGTCGAGCATTCGTAAATAGTTATATTTTCTTCAGTTATTATATAATATTTAAATAATTTTATTCTTTCAGTTTCGTCTAATTCATTTTTTATTGCAACCTTAGCATGGCTCATCACAGTTAACATCTTTTTAATTTCTTCCATGTTATTCAAGCCGTATGATTCTAATTCTTCAATATTAAAAATAATCGGGGTGTCAAAACCATCAATTTGTTTTCTCTTCTCCAAAAGAAATTGTATAAAATTAATATATTTTAGAGGATATTGCATATTTTTTTATTACTATTATATTTTAACATTTTTAGTTTTTAAATAAAAGCAGGAGTAGATAATTGCTAGACGTTAATATTTACTAGACTTAATTTTTTTATTTTTGTTAAACGAAGTCTAAAATTTTGAAAAATTTATTTTTTACCTATGGGTATTATAAAACAAAATTAATCTGAGAAAATGTAAAAAACGTGAATGGTTACCCCTAATACAAGTAGTTAGCTCTTCCAGGCATTTTTTGAAATACCCCCCAATGCACCCCAAAGTCGCTTTGCGACTAGATAAAACCATATTATTAAATAGATAGATAGATAATAATCTATTGAAAAGAAATAAATTAGAAAAAGCGTGGCTACTTACAGTAACTGTTCCGCAGAACTCCGGTATATACATATCGTATGCTCATACAGAAATACGCTATACAAACATCTCCTAGACATACCAACAAGTGTGTCTTTGCTGTAATCTATTGGAATTATCTAAATAAACTGAGATAGTTCATCCTCATAGCTTAATTCGTCGTTGGCTCTATTTACTATCATGGTTT
>CAZTIC010000070.1:0-5363 GCA_964613625.1 uncultured Gammaproteobacteria bacterium | reverse complement strand
TTGAAGGCTATTTTACATTTAAATAAATGGTGGAAATTCAGAGTATAAATCAATTCAATTCTTTTTATTATAAGAGTTTGATCCTAGCTCAGGATGAACGCTGGCGGCGTGTTTAAGGCATGCAAGTCGAATGCGCGTAATGGCGCATGGCAAACGGGAGAGTAACACTTTGGTAATCTGCCTCTTACTCAGGGATAATCTATCGAAAGATAGAATAATACCTGATAGTCTTATTAAACATAAGTTTAATAAGTAAAGATTTTTCGGTAAGAGAGGAGCCTGAGGCTTATCAGCTAGTTGGTGGGATAAAAGCCCACCAAGGCTATGACGAGTAGCGGGTGTGAGAGCATGACCCGTCTCACTGGGACTGAGACACTGCCCAGACACCTACGGGTGGCTGCAGTCAAGAATCTTCCACAATGCACGAAAGTGTGATGGAGCGACGCCGCGTGAACGATGAAGCCTTTAGGGGTGTAAAGTTCTTTTCTTAGTGAAAAATTTTTGATGTTAACTAAGGAATAAGGGGCTGCTAACTACGTGCCAGCAGCAGCGGTAATACGTAGGCCCCGAGCGTTATCCGGTTTTATTGGGCGTAAAGAGTCTGTAGGTGGTTTATTAAGTCAAACGTTAAATATCTCAGCTTAACTGAGAAAAGGTGTTTGATACTGCTAAACTAGAGGGCGGGAGAGGCAAGCGGAATTGGTGGTGTAGTCGTTATAAGCGTTAATATCACCAGGAACACCAAATGCGAAGGCAGCTTGCTAGAACGATCCTGACACTGAGAGACGAAAGCGTGGGTAGCGAATGGGATTAGATACCCCAGTAGTCCACGCCGTAAACGATGAGCACTAAGTATTGGAAGTATCGACCCTTCCAGTGCTGTTATATCAAAGCTAACGCTTTAAGTGCTCCGCCTGGGAAGTACGGTCGCAAGACTAAAACTCAAAGGAATTGACGGGGACCCGCACAAGCGGTGGAGCATGTGGTTTAATTCGATAGTAAGCGAAAAACCTTACCAAGGCTTGACATCATGATCGTATTTCTGGGAAACCAGAAAGTCAGTTCGGCTGGATCAATGACAGGCGCTGCATGGTTGTCGTCAGCTCGTATCGTGAGATGTACGGTTAAGTCCGGTAACGAGCGCAACCCTCGTCGTATGTTATATACATGCGAGACTGCCATGGTTAACATGGAGGAAGGTGGGGACAACGTCAAATCAGCATGGCCCTTACGCCTTGGGCTACACACGTGCTACAATGGGGAGTACAAAGGGTTGCCAAAGTGCAAACTGGAGCTAATCCTAAAAACTCTTCTCAGTTCGGATTGGGGTCTGAAATTCGACCTCATGAAGTTGGAATCGCTAGTAATCGTGAATCAGCACGTCACGGTGAATACGTTCTCGGGTCTTGTACACACCGCCCGTCACGTCAAGAGAGTTGGTAATACCCGAACCTCGATGTTATATCGTGGGAAGGTAGGACCAGCAATAGGGATGAAGTCGTAACAAGGCAGGGGTAGCGGAAGCTGTTCCTGGAATTACTCCTTTTTAGGGAGATTTGAGTCTTTTCTTTAGAAAAGATTCAGGTCGCACTTTCCTTATGAAAGTGGGAAACTAAATTTATTTAGTTTTCAGGCAATATAATTGCCAAACTCTCGTTTTTCTTCCATTTGTTTAAATGTTAAAGCTTTTCATTAAGTTTAAGCATTTTTGCGAAAGAACATTCATTTATGAGTGTTTTTTTGTTTATAAAAAAAATAAGCACAATCAGTTATATGACTATGCTTTTTATCAGATTATATTACGACTCTTTAATCGTAAAACCTGAGTTTCTTTTTAGAAATTCTCGAACCCAACTCTTGTTATTTATTCTAAGAGCTTTAATTGTAATATTAGTTTCTTGTCTACCACTTCTTACAACATCAAAATCAACTTTAGCTTCCATTAGTTCTTTAAAAAAATGAATAACCTTTGCTGGTTCATGAATAACTATCTTTACAGAATCATAAGGTATGTCACCTTTTACAACTCTAATACTATGGCGATCAACATTTAACATTTTTTTCTTCCTTTTTAGAAAATTTGTACTAGTATAAATATAATTATAATGATTTGTAAATATCTACTCTTTCATAAAATTCCCCTTCTGAATATATTTTTAAGATATAAATATTATAATATATTTATTGTAAAAAGTCAATATAAAATATATTTTAGAATAAAAAAAAGACCATAATTAAATACAGTCTTTTGTTGATTTTTTTAATCAACATCTTTGAGGATAAGTCCTACTTCTTTTTTGAGAAAATTTCTTATCCAACTTTTATTATTATGTCTTACAGATTCAATATCTATCTCAGCTTCTTCTATTCCCCATCGTGTAATAGTGAAGTTGACTTTAGCTTTTACTAGTTTTTTTAAAAAAACTAGGAAGCCCTCTTCATTAAAAAAATCTACTCTTACTGAGTCAAACCCCTTTTTTTTGTTTATCTCTATAGTATTTTCTGCAATTTTCATTTTTTCCTCCGTGGACTTTCTAAAGTCTTAAATTAAATTTTTAATATCATCATAATATAACATATTTATTGTAAAAAGTCAATATAAAATTGATAAATAAAAAAAAGACCATATATTAAATACAGTCCTTTTTAAGTCTAATTAATTCCAGAATTGTAGACTTAAAGAAAGCCATAATAGAGAGCCAAGTATCACTATTATAGTTTTTAAAAATATTCCAAGCTCTTTGCTTTTGAAAAATTTTGATATACTCATAGTAAACTCCTTAAAAATCTTTCTAGCGAATATCCCAATCCGCTATACGTAAGATTTTGTAATGAGTTTGTTACCCAGATAGTAATACCTCCAGCAAATAGACCAGTAAATACCAATCCTATTCCTATCAGAATTTTCTCTTTCATGGTAAACATTTCCTGCTCTTTCACAATCTCCTCCAATTTTTTCATTTCTTTCTTCCCCTTAATAAATTTTTAATATCATTATAATATAACATATTTATTGTAAAAAGTCAATATAAAACTGATAAATAAAAAAATAAGCCTGAAATATTAAATTTCAGGCTTTTTGATATTATTACAAATTTTCTATTGCAACTTTTAGCGTTTGATAGATTTTTTCCTCTCCTGAGAAATCTATCACTTCATCACTTTTTTCTCCGATTAAAGAGAAAAACAGTTCTCCCTTTCCAGGGAGGAAAGATCTTACTGGAACATACACAATTGTGTATTTCTTAATTCCTTCGACAAATTGTCTCGCTTCATAGTCAACATTCTCCACAATATCAATATTGCGATTTACGAAGCTTATTAAGATAGTGGCCATATCCATCTGTTGCCTAAGGGAAACTTCTCCTTCTTCCCTTATCATTAATACAGGTATGTTTTCCAATATTAAGTTTTCATTTGATATCGATTCTATCTGCATGATATCTATTACAATATCATTTGTTTCTCTAGAAGCAATTTCTAGAGTTGAGCAACTAGAGGCTATAACCAATAAAACCAACAAAACTAACAACAATAACATTTTTTTCATAATTCCCCCAATCCTTTGTTTTCCTATAAAGGACTTATATTTTTAAGATATAAATACTATAACATATTTATTGTAAAAAGTCAATAGTAAAATAGTAAAAAATAAAAAAGCCCAGAAATTATATTCTTGGGCTCTATTTTTTTATGAGCGGTTTATTGCCGCTTGTAGAATATTTACAGCCTTTCCTTCGCATAAGATTACGAATTCATCGACTGTTTGAGGAATCTTATTTTCATTTTGCATAAGAAAATTCATTGTTCCTTTGCTCATAAAAATAAGGTTTTTCACTGCAATAGTCGCAACTGCATATATATCACCATTAGATGCATATCCAATTTCAGATCGTAATCCAGAAAGACTAATAGTATTTCCTGACTTTAATACTTCCATTGCAAATCCCAAAAGTCCTGAAGAGGCATTATCTCTAAGAAAAGTAATTCCTCCAAATCCCTCTTTTTCTAAGAAATGTAGAACGGGTATATTTTTATATATCACTTCCCCATTTACAGATACTAGAACTTCTTCAGAAGAAATCCATATTTCTCCTGGGTTATGTTCTTCTAAAACTTCTTCTATCCATGGCTTAGAACCTTGAGAAGTTTCCTGTAACATTCCCTCGAATGTTGAACAGCCTGTGAACATTACTATAACTAACATAACTAACACAACTAACATTTTTTTCATTTTTTCCTCCTCAGGAATTCCTAATTTATAGGATTTTTAAAGATATAAATACTATAACATATTTATTGTAAAAAGTCAATAGTAAAATAGTAAAAAATAAAAAAGCCCAGAAATTATTTTTCTAGGCTTTATATTTTATTGTAATTTATTCAAAAATAATTTTAATAAGCTCTTCTGCTATCTTATTATCTGAATTATTGATAATTGAAGCAGCGTGATTAAGAGTTAGCATATATTCATTTTCTCCACACGCCATCGTTCTTGCCCTTGCTAAAGAAGCAATAATTGACAATGCTTCATCTCCAGCTTCAGTGTGTCCAGATATTGAATAATAAACAGAATGAAAAGCTATTGCTCCTCCCCATTCATCTGCATAAGGATCACAACATTGCTTACTTGCTGAGAATGCTTGAGAATCTGCATATTTAACGAGAGGATACAGAAAATCAATCTTCTTATTAGCAAATTTTTCAAATAAATCTTTTTTTTCCTCTGGGATACTACCAATTTGCATACTAAGGATAGTACGAAGACCTGCATCTGAATTTTTCATTAAAAAATAAACACCAGTACAATCTTTTTTAGGGCTTATAGTAAGCAACACAGAAAATGCTTTGTCTAAAACATAAGAAATAAAAGTATTTCTTTTAACAAAACCCCTCATACCTGATTCATCTAAAGCTTTCATAAGCTTTACTAATTCACCACTTTCCCACTTTCCCATTTTTTCCTCCTAGGATTTTATTATACTTCCTCTAATTTTTGGAGCTCTATAAGGATAGAGCTTACGGTACTTATTCCTTCGCCTTTTACAGAAGATTCTACAAAAAATTTTATACATCCATCAGGCAACTTCCTTAGTAGATAAGTATCATCAGATGAATGATAATCTAACATTTTTTCAAGAAATTCTGCAGCATCTTTTCTCTCAACCTTAAATATTGCTCTATCTAAAATTTCATTTAGATTAGTTTTTAATATTTTTACTTTTTCCAAAATAATTCCTCCTTAATAAAACTTTTTAAAAAAACTAATTCTAGCTTAAAAAAGGCTAAAAGTCAAGACTATAAAAAGTATTATTTATTTTCTTCAAAATCCTTTTCAATTTCTTCAAATTCATTTTTAACAT
>CAZTIC010000069.1:0-5447 GCA_964613625.1 uncultured Gammaproteobacteria bacterium | reverse complement strand
AGCAAAAACAGCTTACCCTAAATTACGGGTAAGATTTGGGGTAATAATAAAAAAGCCTCAATTCATTAGATTCTTGAGGAAATTTTTAGGTAATTTTTATCAAAAATTTAGGTGGTTTATGCTATTATTCAAATTGACTTAGAGATGTTTAAGCGGTATGATTAAGTCATAAATAAGTCTGTATATAAGCAGAAGCTGGACTATTAAAAAATAAGTAATAATTAAAAATATGGAAACAAATATTCTAAAAGGGTTATTTAGTTTAATTAATAATCCTAATATAGATCTAAATACAGGTTATGTAGCTAGAAATAGGGCTAATAACATGGGAGATGCTCTTGAATATTATGTAAAAGATTTATTTTGCGATACATTTAACGAAGAAGATCAAACTGTTATTAATCAGAAATATAATGAATATTTTTCTTATTTAGGAAATCAAAATAATCCACCCGATATTATTCTAAGAAATGGTGATGCAATTGAGGTGAAAAAAATTGAAGGATTTGGTGCCGGGATTGCTTTAAATAGTTCTTATCCTAAAAACAAGCTTTATTCCGATAGCCCAATGATTACGCAAGCTTGTAGAGATTGTGAAGACTGGAGAGAGAAAGATATCATCTATGTTATTGGTGTTCCTCAGGACGATAAATTAAAATCTTTATGGTTTGTATATGGTGATTGTTATGCGGCCGATAGAAATATATATGAAAGAATTAAAAACAAAATATCTGATGGAGTTAATGAATTACCTGATATAGAATTCGCAGAAACAAATGAATTGGGCAGGGTAAATAAAGTTGATCCTTTAGGCATAACTTATTTACGAATACGTGGAATGTGGCATATTGAAAATCCATCTAAGGTTTTTGATTATATAACTACTGTTGATATCAGTAAGGAGTTAAATGTTAATGCAATCATATTAACTGAAAAATATAATTCATTTCCAGAAGAAGATATACAAAGGCTTGAAAATCTGAATAAAAATGGTTTTTCTATCCGTGATGTCCAAATAAAATCACCAAATAACTCAGCTGATTTACTTGATGCCAAATTAATTAATTATATAGTATGAGTATGAAAGTGATATCATTATTTACAGGAGCAGGGGGGCTAGATTTAGGTTTTGAAAAAGCTGGTTTTAGTATTGCTTGGGCTAATGAATTTGATAAAACAATTTGGGATACATTTAAGGCCAATTTTCCTCATACAAAGTTAGATGGCAGAAGTATAACTGAAATACCGTCATCTGAAATTCCAAAAGCTATTGGAATTATTGGTGGACCACCATGTCAAAGTTGGAGTGAGGCAGGGGCGGGACGTGGAATAGAAGATAAACGAGGACAATTATTTTATGAGTATATAAGAGTATTGAAAGATAAAGAACCGCTTTTTTTCTTAGCTGAAAATGTTTCTGGAATTTTGTCATTAAGACATAAGGAAGCTTTTGAAAAAATATTAAATAAATTTCGTAGTCTTAATTATAATATTTCATATAAATTGCTTAATGCTAAAGATTTTGATACTCCACAGGATAGAAAAAGAGTTATTATTGTTGGTTATCATAAAAAAACAGGAAAAACTTTTGAATTTCCTGAGGCTAGTGAAAAGAAGTTAACCTTAAAAGATGCAATTTGGGATTTAAGAAAAGCAAAGTCAGCCAAAGAGTTCAATAAGACTAATGGGAATGAAAAATTGTTTGCCCCAAATCATGAATATATGAATGGAGGATTTTCAACAATCTATATGTCTAGAAATAGGGTTAGAAGTTGGAGCGAACCATCTTTTACAATTCAAGCAGGAGGTCGTCATGCTCCTATTCATCCACGGGCTCCGAAAATGAAATTTATTGAACAGAATAAAAGAATATTTGTTCCAGGTAAAGAACATTTATATCGTAGATTGTCAGTAAGGGAGTGTGCGAGAATACAGACTTTTCCTGATGATTTTATTTTTAAATATACAAATATTGCTGATGGATATAAGATGATTGGTAATGCTGTCCCTGTTAATTTTGCTAATGCTATTGCTAAAAAAATATATAGTGATTTAACGAATAATTACAAATAAAATAAATATATGACAACAACAATAATAAATATAATTACTGATGTAATAATTAAAATTTTACCACATCTAATTACTTTTATTTTAACTTTATTTTTTTCTTGGGGGTTAATTTCTTGGCATTACAAAAAAGAAAAAAGATTATTCTTAAATATTTCTAGACCATTTGAAATATATACAATTTCAGACAATATTAAATCAATGGAGGTTGAAATTAATTTAATAAAGAAAAACGATTTTTTTAAAAAATGTCCAGACAATGCTTTAAAGGATTTAAGGAATGTTCAAATATCAGAAGATTTAAGTTTGGTTATTTTAGCTATTGATGAAAACACAAAAGAAGAAGATTTTAATATTGCCTTAGACAAAATATCTTCGTTGAAAAAACCATTAATTATATATACCTTAGGAAGTAGAAATATTAGTTGGCTTTATCAAAATACAAAGATTAAAGATTACTCATTGCATTCACTTGCCACTACCCCGTTACGCCTAATAAGCGATATGTTTACAATTTTATCTACATACAAAAATGACAAATAAAGAATTAAATAATTGTTTACTAGAATATACTAAAGAAAATATAACACCGAAAGAAGAAGAGTGGTCTTTTATTAGTGGCAAATATCAAGAATTACTTAATATTTTAGAGGATAAAAATTGTTTTCAGAGTGGTTCATGCGCAAGATTTACAGCGATTAAGCCAATCAATGACCTTGATGTGATATGGATAATTTCAGATGAGGTTAAAAAGTCAATTAATTCCAATTCATTGAATTTACAAGATATTTTGAATGATTTAGCGAGGAAACTTGAAGATGAATATGAAAAAATTGGTGTGGATGTGGATATAAAACCCCAAACTCATTCAGTTGGAATTTATTTCGGAGAAAGCGAATCAGAATTTTCAATAGATATAGTTCCAGCTAAAAATACTGGGGAAAAGAATGAATTTGATGACTATATTTTAGAAGTTCCTGAAATTTTATTTTATTCTAAGAAAAATAGAATAAAACTTTATAAATCAAAAAAAGAAATTAAGTGGAAAAAATCGGATCCTAAAGGGTATAAAGAACAGATAAAAAGATTGCACAAAAAAAATGATAATCTAAGAAAAGTCATAAGATTTTTAAAAAAATGGCGCTGGAATTGTAAAAGAAATTATCCTAATTTTCCTATCAAATCTTTTCATTTAGAATTAATTGTTAAAGATATTTTCGAGCAAAATACAGATATAAATTTTTTAAATGCTGTAAAATTATTTTATGAAAAAATATTGGATTATATAGGAGAGCCACAATTCTTAGATAGAGCCGATAACAGTGTGCATATAGATGAATATTTAAAGGATGTTGACGACTATGACAAGCATGAAGTATTAGAGCTTTCTGGGATGGCTATGGTTGGTATAAAGCAATTGGAAAAGTTTGATGTAGATAATAATATTGATGACGAGATAAGCACAATTTTATCAGCAAAAGATCAGAATGAGAAATTTATTTATGATAGCGATTTTGGATATAAAGTCGCAATAATTGAGGATTTAGATTTTAAAATAAACGGAAAAGTGATAATCAAAAACCTTAAAAAAAGAGATACCTTGAGAGAGTATTATCTTAGAGATAATTATTATAATCCAATAACTATAGGAAATGAAATTTATTTTTATATATCGGATGATAGTGATGTTCAGGGATATTCTGATAATATAAGATATTATTGGAAAGTAAAAAATAGAGGAAGAGAAATAATTAACAAAGAAGGAAAAAGAGAACCTCGTGGTGAAATAACATTAAATCAAACAGCTAGCGACCCAGAAGCTACCGCCTATAATGGAATACATTTTGTTGAATGTTATGCTATTTTTGAAAATAAATGTATCGCTTACGATAGATTGTATATTTATATAAAAAAGGATTAATTAATTTTTTAGTTCTAATATAGATGGGAAGAAAAATAACAATTAATCTAAATACATTTGGTCCAAGATTTGATGAGAATCAAAGAGTTATTTTATTGAATAAGCCTAAAAAGAGCACTTTCACAGGTGCTCATATTCATTTTATTGAAGTATTTGAACAATTTTTGGGTAAAGATCTTGAGAGTATTACTAAAACTGACATGAAACGATATTTTGAAATTACAGACAAAGAAACTCATCTTAACATAACTCCTAGCAAAGAATACAGCAATGTCTTTAATAGAATAATTCAACCTCTTATTTTAGGTAAAAAATATTATACATTTGGTGAATACTTATCGTGTATAGCATTAGCTGGTTTGTCTGCCGAAATGATGTCTTTAGTGGTTTGGAAAATTAGCAAGTTAAAAGTGGCTGGTCAAGATATTAATGATGAAACACAAAAAATTGTTTTTGGAAAAATTGATCAAAAAAGAAGGATAGAAATGCTTAAATTATTTGAAGTCATAGATGAAGACAGCGAGGGAATGTTTGAAGAAATTAGAACGATTAGAAATAAATATATTCATTCATGGGACATTTCTTCTAAGCAAGATAAGGGTAATGCTAAAAAAGTAATTAGATACGCCTTAATATTGTTTAAAAATATTTCGGGAATAGCTATAGAAATTGACGATAAAGGGGATCAAAAAATTAAAATAGATCAGCGACTTCTTGATTTTATGGATGATGAAAAATAGATAAGTTATTTTAATACATTTTTGTATCTTTGTATAAGAAAGTTTGGAAGCATCCCCTGTATGTGAGCAAATAGTCTAAAAATAATATTTTACTAAATATAACTTTGAATAAATTTAAATAAAAAAATCTATGAACGAATTTGTTTTTGGTTCCATAGGAGGAGTATTGAGCTATATAATTTTAAATTACATATTAAAACCAGTTACTGAATATAAAAAAATCAGGAGAGAAGTATTCAAAAAACTAACTTTTTATGCAGATAAGTATAGCCATCATTTAGAAATTACAGGGTCAATAATTTTAACTAGTACAGTTTTCGGAGACCCTTCGCCCGAGGAACAAAATGAATATGAAGAGGCAAAAACTGAATTACGTAGATTATTCTCTGAACTGGAATCTTTTTCTAAAGAGATTAGTTTTTATAAATGGCTGTCTTTTATAAACTTTTTGCCAAAAGAAAAATTACTAAAAGAGGTTTCTGGAAAAATTCTTGCAATTTCTAATCGGCTAATAATTTCAAGGGGTTCTGCTGAGGGGATTAATATTGATATGCTTAATATAGAAGATGCTGAAAAAATAAAAGAACTATTATAATTTATTATTTATTCTAACATTTTCTAATATTTTCACGCAAAAAAGTTCGGAAGCAGTCCCTATATTCGAGCATATTTTAAATAGCCCTATTTTAGGGGCTATTTTTGATAGGGAGTTTATT
>CAZTIC010000068.1:0-5545 GCA_964613625.1 uncultured Gammaproteobacteria bacterium | reverse complement strand
TTAAAAAACTTAATTTTATTAATTAAAACTGGTTCGAATCCGACCCCGGGAGCAAAAACAAAGACGAGTTAATAGCTCGTTTTTTGTTTTATATTAGGTAAGAATTACCGTTTTTAAAAGTTGGAATTTGAACCCCCAAATTCTCTCTTGTGACGCTATTGTGCCGTAACTCAAAAGTTTGTGACGATTCTAAAGTCTGGATTGCACTTCTGAGAGTGTTCTGTCCGAGATGAGCATATCTCATGGTAGTCCTGATGTCTGAATGTCCCATTAGCTCCTTCACAGCGGTCATTGAGACGCCTTTCTCGGCTAAACGGGATGCAAATGTGTGTCTGAGCTTATGCCATCCAATATGACGTAATTTAGCCCTTTCGCAAATACTATTAATTGTCGTTCGTGCACACTCAGGTCTAATTCTAATTCCGTCATGACCTTTTAGAACAAATCCGTCTCTATCTGGTAGAGCTATAAGATTGTCATAGAGATCTTGAGTCATAGGCATATAACGAATGCGATTACTTTTAGTCGTGCTAAGAACACCAACTGAGAAACCATGCTTGATAGTTATCTGCTTTTTAGGGAAATCAATATTATCCCAGGAGAGAGCCATTAGTTCGCCCAACCTCATCCCTGTATGGAGAGCGAGTAGAACGGCAGTTTTATATATCCCCGAGGCATTATCTAATAATCGGTCAGCTTCTTCTTCAGATAAGAAATCAAAGTCAGGTGGATCACAACGTAAAGGTTTGAAGATAGGTGCTTTATCAAGCTCATTCCATTCTACTGCAGTTCTCAAACATTTAGAGAGAGTACCGAGATAATTATTAATAGTTCTAGGTTTAACTTTATTTTGATGGAAAGCTTTAAATTCTTCTATATCCAAACTACTTATTTCGTTTAATCTTTTCTTGCCGAAGAAGGGGATTAGACATGAGCGTAGATTAGTTTGCTTACCTTTAATAGCAGATGGTTTATTGTTTATTTTTACGTAGGCTTCAAACCACTTGTCAGCAAAATCTTTAAAGAGAAGACTTTTCTTTTCTTCTTTAGGAAATAAATCTAAGCCACGAGATAAACGTTGCCTTAAGACTGCTTCATAGGCTTTAGCTCCAGCACGAGAATTATCAGGAGAGGGATGACGATATCTTCTCCCTTGGAAGCTAAAATCTACACACCATTTATTTGCACGCTTTATTGCACTCATAAGTCATATTTAAGTAATTGACTTAATACAATTCTGTTCTAAGAATTCTAAAACATCTAAGCTTTTAAAACGAATATTATGGCCGATTTTATAGAAGGGAAGCTGACGTCTTCCAATTAGACGATAGACCGAAGTCTTTGATACGCCTAAAAGAAAAGCTAGTTGCTTCGTACTTAGAAATTCGATTGTATCTAAATCAATTGTCATTAAATTTTTAAGGAGCAATACAAGAACGCAGGGATTTGCGTCAGTCAAGTATTACTCTATCATGACCTTTAAGTATTTTCCAAATAGCTATGCTCATACTTGGTTTTACCAAAAGAGCTAGTTATTTTCTTTTTATTCTTTTTTTCTTATTTATTTTTATTATTAGTGGTCATTTTGCGACCATATTCGTGGTCAAATTATGACCAGTATAATAGTCGTCTTGCGACTAGTATTTTAGTTTATAAAAATTACTTTTGTGCGTACCACCTCTATTTTTCTCTATTATTCCTTTTTCTGTTAATGATTTTATAGTTTTTTTGGCAGAGGTTAGCCCCATGCTTGACCTGGAGGCGATTCTTTTCATGCTCGGCCAACATTCTTTTTTTTGCATAGCAAAAGAATTTAATACTGTAAGTATCATTTTTTCATTTCGATTATAGTCTTTGCTTTTTAAAATCCAGTTTGGTGTTGAAGTAAAGCCTTTAATCGTAGACATTCCATAGTTGCCTTTATTTTTTAGACATTTGTCTATTGTTTTGCTAATTAGCTCCATATTAATAAAAAAACCCTGTGAACCGAGACTTCTGTAAAAAAGTCCTGGAGACCAGGGTAAGACACTTCTTTTCTTTAATTATGTGATATTTATAATATAGCAAAATTAATATCCAATGTCAAGCATTTATACTATATCTTGTGGTTATATCTTATTTATTATACAATATGTAGATTAATTATTTAAATATTATTATATACCTAGTGTTTTTAATTGAAGAAAATGAGACTTTATGAGATAATATTATTATATACAGCATATTTAATCTAAAGAAAAATATAAAGTTAATCAGGGTTATATGTCTATAAAAAATATGAGTAGATACACTAGAATATCAGGTAATTGCCTTTATTTCAGTAATTTGACTAGTTATAATGTTGTGCCGGAAACGATCCTTTCACTTAAAAGGTTAATCTATAAATTTGGTCATAAAGATATTGTATTAAATTTTGAAAAAGCTGGTTATGCATATGCATACCCTATTACTGCTATTGTGGGTATAATTAATTATTTTAAAATTAATTTAGGAATTAATTTTTCAATAAAAAGCAGTGATATATTTTTTGAAAAGATGGGAATAATCGATCAATATTCTTTTGATCAGGAGGAGGCTAATTGTTTAGGGAAGATTTGGCTTTATAATAATTCAAATGAGGCTAACCTGATTACTCTAAAGATAATGAAAACAATAAGAAGGCTAATGGTGTGTGAGGAGGGTGTTTTGGATACCTGCGAGTGGGCTCTATATGAAATTATGGATAATGTGATTCAACATTCAGAAATTAGCAAAGGTTTTGTTATGGGTGGAATTGATAAAAAAAATAAAATTTTAAATATTTGTGTATTTGATTATGGCGTGGGAATATTAAATTCTTTAAGTAAATCTGCTTTATATAATCCAAAAAGTGAAGTTGACGCTATATCTCTTGCTATAAAAGAGGGCGTGACTAGTGGAAATGGGCAAGGTTACGGATTGGCTGGTTTAAATAAAATTATAAGTCAAAATGGAGGCAAGTTAACTATAATTTCTGGCAAGGGAGGCTTAGTTTACAAGGGGAGCTCGAGTGAAGTATTAAGCTTTTCTCACATGCTAACTCTTGGTAAAGATTTACCGCCAACTACTACAGTAAATTTTTATTTAAAGTTAAATAGGGATGTTTCAATTGAAAATACCGTAGGAAAACATTATACAAATATGTATCTAGAAAATTTTGAAAATAATCAAGGAGAAATAGTTTTTACTATTAAGGATCAGGCTCTTGGAACGGCCACGCGACAGGAAGCTGAAAATGTGCGTAATGAAATGATAAATATATATAAGACAACTAGAAGAGTTGTTGTAATTGATTTTTCCGGTATAGCTATAATTTCATCTTCATTTGCAGATGAGTTGATCGCTAAGATAATGTATAAAATTGGCTATATTCAATTTCAAAAAATATTTCGTATTCAACATGAAAGTGTGCCGATAAGATGTATTATCGACAAAGCTATAGAAAAAAGAATGAGACAAAATTAATATATTAACTAATATTAAGTAAAATATTTATTTTTTTGACAAAGTACTTGTTTTTTTTAGTTATGTGTGATATTATTTTTTTACTAGAAGATGTCTTATTAATATATGTTTCATAGGGGAAAATTTTTTTAAAAAAGTTGACTCTATTTTATAGGGTGTATGTTCAACACCCTATGTAACATTTATTAGTAAGACATTTTTTGTTGTCAAATTTATTGTTAAAATAATTGTCTTAATTTATAAATATAATAAATAAGCATAAGACTATATAAAAAATATCAAATAAATATTTGAGAGAAGCAGAAGAGAGATGGCGATAGAAGAGATACTCTATTGTTGGGGTTATTCTTATTTTTTTTACTAGGCAATAAAATAATATGTTTACTCTAGAAAACGATGGTGACTATTTAGAAAAGAGATATTGGGGGCTATTTATTAAAAATAAATTTCTAAATTATGAAATTTTTTGGCAAAAATTTGTTGTTAATACAACTAATCGAAGTAAGAATAATAATGATATACATCTTAAAGGAAAGGTTGAACTTTCTTTAGAGGGAAAAACTGACAAGGATGTTTGTTTGAGTCAATTAAATTATACCACTTTACAACATTTAAGCCGTTGTTATGAAATAATTAAAAATAAAAATGTAACATTAGATAAATTAATGGAAGGTTTTTCGAGATTAGTTGCTTCTCATGATACATCTTTTGAACTTCTAGAAAGATTTAATGAGCCTAATAAATATAAAGCTTGGGATTGGGAAAGTAGTAAAAAGGCAACTAAAAAATGGCGTTATAATAAAGGGCAAAGCTTACGTGATTCAGAGTTGTATAGAAACAGATTAATGCATGGCATAATTGTTCCAACAATGATTAGTGATGAAGTTTTTTTATTTCCTAAAATTGGTACGCAGGATAAATATCTTGATTGGAGAAATGCAACAAATCAAAATTTAGAAACAAT
Source organism: uncultured Gammaproteobacteria bacterium (assembly GCA_964613625.1). Classification (GTDB taxonomy): domain Bacteria; phylum Patescibacteriota; class Patescibacteriia; order Patescibacteriales; family CAZTIC01; genus CAZTIC01. The sequence continues at coordinate 1,098 of CAZTIC010000068.1, read as the reverse complement.
AATAAATTTAACAAATGATTTTGAGGAAGGTAGCAAAATATTAAATAAGGCATGGGAAGAAACTATAAAATATTTAAATACAGAATTTGGGAAAATAGTATAAAAATATTTAATGAGTAAATGTGTTTTATTTGAGTGCTATTATTTAAAAGCTCTCTTTGGGTAAATATAATAAAAAAGAAGGAATTAATTCCTTCTTTTTGTGTATTGATAGTTATATATTATATACAGGCGACTTTATGTAGTTATTATAATTAGGTAAAATTGCATACCAAGTTCCATATTTTTTTTTGCATTCTTTGTGATAAGCGTGGTGCTCTGCTTGGCTTAAGAACAACATCAGATTGTCTATGTTGTTATTTAGTTTATTTCCGTCAATATGGTGGACAACCTCTGTTGAAGTTAATCTTCTTCCTATGTCTTTCTTCATCATCCATCTGTGAACATATATTCCACTATCTTTAAATCTTAAATATCCATTATATTTGTAAGTTTTTTTTATTTTATGTTCGAGAATAGGTTTAATATTCCATTTAATGGTTTTAACAATTTCAGATGTATTACTGGCTGTTTCGGCTGGTAATTCTTTTATGGCATGAATAGTAAAATTTGGAATTTTATTGGTACCCCATTTTTTATTTAAATACAGATCTATTTTATATTGATAATGTTTTTGATTAATAGATATATCAAAATTGGCCCAATTATTTATAGGACTATATAAAGCATAAGTAAAAGTTAGGGAGGTGGTGGCGAAAATTAAGAAAATGATAATATACATAGTTTTTGTTTAACTATGCATAATAACATTTTATTTAACTATTGTCAATACTAATATCTTCTTACCACCTTTCCTTGTATTGCTAGCGAAACAAAATCTTGTGACGCTATTGTGACTGAAAGGTGATAAAAAGGGGTAAAAACTGGTAACTTCTGGCGACTTAGCAAGGCCTTAAAAAATCTCTATTATTACAGAAATTTGGCTACTATTACACCAGATTTGGAGCAGGTCATTTTTTGCTTCGAATCCGACCCCGGGAGCTATATAAAAACACCAACTTTGGTGTTTTTATTTTTGACTTTTGACTAATTTTATGG
>CAZTIC010000067.1:0-5578 GCA_964613625.1 uncultured Gammaproteobacteria bacterium | reverse complement strand
ACTTTCAAGCCTCAAACAGAAAAAGAAATGCTTGTTAATTTTTGGAAAGGAGCTACGAATTATAAAGAATTTGTTAGTTTTAATGGCAGATCTTTTGATGCGCCTTTTTTGATGCTTCGCTCAATGGTGCACGAGGTGAAACCAAGTATGAATATGATGAAAAATAGATATTTGAATAAATATTTTGATAATTATAAAGACAATATAAAACATATTGATTTGTTAGATCAATTGTCTTTCTATGGAGCAGTTAGAAGAAAGGGTAGTTTACACTTATTTTGTCGAGCTTTGGGCATAAAAAGCCCAAAATCATTTGGAATAACAGGGGATGATGTTGGTAGATTGTTTAAAGAGGGGGAATATAAAAAGATTGCTGAATATAATAGTTGGGACTTGATAGCAACGGCTGAATTGTATGAGAAGTGGAGGGATTATATTGGGTAAAATATTTTAAATAAAAAATAAAAAAGCCATTTCGAGGTTAATCGAAATGGCTTTGTGTTTTTCTTTATCACATTTCATCTTTATCGGGGAATATTGCTTTGAAATATTCCCAATCAGTTTTATTCAAAATTTTTACTCCTAATTCATCTGCAAGTTCAATATCTTCGTCACTTAAATGGTTAGTCCAGATATAAAAATTTTCCGTATTTAATTTTTGTTTTTGAAGATAAAGAAAAAGTTTTTTTGCAGTAAAAAAATCAAGTACCACACCAGTTTCTGGATCACGAGCTATTGCGTCAGCTAAGTAGGCATCTGGAGGTTGATCCATTTGTTTAATTTTTTCACAGGCTTCTTCTATATTTTTGCAGGTGATTGTGAAATAACCGTATAGTTCTAGTAACTCGCTTGTTCCTTCCAAAAACTCTTCTTCGTCGTCCAAAATCAAGACGGTTTGTATTTTGTTCATTTTATAAATACCTTTTTGTCTTTAATGTTTCGTGCATTTTTTCTGAAAAAATTTAATTCATCTTCGCAGATGCAATACGCGAAAATGAGTTTTGTTTTTCCCCAATCAATATTTGCCACATCTTCGGTTCTAATAGTCGGTATTTTTTTATCTGGCTCAAAAAAGAAATCACATAAATATTTACTTAATTCTTCTTTGAATATCTCATCATTAATAATTACAATTGTTTCTTCCTGTTCTTCACTCGTCTCTTAACCTCCTTTTCTTTCTGTTTCTCCTCCCATTCTTTCTCTCTCCTCTCTATTGTTCTCATTTTCTCAACATCTTTTTTTATTTGAATAAATTTGCCTTGGAATAATACAGAAATCAAGATTCCTGCTACATACGCTATTAAGCATCCAAATTCAATAAATAAAATCAAGAGAGGGTTCGGAAATAAATGATTGCGCGATATAGATAGAAGAATATAAACAGAAGTATATGTTAATATTCCCAGTAATGCCACGCTAAATAAAGCAATTCTCTCTAGTTTTTGAACGAGATTAGCATAGAATCCGGCAAGAAATAAGGCGGCAAAAAGGCATGTTAAGGATTTTGTCATTGCCGTTTTTAGGATAATATTCTCCAGAGAAAACAACAGACAATAAACGATAATTACCAGACAAATTAGTTTTAGCGTTATTTGTATTTTTTTGTCACCTAGACAATCAACAAAAAAACATTTTATTTTATATCTTCTTTGAGCTTTTTCCCCGGTTATCCTTATTGCCTCCTCGAGTGCTTTCGTATAATATATCCGTTCGCCAAAATAATTAGTGAAATAAATTTGGTTTTTTTTTCTTTGCTTCTTTCCCCATTTCTTCAAGTTACCAAACAGCTCTTTTATTAATAAGACAGTTGGTAATGAAGAAAAAGCAAGACCTACGGATAAGAAAAATATCGCCACAATGTCTTTTTGAAATATCACAGCGATAAGTGATCCTGTAAGTGTCGCCGTTATCCATAGCCACATTGTCTGCTTCAGCAGGTTTTTAATTTGTTTCATTTTTTTCTCCTTTTTATTAAATTTTCAAATAACATTCGCCAATAAACAATTATTGACAATCATGATAATATAGTATAATGTAATAGATATGTAAATATGTCGTCGGCATTCGACAAATAACGTAATTGCTGGCTCCAAGTTCCTACTTGGAGTCGTAATGCAGACCATGACAACTGCATTTCATTTTTTAAAAACAAAATAATAATTCAAGTTTTGGAAAAATATTAATATTAGATAAAATTGGAAGAAATTATTTACGAAAAAATTATTTAGAGAAATTTTTTAAAGAAAGCAGACAATTAAGAAAAGATTTTAGAATTTTTATTAAAGATATAAATAAGAAAGATTTTGGAAAAGTATCAAATAGTGAGCTAGTTAATATTTTTATTGATTCATATAAATATCATTCTAGATTTAGGGGTTATTTTAAAGCCACGCGTCATGAATTTTTAAAAACTGCTGAGATAAAATTAAAAAAGATAATTTTGAATGAACACAAAGAAAAATATTCACAAAAAATTTTTGAAATTTTAACTACCCCTAATGAATTTGATGAAGTAAATCAAGAATTAATAAATTGGTTTGAAATGCTTTTAGAAAACAAAAGATCAAATGAAAAATTATTTATAAAATATTTAAAAAAATATCCATGGTTGGTAGCCCATACAAATAATTATAATGAGATAGTTAAATATTATAATAATAAATTTTCAATTACCCAAAAAAATATTGACATTATGTTTTATGAAGTAAAAGAGATGGTGGGTAAAAAGAAATGTTTAGGAAATATTCAAAAAATGTTATTAGCAAGATTTGATAATAATGAAGCAAAACATTTAAGTTGGTTATTTCAAAAGTTCGCAGTTGAAAGGATGAAACTGAAAGGAGGTTGGGCTGGCTCTGATTTTTTGTACTTGCCATTATATTTAGAAATATTAAGACGTACCAAAATAAATCCTAAAGATTTATATGAGACATATAGGATAAATGATGTAATAGATAGTATTCATAGTGGAGGACCAGCATTATTAAAAAAAGAAATAAATAATAGGAAAAAAGCTTTTGTGCTTTGGTTGAAGGAGGGGGAGTTATATTTTTATTCCGGAGCTAAAGCTGAGGAAGTTATAAAAAATGAATTGAAAGGTTCGGCTCAGGACGGGGAATCAAGAAGCCAGAAAGATGTGAGCCTGAAGGGGCAGGTTGCTAGTAAAGGTAAGGCAGTAGGGCGAGTTCGTGTAGCCATACCTGGAAATTTATCTATTTTAAAAGATATTCAAACAAAATTTAAAGAAGGGGAAGTATTGGTTACCACTATGACGCAACCAAACATGGTGCCAATAATGAAAAAAGCTGCTGCAGTTGTGACTGATGAAGGAGGTTTAACGAGCCATGCTGCTATTATAGCTAGAGAATTTGGCATACCTTGTATTGTAGGCACACATATATCAACTAAAGTATTAAAAAATGGCGATGAGGTTTTGGTTGATGCGAATGAGGGGGTAGTTAAGAAGATTTGAAATTTTAAAAATAAAATAAGCCATTTCGGATAAAAATACCGCGAAATGGCTTTAGATATTAAATAATGTAGATTATTTCTCTAAATTTTTTTAAAAGCATTTTCGATTTTTTCTTCAATGTCGTTATTTTTTCTAATTAATCCATCTGTATTATTAAAGGCAACACGGTAAGCCGTAAAAGCATAAACAGGGATTTTAGGATTAATTATTTTTGAGCATTCAGCAACTTTATCTCCTCCAATATCAGGAAGACTCAGGTCTATCAATGCCATGTCATAAGTAACCCCCTGATTTTTAATGGCATAAATAGCTGAACGGCCGTTTGAATAACTGCGAGTAATGAAGCCTTTCTGCTCAAGTTTTTCATTTATATGATTTAACATTAACTGATCATCATCTACGATTAAAATAATTTTTTTCATTTTTCATTCTCCTAATTTAGAATAAATATTTTACACCAAATGAGTAGGTGTGTTCTTTTTTTCTACTATCATCAGTTTTGGTTAATTTCCAAAGAGGGGTAAAACTTCCAAAAACGTTGACGTTAGGTATCAGGGAATATTCAGCATCGAAATATTGGCGAAGAAAAATTCCATCCGGATCATCCGAGCCAAAATTATTCCATATGAGCATATTAATCCACAGTAAGGATAATTTTTCAAAACCCAATGCTTTCTTATATACGTAAGGAACTTTGAGTGTAATTATCGGACCGCCATCGCAAAACTTTCTAATAGGGGATAACCATTCTAGCCAGAGCTCACATTTTAATTGAGGATTAATTTTTTTCCCAATTTTTAAAGTAGAAATCCATGAATTTGTATCCCAATCACTAAAATGAACATTGTACAGCGTGGCTGATAATTCGGAATAATAAAAATTATCCCAATTTTTCTTCCAGCCAGATGTAAACTCAACTTCATTTCCACGCTCACTGTCGAAATTACCGCGAAAGCGAGCATTCTCACTTCCCCAAAGATTAAAAAACAATCCGCTTGGCCGATGGTTAAGTCTTAAATTTCCCCAAAGCATAGGAAAATTATAAATATTTTTGGAAGCTTTAATTGCCAGATATTTTCTCTGATATGACAATGAAAAACTTCCATTCCAATTTGAGGTTTCGGCTTGGGCTAAATTACTGGATAGTAAATAAAAAATAGTTGCTATTACTAATATTATTTTTTTCATTTTCCATTCCTTTACATATTAAATTTTTAAATAACTCTCGCCAATAAGCAGTTATTGACAATTAAGAAAATATACTATAGTATCAAATATATGTAAATATGTTGTCGTAAGTCGACAAATAAATAAAAATTATGGATATTGTAAAACTTCTTGAAAAAATTAATTGTACAGATTTTGAAGCCAGAACATTCTTGGCGCTTTTGGAGGAGGCGCGAGGTGCGAGTGTTTTAGGTTTGAGTAAAAAACTAAATTTGCCTCGTCCGACAATTTATGGTCATTTGGAATCTTTGATTGAAAAAGGTTTGGCTAAAAAGGGGGTAGGGGAATATGGGGCGGTTTTTTTCGCGGAAAACAAAGAAAATATTTTGAGCATTTATAGCGAAAAAATTGAAGAGATGAAAAAAGCTAAAAATAGTTTTTCCATGGTTCTTAAAAACAAAAATTTCGAAGCGACCTATCAGCCAAAATTTATCCATTATTCCACTAAAGATGCGGCTAAATCAATTTTGCGCGATGTTTTAAGATCTCGTGAAAAAGAAACCTATTGGTTTTGGCCGATTAAGGAAATGCTGAAAATTATTCCGGAAGAAGTTTTAAATAATTTCAATAGCGAAAGAGCAAAAAGAGAAATTTGGGTAAATCTTCTCTGGCCTTCAAAAAGAAAAGTAGATATTCAAAAACACCCCTTGCTTGGTCCATGGAATGAAAAAAAATCTTTGCGAAGGATAAAAATTATGCCAGAAAATATCGACCAAACTATGGGCTATGCAATCTATGGCGACAAAGTGGCTTTCATATCTTCGCATCGGGAAAATTATGGCACGATTATTGATAGTCGAGAACTGGCTCAAACCTTAAAAGCCCAATTTGATTATTTTTGGAAGATTTCAAAGAAATTAAATATTACTTGATTTATTT
>CAZTIC010000066.1:0-5698 GCA_964613625.1 uncultured Gammaproteobacteria bacterium | reverse complement strand
CGAAAATAATAATAAACATTTAACAAAAAAACATAACATATGTATAGGTAGTCATAAAAAGCAACTTTTGCTTTTTTCATTAGTACACCTAATCTTATGTTAGCTGGTACTATATATATCAGTAGGAGAATATTTAAATGAAAATTTTCAATTGTAATATATCAAAAGAACAAGCTAAAGATACGGGTATGGCTATGGTTCTAATTTTTTTATTGCTCGGTTTTTTTATAAATAACCTTCTTTTCTTTAAAATAGCCATTCCAATTTTAATTATTAACATGATTTTTCCAATAGTTTATAAACCGGTTGCAATTATATGGTTGGGACTATCTCACTTATTGGGAACTATTGTTTCAAAAATTTTATTAACGATTATTTTTTTTCTGGTTGTAACACCAATCGGTCTATTTAGAAGGCTTTTGGGATATGATTCTTTAAAACTAAAAAAATTTAAAAAAGGAAACGAATCCGTTATGGAAGTTAGAAATATAACGTTTAGTAATATTGAAATTGAAAAACCCTATTAAAAAACGAGGAGTAGATAATGGAATTTTTAAAAGACCTTTGGGGATTTTTGAGAGAAAGAAAAAAATTTTGGCTTTTACCAATTATTATTATTCTATTGTTTTTCGGAGCTCTTATTGTTTTAACAAGTGGTTCTGCTATTGCACCTTTTATTTATACTATTTTTTAAAGAAGGGTAAACTATGTCAGATGCAATTTTGGGTATTTCTGCCTACTATCATGATAGTGCTGCTGCAATAATTATAGATGGAGATATAATAGCGGCTGCTCACGAAGAACGATTTACGCGAAAGAAACATGATTCTTCTTTTCCTACTAATGCAGCTAAATACGTTTTAGAAGAAGCAGGCATAGAATATAAAAATTTAACTGCTGTTTCTTTTTACGATAAGCCTTATCTTAAATTTGAACGTCTTTTGGAAACATATCATGCCTTTGCCCCAAAGGGTTTAAAAAGTTTTCTTTCAGCAATTCCTGTTTGGATTAATGAAAAATTATTTATGAAAAAAATGCTAAATGAAGAATTGGCAAAATTAGGAAATGGTAAAGTTCCCATTTTATTTCCAGAACATCATTTATCCCATGCAGCAAGTGCGTTCTATCCTTCACCATTTCAAGAAGCTGCTATTCTTACGATTGATGGTGTTGGAGAATGGGCAACTTCTACAATTGGCTACGGTGAATGGAATAAAATAACAATATTAAGGGAATTACATTTCCCACATTCTGTTGGATTACTTTATTCTGCTTTTACATATTACATTGGCTTTAAGGTAAATAGTGGGGAATATAAACTAATGGGACTTGCTCCATATGGAGATCCTCTTTCCGAACAAACAATAAAATTTAAGGAAAAAATATTAACTGAACTTGTTGATATTCGTGAAGATGGCTCTATCCTTTTAAACATGAATTATTTTGATTTTGCGACGGGTTTGCGAATGTCGAACGATAAGAAATGGACAGAACTCTTCGGAGTAACACCGAGAAAACCAGAGTCGAAAATTAATTCAGCTTACATGAATCTTTCTTTAGCCATTCAGCAAGTTACAGAAGAAATCGTTTTAAAAATGGCAAAAACTGCTAAAGAATTAACAAATAGCAAATATTTAGTGTTAGCTGGTGGAGTTGCTTTAAATAGTGTTGCCAATGGCAAACTTTTAAAAACAAATATCTTTGATGATATTTGGATTCAACCTGCAGCTGGTGATGCAGGAGGTGCTATTGGAGCTGCTTATTCTGCTTGGTATATTTGGAAAAACAAAGAACGTAAACTTAATTCAAACCCCGATTCTATGAAAGGCGCTTATCTTGGTCCCGAATATAATTCAAACCAAATACTTTCAACAGCCAAGAAATACGATGCAAAGTATAAATACTATAAAATTTTTAATGAACTCTCACAAGATGTATCCAGGTTATTATCAGAAGGAAACGTTGTGGGTTGGTTTCAAGGACGAATGGAGTATGGCCCTCGCGCGCTAGGTAATCGGAGTATTTTGGGTGATGCTCGTAATCCAGAAATGCAAAAAAAAATGAACTTAAAAATTAAGTATCGAGAAGGATTTCGACCATTTGCTCCTACTGTTTTAGAAGAGGATATTGGGGAATATTTTGATTTGGATAGACCTTCGCCATATATGCTTTTAGTTATTCCTATAAAAGAAGAACGCAGAAAACCTTTACCACAAGGTTATAAAGCGAAAGGATTGTATGAAAAATTGTATTATTTACGCTCGGATATTCCAGCCATTACTCATATTGATTATTCTGCTCGAATACAAAGTGTAAACAAAAAAACCAATCCCAGATATTGGCAATTGATAAATGAATTTAAAAAGCAAACAGGTTACGGTGTTATTGTTAACACCAGCTTTAACGTGAGAGGTGAACCAATCGTTTGTAATCCTGATGATGCTTATCTTTGTTTTATGCGCACGGAAATGGATTTTCTTGTAATGGAAAATTATTTATTTTCTAAAAATGAACAGAATAAATTAAAAGATGATTTTGATTGGAAAAAACAATTTAAATTGGATTAATCATGGATACACAAAAAAAAACAAATAAAAAAGATTATAGAATTTACACTTTATTTTCACTACTATCTTTAATATTCTCAAATTATTTAATTATAATTTTATTATATTCAGAGTTTGAAATTCCCTTTGTTTCTGAAAGGTCACTTTTGATTTGGATCAACTCCCTCTTTTGGTTGATTATCACAATCTTATTTTTTAAAAAAATTATAACGAGCGAAAAAGTAAATAAAATCCTTTTTTCATTATCCTTCTTTATGATAGTTTTTATACTATCTGTATTCGCTGACCGTATCGTTGGACTCTTTATTAAGGAAAATATTAAACCAGAAAAAACCCATAGAGGGATAATATTTGAACCAAATACAACCGCAAGCTATGCAACTACAGAATTTAATTATGTAGCAAAAATAAATAGCCTTGGAATCAGAGATCAAGAAATTAACATTAAAAAAAAAGTAGATAAAAAACGAATTCTTTGCTTCGGAGATTCATTTACTTTTGGTTGGGGAGTAAATCTTGAGCAAAGTTGGACAAAAATTTTAGAAAGATTTCTATTAGAAAACGGATACAAAGTAGAAGTAATAAATTGTGGTCAAGGAGGGCAATACACTTCTACTTATAAAAAATATATGGGAAAAGCAGTCCCTTTGCTTAAGCCTGATATAGTAATTATAGGTGTTTTGCAATTGGACGATTTAGCTCAACTTTATCAAAATCATTTTCAATTTAAAACAAAAAATAATAAAAGTAATATAAGTAAGATATTAAAAATTTTTAAGATAGCTATTAATGTTTCGTATAAAAATACATTTTATGTTTACAAAATAATACTTAAACAAAAAACAATAAATGTAGAAAACACATGGCTGAAAACGTCTCAAAATATAATATCCAGTTTTTCGAGATTAGATTATTTGAGATACAATACTTTTAACGATTCAGTTAAATCAATGTTTGAAAATGGAAATCTTAATCCTGGATTGATTCGGCATTATATGGACTTCCCTGATAGAGCTATAATATTCAATAATCCAAACCATCCAGCTACAAAGTTTGCAATAGAAAAAATGGAAGAAGATATTGGTCATATGAAAGAAATTTGCAATGCAAATAAATGTAAATTAATATTTATAAATATTCCTGTAAATAGTTTTACAGGGCATAATGTAATCAGAAATCCTAATTTAGATTTTATTATTAATGAATATTTATATAAAAATAATAATATAGACACAATATATAATAATATTGCTAATCAATTTAATATACCCTATTTTGAAATGACCGACATTTTTAAAAACTTATCCAAAACAAATGATCATTATTTTTTTCGTTATGATGGCCATCCAAATCCGAAAGGCTATTATGTATTAGGTAAGTCAATTGGTGAATTTTTAATTAATTCCAAAATAATTAAAAAAAATTATCCAAATTTTGAGTAAATTTAAAATTCATTTTAGAAACCAGCTAACCAAAATTTCAACCTGACTGCTTTACTCTGGCGTGATTTTGGAGTCTGGCTGGTCTGTGTTACTCTGTTTGTTTTTTGAATTCCTGTTCTCTCAAGTCGCAGCAGGTTAAATTAGCGTTAGCCCACTTTAACTATGGTAATAAAATGTCAGATATTAAAAAATTAATCGAACCTAACAATAATGAATTATTTTACATTTTAAATACTGCATATTTTAACTATCAATCATGGTGGATATTGGTTGGTCCCGATAGGCCTAAATATGTAAGAATACTTAATAATTATAACCTTTATTTTCGAACTGTTATTCATTCTCATCTTACAACTCTAATAATTTCTCTTTATAAAATATTTGATAAAAGGAAAGATTCTTACAATATAAAAAGGCTAATAAAAATAGCAAAAAATGATGATAGTTTCACGAAAGATGAACTTAATATTCTTGATAAAAAATTTGATTCTGCAATTGAAATATGGGAAAAAGTAAGGATCTTACGGCATAAATATTATGCACATTTAAAATATGATTTAACTCCGAATAAAATATATAAGGAAGCAAAAATAAAACCAGACGAATTTTTAGAGTTAATAATGCAAAGTTATGATATTTTTAATATTATTAGAGAGCATTTTAAGAAACCAGAAATTCCTTTAGTATCAACAGAGGATGATTTATATAAATTACTAAATGATTTAGGAAAATGTAATCAATAATAGAATGCGTGGGCTAACAAAGGGCTGCAGTGGACGCAGCCGCGGCGGCTGAAAAAGAGTCAATTATGTGACATTTCATTCAAAAGGAATTATTATGGGATTCTTCAAAAAATTCTTTATGACAAATAAAGACAAACAAGAAAAAACACTATCGTTCAATACGCTCCAAAATGCTCATAAAGTCTTTGTAGACAACAATGCAAATCCCCCATTTAGCTATCTTGAAAATAAGTATTCCTTGAAAATAGATAAGTTTTCAGAAATAGCTGACATCCTTAATAGCGCTGCAATGGCTACCGCGAAACAATTTGAAGAAAAAAGCTCATATAAAGCAAATGATTATTTGGTTCATTATTTCTATGATCTATATCTATGCTTAAATTCAGGATTGTTTCACCAGGACTCTGATATAGCTTCTGCCATCATAGATGGGATTCACTTTAGATATTATGGTCAACCATCTCATATAATTATCTCAAGTCAGATGCAATTATGGGCAGAAAAGGAAAGATGCTTCTTGAGGAGTTTCTTGTCAGTATTCAAAGAAGAAGATTACGCAAGGTTGCTGGCTATTTTCGCTTATTATTGCATATCGGAAGATAGATTGGGGGCAACTGAAGGGCTGATGTTATCGAAACTGATATTAAGCTTAACAGAATACATATCTCCCAAATTGAAAATAGAAATATCAAACAAATTGTAGCTATTTTAACAGTTTAAATGAGAAGGTGTTTGTTGACGCCACATAATAAATCGTTGCACCTGGCATTTTTCCGCTGGCGCTCCAGCCGCAGGTGAACTCAACCGTTAATAAAAAAGGTTTAAGGATGATAGACGAACTCCAAAATCCAATCGATAACAAAGGCTATACCATGTTCTAATGAGAAACGGCACATAACCAAACTATTATAAAAAAATCAATAAAACAGTTGGTATTTTGTTTTTA
>CAZTIC010000065.1:0-5715 GCA_964613625.1 uncultured Gammaproteobacteria bacterium | reverse complement strand
AAACAGGCATATCTTGCGATGCCCATTCAATTCTTTTCTTCCCCTCTGATGCTAATTTTATATTTTTAATATCGTATTTCATAGAATATTTTTTATTTTAATTATTTACTATTTTTTTTAATTAGCACTATCAACAACCTACCTCCCCTAGCCCCTCCTTGGCAAGGAGGGGAATATTTTTCTACCCCTCCCCTTCCGCCAGCTGGCGGATTAAGAGGATGTTGGGAGGGGTGTGTGAATTATCTACAAATATTATTTAATACTATCTAAATTCTGGGTGAACCAATAAGCTATGTCAACTTAAAATATACAATAATGGTTTTAAAACAATTATGGGGTCTGGGGTGGAAGTTAGCGCCCCTGCTAGACGCAATTTAATAACAATTGGCGCCATAGCTAATCCGCCAGCTGGCGAAGGAACCCCAGGGCTTTTTGTTACTTTTTGGCCTCAAAAAGTAAATAGACAGTCCATGTTCGTACGGACTAACCCTGGATCCCGGATCGCTTCGCGTCCGGGAAGACATAAAAAAAAATTAAATCCCAACATCCTCTCCATAATTCTTCTGATATCTCTCCCGAACCTGCTTCAAACTAAATTTATGCTTCTGCGTTCCATATTTCTCTACAGCGTAAACTGCAACTGTCGAAGCTAATCTGCCAACCGATTCTAAATCCAACCCTGAAACTATTCCTTTGATAAGCCCTGCTCTATAAGCATCACCTGCACCAGTTGGATCTTTTATTGTTTTTGCTTTCATTGGTTTTATTTTAATCTTCTTTCCTTCTAAATATATTTCCGAACCCTCTGATCCTTTAGTTATTATTAGTATTTTAACTGATTTTGATAATTTGTCTAATGTTATTTTTAACTTATTTAATATTAGTTTAATTTCGTAATCATTACCAATTAACACCTCGGCACCATTTATTGCTTTTTTGATTTGTGCTCCAGTAAGCCCAGCTGTCTGCTGACCAGGATCAAATATATATTTAATATTATTTCTTTTGTAAATCTCAGCGTAACACAACATCCTCTGGTGATTTTCCGGAGCTATCATTGCTATATCAACCTTTTTTTGTTTATTGACAATTTCAGCGTATTTTATATTTTGAGGACCGGGATAAAAACCCGTTATTTGATTATCATCTTTATCAGTAATAATGTAAGCACTAGCAGTTTTACTGTCCTTAAATTCTTTTACGAGAGTTATATTTATTTTATTTTTTATTAAGTTTTCTTTATAATCAGTAAAATCATCCCCCACAACTCCAAGCACAACAGGCTCTTCTTTTAGTAAAGATAAATTATATGCGATATTGCCAGCTGTCCCACCATAACTTTCACTCAAACTATCAATACTAAAACAAACATTTAATATATGGATCTGATCTGGTAATATATGATCCTTAAATCGTCCTGGGAAATCCATTATTCTATCATAAGCTAAGGAGCCAGAAACTAATATCTTTTTTTCTTTCATAAATCTATTTGTTTGCTGATTTTAACTTATTTAATTCCTCCTCTACTGCCATACGCTCCAAAGATCCCTCTGGATATTGATCTACCATTTTTTTTAACTCTTCTATCTGATTATTATCTTCATTATTTATTTTTTTCATCTTCTTGTCTTCAACACTTTCTTTAAATGGCTCAAACACTCCCTCTTTTACAATTCCTGTAAACCCTGGCTCATCAATCGGTATTTCCTCTTCTAGTCCTTCAAGAGTATAAGATGATTTCTTCAATCTTTCATAAAGATCAAATAACAACCTCAACTTTTTTCTTTCCTCCTGACTTACCTTATTAATATTTTTGCTATTTGTTAAATACTGAGTTCTTTTTATTTTTTCTACCACTGCTATCCCAAGTAAAATATTATAATCTTTTAACCAGTTACCAACCGTAGGCTTAACTACGATACCATTAACTAAAATATCAGATTTAGTAACAAATTCTTTATTGTCTAAAAGTGCTTTTCTAAGATTTACTTTTACTTCATCTCTCTTGTCCAATATCAGCACCCCCAAAAGTACTACACTTATCTTTCTCCAAAGCTCTGTATAATTGAGATCTGGAATTTTATAAATTTTTGTAAACTTATACTCGAGTAACTCTCTCAATCCTTCTGGAGTTACAATCTGCACCCCAATCCATTTTAACATATCAATAATCTTCCAATACTCATTATAAAGAATTTTATTACTATTTTTTATTTCTTTTTTAGTAATTAATGCTTTTTCCAAGTCCCTTGCTAGTCTAAAAGCCTCCAAAAATCTATCTTCAAAAATAACAATATCGACTTCTTCCTTAATTTTTTGAAAGTATTCACTATTGGTAAGTTTTTCAATATTTATTTTCATAATATAATGTTATTTTTTTCGCCTCTAATATTTTTTTAAAAAGTAGTCATTTATTTTTTCTTTTCTTTTTTCTTTTCTTTTTCCGTCAACTGAGTTTCATCTTGACTTAATGGTGTATAATTGGCAAGCTCTGCCTCTTTATCAAGTATTTTTTCCATCTTCTTTCTCTCTTTCTCCAGTTTGTCCAACATTATATTTCTTTTAGACTCCATCTTCTCTTCCATTATTTCACTAGTTCTTTGAGAATAATACTTTTCTTTACCAGTAGCTAACATATCTAATGCTAATTGAACATAGGTTTTATTCTTACCATCCTCTGTGGTAAATGTTTGACCTTCATAACCCTTAGCAATATCAAGATAATTTTTTAATTTCATTGGCAAGCCCTTAAGATCATCGTCTGTTTGATTTTGAGACACTGCAAAATTTTTAAAAGCATTAGTAGAAAAATTAGTATTTGCTCTTTTACGTTTATTAAATTCCATATTATAAGTTCCTGCAAACTTAATAAAATTCTTTTCTGACAATGCATCCAAAACCATCACTCTGTCAGTTTCGCCATTATGTGTTGTTTGGATCTCACCGCCATTACCAAGTCTATTTAGATCTCTAGCCACTCTTTCACTGTCCAATTTCGCTATTTCACCATTTGCCCTTGCAGATTGATCTGCATCACTACGATGAAATAATTTTCCATCCTTCAAGCCTATAGCTTCAGCCAAATTGAAATGCTTTGCTTTTTTTGCCAGAGTACTAAACTGACTAACATATGTAAATGCTTCTTGTTTACCCATTTTTAAACCTTCTATCATATACTGCTCTACAAATGCTTTCAGACCTGCATTATTTGCTATAAAATTCTGACCTGCCGCGGTCACAACCTCTCCTTTATCATTATAAACATCTCTCTTTGCTTTGGTTTTTTCCAAAACTTCATTACTGTGACCAACCGAAGCCATATGTAGGAACGTAGACATAGCAGCTTGCTTATCACCTCTGTTCATACCGCTATGCATTGCATCAACTAACACGTCTTCATTGTCATTGTCTCCTAATTTTTGTTTTTCTTCATTAGTTAGTGCCATCATATCTTGATTAGCATAATAAGCAAACGGTACTTGCAAATCTTCTTTATGTTTTTCACGAAGAGTTTCCAGGTTTTTATTAGCTGCTTCCCATGCATCTACATCATCGTTGTCTTCAGCTGTTTCTACTTCTTTTTCTGCCGCTTCTATTTTCTCTCTTATACCCTTACTTTTAACAACTTTTTTAGCTACACCAAGACCTTTATTCCAAAGAATCCCCTTGGCCATTGACTCAGCTGCATCCCTCGAAGCACCCAATCCCTTAACAAGCCCCATCACTCCTCCATCTTTCCAAGATTCTGCTGATGCTGCTGTACCCTCAATAATCTCATCTCTTTTACCTTTTTCCAGCGCTGTTTGAATTCCACGATAATAATTCATTGGATTTAATTCAAGCCCCTTCCCCCACGCACCCAATTTCCCTGCTTTAAGTTTTCTAGCACCCCACGCACCCAATCCCAATCCACCCTTAGCTGATAACAAAGCCCCCCTCTTCGCCCAATTCCCAGCCGTACTTCCCAAGTTCTTCACCATACCCGCTCCCCAAGCAGAACCTATTCCACCGATTTGTTGAGATACCATGAGTCCACCCACAAGCATTCCTATTGCAATAATAAATCCTAAAAAACTTTGAGTTTCAGTAATAGCAATTATAGATGCATCACCACCTGGAATAAAATCATCACCTCCAATAAAATAACCACCTGACCCAAAATCATCTATAGATTGCGCTGTCATTAAAGCCAGCCATACAAAAAAAGCAAGAACTGGTCCATTTATAAGATACTTAGTAAACTCCCCCCAATATTGCGAAGCATATTTCGCTCCTTGTGGAAAAGCTGAAAGCAAAAATGCTAAAGGAGATAACACTATATATATCCAAAGCATTATCATTCTCATTAAAAATACCACCAAGATAGCAAGCAAAGTTATAGTAGCAACCAACATAAAAGCAATCGCCAACATATAAGCTCCGACTACACTAGTCAAATTAACATCTTTTTCTCCAGCAAAAAAATCTTTAACTTGTTTCGTCGCATCTGTAGTGCTATCTGTAATTGCTAAAAATTTATTAATTTGCAAAGAATCAATAAAACTAGCTCCATTACCAGTACCAAAAGCATTAACAAAGGTAATCATAATTACCTGAGAAAAATCTATCATCAATCCACAAATAGTTTTGGAAAAATTTATAAGTACAGCCATTATGATAAGCTTTGGTAAAACTTTTTTGAGTTGATATGACTCGACTCGAAGTATAGTAGCGAAAGCAATAACAAGAAAAATAAGAACAAAAAACATATTACAAAAATCTCTTACAATTGCCCAAGCATTAATAATTACTTGTTCATTAACAAAATTATTGTATTTAGAAATCGCTACGATACCTGTAATCGTTAGGCTTAAAACCATACCACACACAAAAAGAACAAGTTGTGAAATCAAACCTAATAAAGATCCAACAACCCAATCAATAGGTCCAGCATAAGTAATTTTTGTAATACCAAAAACACCTACTAAAATTAATAGGGAGATAAAAATTATTAATTGTTTATATTTATTCTTGTTCATAAATATTATTCAAAAACCCAATTATATGCTTTAACGCCACCATCTAAAATTGTAACAATCACATTATCTACTAACCATACTATAACAGCAACGACTGACATAATAATAAAAAATGCAATTATATCCAACAATATCAACCCCATAACCTCTACTATACCAAAAGCTGTACCGGCGATATTTTTACTGCTGTGGGAAGCTACTTTTTTCGGCATCCATTCCTCTCCTAGCTTACAAAATGCTTTTGGAAAAACTAATCGAAGAAAGACGTGCATATTTATATATATAATTGTCAAACCCAAACTCGGGAGCAAATTTATCCACGCCCATTTCAATAACATTCCTGTTCCCCTCCTCATTGGCTCTGTAGCTTTATTCTTCGAAGCTTCTTTTTCTTTTTCTTTCTTTGCCTGAACCATCCTCTGCCTTAGCGTCATAGCTTGTTCCTCTTCTTGTTCTTGTGTATCTATATCTGCCATATTTTATCATATTATCTCCCTCTCCTAATCAAGAGACCTGCCTGCCGGTAGGCAGGGTGTCGGGGTGAGGTGTTATTATACCTATAACATAAACTTATTTCTCAACAGTAATCACATTGCCTGACTGATATCCGCCACTTGGACATGGATCATTAGTAACCCCATTATTACACCAACCCCAATTATCTTTAATTTTAATTTGTGGCATTACATTACAAGAG
>CAZTIC010000064.1:0-5924 GCA_964613625.1 uncultured Gammaproteobacteria bacterium | reverse complement strand
GAATAACAGAGGAAGAAAATATTACAGTATCATCTTTTTTAATTCTAATTGTTTTATGCTCGCCAGTAACTACCCTCATTAAAAAAGCATTACTTTCGCCTTGTGCTCCGGTCCCCAAAATAACAATCTTGTTGTCTGGTAACTTTTTTAAATCAATATCACGAATTAATATTTTTGAGTCAAACTTTAAATAACCAATTTGATGAGCTATTTCTACATTGTCATTCATTGACCTTCCTTGCAGATAAATCTTTCTTCCGTATTTAGCAGATAAATCAAATAATTTTTGTATACGACTCAATTGAGAGGCAAATGTTCCAATTATAATTCTACCTTTTAGATCTTCGAATAAAGTATCTATTTCTTCACCAATTGCAGATTCTGATTTTTGATAACCAGGACTTGTTGCGTCAGTAGAATCTGACATAAGAAATAATACTCCCTCGGCTCCAATTTGAGCTATTCTATTCAAGTCAGCCGGCTTATCATTAACTGGGGAAAAATCTATCTTAAAATCACCAGTATGAATAACTTTTCCAATAGGAGTATTGATAATAATTGCAAAACAATCAGGAATAGAATGATTTACACGTAAAAATTCTATATCAAAATTTTTTCCAAGTTTAATTTTCGATGCTTCATCAATTATCTGGATACCTGGCTTTGGACAAGTCCTAAATTGCTCACATCTCTTATTTACCAACCCCGCAGTTAGTTTACCCATAAACATTGGCGGATTACCAATTTTTCCCAATATATGAGGAATGCCACCTATGTGATCCATGTGACCATGAGTAATTATAACTCCCTTAATTTTATCAGATTTACCTTCCAAGTACTCAATATTTGGAATTATATAGTCAATCCCTGGCATATCTTCCTCTGGAAACTGTAAACCCATATCAATAATTATAATTTCATTTTCATACTCAATTAAAGTCATGTTTCGACCAACCTCTTCCAAGCCCCCCAAAACCATAATTCTTAATCGATCATTTTTAGGACCAACTACTGTTCTAGGTTTTACATATCTATTCGCAATGGGTTTATTTGCAACTGGTCTTATGTTAGCTCTTGTATTTGTTTTTATGTTTGTATTTTTATTTACCGCTCTGCGCACAACTCTTGGAGCTGGCGTTGACTTCGCATTAGAAGTCATAGCGGATTTATATTTTTTTATCATATTTTTTTTATTTATAAAGCGTGTCTTTTTTTGTCACTAAACTCAATAAATTTAATTTTTTAATCTTATTTTTTAAAAAATAAGGATTTTTTAGATTAATTTAATAATCTAAAAGAAATATTTAAGAGAAAAATTGTTGTTTTTAAATATTTACCAGACGATTCTTTTGCCGGTCTTTATATACCAATTAGAAATATTTGAGAAACGATCTCGAGGCATCAAAATATTTTTTATTTCAAAACCTTTAATTTTTTTATCTTGAACATAGGTGTAATATGGAGAGTATAAAAATACAGCTGGTAAGTCATCAAGAATTATTTTTTGAAACTCATAATACTTTTCTTTGCGAAATTCTGTGTCAGAGCTCAATCTAGCCTCTTCCAAAATCTTGTCTAAATCTTTATTTTCATAATTAGATAAATTTAAACCAATTTCACTAGCTTGAGATGAATGCCAAAATACATATAAATCAGGATCATTCCCAAGTATCTGCCCATATAATAAAACATCATATTTTCTTGGGATAATAATTTCAGGTTGTATTTCAACAGGAGAAACGATATTTAAATTTGTTTTAACTCCTATGCTTTGCCAATATTCTTGAATTCGATTAGCAATTTTTATATTTTCATCAATCTCTACTGTAGTTAAATTTAAAACTAAATATTTACCATCTTTTTTTAACCACTGCCCTTCACCTACAAGTAATTTTTCCAAAGCGTCCTCTTTTAGATCTTCATCTTCGTTTTCTTTGTTTTCTTCTGCTATCGCTAAGTCTTCTTGAGAAACCTTTTCAATCTCCCAACCATCTTCATCTAGTATTTTTTTTGCCTCCTCTATATCAAAATTGTATTTTTTAATTTCATTATTATATGCAAAACTACTAGAAAGTATTGGTCCCTGAACAATTCTGGCTTCACCATTTAAATCATCGGAAATTATTTGATTTTTATTAATAGCATACGCCAAGACCTGCTTGATTTCTTTGTTTTTCAAAATTTCAATTTCTTGATTAAAAAACAAAGCATTAACTTGAGGCAAATTCATCTTGTGCAACTGTAAAGAATCTATTGAAACCAAGCTTTCAGATGCATTCGGCGGCAAATAACTAATACCATTTATTTTATTATCATTCAAAGCTTGAATAGATTCCTCAAAACTATCAAAGAAAACAAAAGAAACTTCTTCCACCAATGGCTTCTCACCGTAATAATCATTATTTAAAACCAAGTTAATCTCCCTTATTCTGCCAGCCTTATCTTTTATTAAAGATTTAAACTTGTAAGGTCCAGACCCGATTGGTTTCAAATTCAATTCTGCCAAACTAGCAGATTCCGGCATAAAAGAAAACCATAAATCTCCTGGTAATATGCCGAATGTTAATAACTCTAAAAATGGAGCATAAGGCTCTGATAATAAAAAATTGAAAGCATAATCACCTGTTTTTTCTATATCAACTCCAGAGAAACTACTTCTCAAAGGAGAGTTATATTGAATATCTTTAATAGCATGAAATGTAAAAATAACATCATCCGCAGTTAGACTCTCACCTGTGTGCCATTTAATATCGTCTCTTATTTCAAAAGAATAAATTTTTCCATCATCACTAACAGAATAATTTTTTACCAAATCGTTTTTTAGACTACTCTCAACATCTCTCTTGAATAAACGAGAAAAAACTAAATATTCCATATCACTATCAACATCACTGGCTTGCGCATAAAGGGGGTTTATATATTTTGGTGATCCAATCAGGCCTTCGACATATTTACCGCCTTCGATAGGAACCAATTGCAATTTAGTTGTATAAATATTATAAGCCAAAAATAATAGACTAAAAAATATCACTATAAAAGATATGCGCATAATCCATTTCTCTCTTGGACTTAAATATCTTTTTAAATATTTTATCTGTCTCAAATTAGGTATTTTTGATTTAGATAGAGAATATATTAATTTTTTATCCAATTCAGTTTGACTAGAAATATTATTTTCATTAATTTCTTTTTTTCCAGGAATTATTTTCGTCAAAAAATTAACTAAAAATATTTTAGCGTTTTTAAAAATAGTAGTAAT
This sequence comes from uncultured Gammaproteobacteria bacterium, assembly GCA_964613625.1. GTDB lineage: Bacteria > Patescibacteriota > Patescibacteriia > Patescibacteriales > CAZTIC01 > CAZTIC01. Next base: position 2,665 of record CAZTIC010000064.1, on the reverse strand, counting down.
TTTACTTTTTAAAGAGTTCACAAATAATATATTATATTACTATGATGGCTAATGATATTAAAATAAGAAGTGTTGATAATATAATTGTAGCATAAAATAGGATTTTTTCCATCCCTCTCTTTACAGAATAAACGCCTCCTCCCACTCCACCAAAAAGACCAGATGATCCAGCTCCTCTATTTTGTAGTAATATCACTACAATCAATATAATAGCTATAACTGCTTGTAAGATTTTAATCCAATACATATTATATCTTGAGAATTATTTCTTAATTTCTTTAATAATATTTGAGAAAATTTTCTTATTATTTTCAGCTAAATCAGCAAATATCTTTCTATCAATTTCAATATCGTTCTTTTTGATCATATCAATAAACTTTGAATATGATAAATCATTTTCACGTACAAAAGCACTTATTTTAATCTGCCAAAGACTTCTTCTGTTTCTTTTGTTCTTCTTTCTATCTACAAAAGCGTGGGCACCAGCTTTAGTTTGAGCTACTTTAGCTAATTTTGGAAGCTTTTTTCTGCCCCACTTATAACCCTTAACTTGTTTTAAAAGTTTCTTTCTTCTTTTAGCATGGGTTGTTCCTCTTTTTACTCTAGACATAGTTGTAAAATATTTAGGAGATGTTCTTTAAGATTCCTAATAGTATTAATTATATGGGATTAAACTTTTGATAGTCTTTACGTCGCTTTTATGTATATTTGTGTCTCTTCTTTTTCCACGAGTAACATTACCACTTTCTTTAGCATTAAAATGATCCTGACCAGCTTTTCGCCTTTTAATCTTATTATTTTTTGTTATAGTAACTCTCTTAGCAGTTGCTTTATGAGTTTTTATTTTTGGCATACTAGGGTATTTAAGTAACAAAAAACAGGTTTACAAGCCCTGAATTTGAACTTAATTATTTTTATTAAGTAGTACTATTGTAAACCGTGCGCCCTGTTTTGTCAAGGCTTGCTCTCTAGTTATATTAAAGCCCTCAACTTCCTCTAATGTTCGCACAAATTCACGTATTGTATCAGCTGCTTTATCAGGATGCTGTCTTTCCCTGCCTTTTAAAATAAGCTCGATTTTTAACTTATCACCTCTCTCAATAAACTTTTTAGCCTGATTAAAGCGAAAATCGAAGTCATGCTTACTAATACGGACAGACAAACGAATGCTCTTTGTTTCTACTTTTTTCTGTTGGAGCCTTTGCTTATGAGCTCTTTTGTCTCTTTCGTATTTCAATTGCCCAAGATCTACAATTTTAGCTACTGGCGGATCACCTTTTGGATTAACTAATACCAAATCTTGCCCCAGTTCTTTGGCCATTACTATTGCTTCTTGAGTAGGCACTATACTCTGCGTATCATTATTTTTATCAATTAAAAAAACTTCTGGCACAGTTATTCTTTCATTTGCCAAGAAATTATCTGTAATTGGTTTCGGTTTTGCTTTTCTCCATTTTCTTCTCATAAATAAAATTTTAATTACTTTCTTTTATATTACAGATACTACAATAATAAATCAAAAAAATCAATCTTTTAAAAAACTCCGGCCAACATCGGAGTTTTTTCATATATGAACTCCGAAGTAGATGGTAGTCAAACCTATTTTAGTGACAAATTATTAGAGGAAGTTGAAAAGGTTTATTTAAAAGTTGATTACCAGCTTTTTGGTTTATGAAATTTTCCAATCTTGTCAGTTAATTCGTTAGTAAATTGTAGTTTTGGTAAAACTTTTTTAAATATATATTTTATATTAGAAGATGCTCGTTGTAATTTTTTATTAGTTGTCGGATAAGGATTTAAAATTTCGACTGTTTTTCCTAATTCGTTTTTAACGATTCTTAGAACTCCAGATAAATCAGAATCATTTGATATTACTATTGCGACATCAAATTCATTTTTATAAGCATCACTTACTAGGCTTATTCCTAGATTAACATCAGAACCTTTTTCTTCCGTTTTTCTAATTAAAGCATATTGTGGCTTTGGGTAGTTATCATCATCGGCTAGTGGCATTTTTCTATCAAATAAATCATAGAATGAAACGAGTATTTTTTGTCTAATTCCTTTTTTATTTTTAGAAACCAGCGGTCTTCTCACAATATTCTCTTGAAAAGATCCTAGTGTCTTTTTAAAACTCGGCAATGTTTGCAAGGCTCTGAGATAGATTTGTTGATTAATAGGACTTTCTTTATCGTCTTTTCTTTCTTTCACTAATGCTGTAAAATAGTTAATTTTAATAATATCATATTTCGGATAATAAAATTTACATAATTTTTCTAGATTTAGCCATTTATGTTTACCGCCTTTTAGTGTGCCATAAAATAAATTAAATCCATCGATGTAAACACGGGCCTTTTTTGTTTGAGTCATAAAAATTTTTAGATAAAAAGCAAGGACTGCCGAAGCAGTCCCGCATTCTGCCACCGAAGCAACAGAAGTAGTATAATTATATTATATATGATTTTTACAATAAGTCAATATTTTAAGATTCGAAAAGGTGAAATTAGCAATCTTAACCAAAATAGATGGTAGTCAAACTTTTTAGTTTTACCTAACAAAAACAGCCCCAAATGGGACTGCTATTCTCGTTATGAGCGGGTAAGGGGAGTCGAACCCCTATCACTACCTTGGCAAGGTGGTATAATAGCCGCTATACGATACCCGC
>CAZTIC010000063.1:0-6213 GCA_964613625.1 uncultured Gammaproteobacteria bacterium | reverse complement strand
ACGACCATAATACAGGAGTTCTTTCATTCATTTGTGGCGCACCAGCGTAATCATTAAATTGAACTAATATTAAAAGCCTAACAAAATAAATGTTAGGCTTTTTTTTATGGTTATTTTTTAAGAGTATTTTATGTTGTACTTTTACTCTATAATTATTTAAAAAAAAATAAAAAGATGTCAATAAATTTAGACTGTTTTGATAATATTATAGGTTTATCAAGAACCGCATGTGCTTGTTACGAGGCAGTGCCTACGAAAATATCCAACTCTGGATTATATCTTGATGAATTATCTGGATTAAGAAGAATTTCATCTTTATTAAATTGTGAAACAGGTAGCGATATTTGGAATTATTTTAGTAATGCCAGAGATCAGGCTATTTTATCTTTTAAAGGAGACTTTAATGGATTAGCGGCTTCTCAATATACTTTAAGAAGAAAACCGTTTTATGGTAAAATTGGTAAACAAAAAAACACTAAAACATTAGACACTTTAACTACAGGTAATTATGTAGGAGTAAGACTAAAATGTGCTAATATTGTATCAGGGGAATTGGTATTAAATAAAGTTACTACATTAATGAATAGCGTTGGTGCTATTACCTTATATATATATAATAATCTTAATGAATTAGTTAATTCAGTATCTTTAACTACTTCGGCTGGTGTGACCGAAAACGATATTATAAATATAACACTACCTTTAGAGAATAGCTATGCTGATAATATGGAATATTTTTTAATATTCAAACTAGATGGCACTATTTATCCTAAAAACAACGAAAATTTCGACACAAGTAATTCATTTTATAGAAGTAAAGCTCCCAATAGAACTTATGGATGGGGTGATTACTTAACAGTAGAGGGTGTTAATATGTCAGATATTTCAGATTTATCTGATATTAATGGAACTTCGTCTTGTTTAATGTATGGGCTTATATTAGATATAACTCTTAGGTGTAAAATAGGTGAATTGCTTTGTAAAGATAGCTTAGATTTTGAAGCTAATCCTTTAGCAATGGTGTTATCACATACTGTAAGATATAAAGCTGCCTCGCTTCTATTACAAGATATTTTAAGAAGCCCTCAGTTAAATATTGACACTATAACAAACAAAGATCAAGTAAGGGCGGATATTGACACTTACGAAGAAAAATATGAAGGGTTATTATCTTACATAGTTGATAATGTAGATATAACAAACAATGATTGTTTTATGTGTAAGCATAGTATGGGTGTAGATGGTATTTTATCATAATGGACAAGTTTTTTGATTATATAGCTAATTTTAAGGTTACTGTGGATACTTTACATCCAGCGGTTGTTGCTTTTATGGAACAGGAAGCTCAAAAACTTTCGGTAACTATAAAAGAAAGGACTATTTCTGGTAAGAGTGAAACAGGTGGCTCATTTTCACCTTATACAAGTAAAAGTCATAGAGCAAAACGAAGAAAAGCTGGTTTAGGCACTTCTAATAAGAATTTCAAGTTTACAGGTGCTATGTGGAATAATTTTAACTTAAATTCAGAAAAAACTATTTCAGAACCGAATAAGGTAACTGTTGTTATTGGGTTTAATGATAATAAAGCTAATAAAATTGCTTCAGGGCATGATAGTGTTGAAAAAAGACGTGGTACGGTAGCTAGTTCTATTATAAGCCCTTCTAAAAATGAGACAGGTGTGTTTTGGAATAAGGTTAATAAATTTATAAGTGATTATTTGAAAAAGAATGGTATATGATAAGTAGAATAGCAAATCTTTTAAAAGACGAAATTTCATCTATCACATGGGTAGAAACTATAGGTGGATTAGCAAAAGCTACAAAAACAGCAGGTTTGAATGATACTGAAATTATAATTCCTACTTGTAAGAATGTATCTTCCGCTTGTGATAATAGTGATTTAAAATCATTAGTGCCTACTAGTGTGAAAAAGAGTGTTTTGTTTTTTGAAGCCGAACCCGCAATAGCTGAAAAAAATATGATTAATCATGTTGAATGGAGTGTTAATATAAAACTTCTTGTATGGGTTAATTATAAGTTAATAGATCAAGATATGGTAGAACCTAGTAGATTAATATTGGATATATTACATAATATGCCAATAATTCTACCAAATGTACCAAACTATCTTAATGGTATGGTTTTAGAATATGTAGGACAAAATGAAAATAAAGAAGATATGTTTAATAAATATACATTTTTTGAAAAAGAAACTCAATATGTTACATATCCCTATGATTGTTTTTCATTAACATTTAATGTATCTTTTAGAACGCCTAAAATATGTTTAGATGACACAGAATTAGATCCGACAGTATGCTAAGTTTAGAGCAAATATTTTTATCATTTCAAATAGCTGTATTAGCATGGGTTTATACAGAAATATTAACTGAACCTAAAGAGGTATTGGGTTGGTGGTGTAAATGGTTACATAAGGTAATTAAAAATGAATTTTTATTAAAACCACTATGTGATTGTCCTTATTGTGTAGCAGGGCAGTTATCTTTGTGGGGATATTTATATTTTAATTGGGATACTTATAATTTTGTAAGTCACTTATTATTTATAGGTATGGGTATTTTTATAATAGTATTATTAAAAACAACAAAAAGGATAATAAATGAATAAGGAATTAAAACACATTTCTCTTGATGCAAAGTCTTTTAAGGCTAACGGAAATGAGTATTTTATAAAAAATACTTTAAATATCAAGAGATTTAGGGAATGGGAGAAGTTAGAAAATCACTTTGCATTTGGTAAATCTTTTAAGGAAATTTATGATGACTTAAAAAACTGCGTAGAGTTTGCTAATAAAGGTAAAACTATTGAGGCTTGGAATATCATTTTAAATTTAATGGAAGGGATTGGTAGTAAGTTAGAGGATAAACAACACCCAGCTTTATTAGCTTGTACTTTGTTTATGGTTACTAAAGACGAAGATTTAACTCAATGGGATGAATCCTTTGCAGAGCAAAAGATTTCTGATTGGGAGAAGGAGGGGATCGCAATGGCTGATTTTTTTCGCTTTTCAGCAAATTTCGCAACAGACTTTATACCAATTTACGAGGAAATTTCTCAAAATACTTTAATGGAAAAAGTGAAGAAGGAATTAGACTCTATAAAGAAAGATGTATAAAATCTGACCTTTTTTGGGCGGATTTGTTGACTAAGATAGCTTCTCAAGGTGCTTTGAGTTATTTTGAGTTACAAGTATTGGATATTAATGAGTTTTTTTTATTAGTTGTGAATTACGAAAATCAAGCTAATAAACAAAAACAAAAACAGAAATAAAATGCCACAAGTTGAACTAACAGCAATGGTTGACCAATTGGTCAATTTAAAACAACAGTTACAGAGTTTAAATACTGTTGCGGGTAATTTTAAGAAACAATTACAGGATGTTGGTAGTCGGGGATATAAACAATTAACCTCTAATAGTCAGGATTTAAATAATAGACTTCGCGATGAATTAACTATTCTCCAAAGATTAATAGCTGAAAGGCAAAAAGCCAAAAAGGGGTACAATACAACAGAAGATGTTAGGAAACTTAAAGCTATAGAGAAAAATGTTAAAGCTATAGATAAAGAAAGAAGGTCTATAAAAAAATTAGATTCTGAACTTAAAAAAAACGCTTCTATTAATAGACAAGTTACTGCATCTAATCAAAAAGTAGCAGTTTCTCAAAATAGAGTATCTGCATCTACACAAAGATCAAGTATGTTATTTAGACAGCTAAGAGGGGTAATGTTATCCACTTTTGGTGCGTATGCTATTATTAGGGGATTAAAAAGCACCATAGATATAATTAAGGACTTCGAGTTGCAAATGGCTAAGGTTAGAGCAATCACAGGTGCTACAACTGAAGAATTTGATTTATTATCAAAAAGTGCTATTAAAATGGGGGGCGCGGGTATTTTTTCCCCAAAAGAAATAGCAGCCTTACAATTACAACTTTCTAAATTAGGTTTTTCAGTACAGGAGATTATAGAATCTACTGAAGGTATTTCAAAATTAGCAATTGCTACTGGTGAAGATTTAGCATCTACAACAACTCTTGTGGCATCTGTTATTAGGGGTATGGGATATGCTGCATCTGAAACAGGGCGTGTAGTAAATGTAATGGCAAAGGGTTTTACCTCTTCAGCTTTAGATGTTGCTAAATTTAGGGAGGCTACAAAATATATTGCGCCAGTTGCAGCACGTATGGGTATTGAAATTGAAGGTGTTACGGCAGCCTTAGGTAAATTAGCAGATGCTCAAATATATGGCTCATTAGCTGGTACGGGGTTAAGAAATATTTTTTTAGCAATGGCTGATGCAAATGGAAAGTTATTTAAAAAAGTTGGTTTTACAGTAAAATCTTTTGATGATTTTACTAGAGCGTTAAAAGTTCTTAAAACTGAAGGTGTTACTATGAGTGAGATGCTTCAGATATTTAATAAAAGAGCTGTAACAGCAGCTTTAGTTTTAACTGACAATGCTGATTCTTTAAGTGCTTATAGAGATGAATTAACAGGAACTAACTCAGTTCAGGAAATGGCAGCTATTCAGATGGAAACATTGGCTAATCAAGCCAAAAAATTAAACAATAGATGGCAAGAGCTTGTATTAACAGTTCAAAGTTCGGGTGGGTTTTTTACTGATGTTGTAGGTGGTTTTGGAATTATGATTAAAGAAATTACTGAAGGTTTAAAAACGGCAGAACAAAAAGCAATAGAAGATTTAAATAGATTTTTAGATGATTCAAATGATCTAATAAAAGACAAAGGTGCTATTGGCGCAAAGGTTATTATAAAAGAATTAGAAAATAGATTAAAATTATTAGAGGAGGAGGCTAAAGAACTTCAAAAACTTAAAGATGCTTTTAAGAACACAATAAATTTTAAATTGGATGATAAATCAGAAAAAAGGCTTAAATCATTATCTAAATTAATAGAGGCGGTAGAAAATGCTATAAGTGGAGTTGGAAAGCAAGTAAATGAAATAGATTATCAAAAATTATTAAAAAAGACCACATTAGGATTTGAAACCCTTGTTAAGGATTATAAAAAAGTAGGCACGCCAGCAGCAGTTGCTCTTGAAAGTGCATGGGATGATGTTTTTAATAATATTTCTCACGAAATAGATAGAATAAATAAAATGACATTAGAAGAGCCTAAGTTTAATACTGATAAAGTAAAACAAAACTTAGCTGATCAGATAAAGCTCTTGGTTGATATTACAAAATTACATGATAAACTTCTATCCGAAATAAGCAAAACTGGTACTCTTACATACGAGCAGCGGGTTAAAATGTTAAATCTTACACATAAGGTTAATATAAACGAGGCTAATCTAATAAAAAATAGTCTTAAAAGAAAAATTGCTTTAGAAAATGAAAATTTTGATTATGAAACAAAAAAATTAAAATTATTAAGGGATTATAAAACAAAAACTGTAAAAGAAGTAAAGCTTTATAATAAACTAATTGAACAAGAAGCTAGGAGACATAAAAAAGCTATAGAAAATATAGAAGGTAAATCACAGCAAGACGAGTTAAAGAAAGAAGTTGTAGGTAATAAAAAATTATTAAAAGCTCAGTTTGAATTTGATAAATCTAAATTAGAATCAATAAAAGATACCAAAGAAAAAGAAACTAAACTTTCTGAACTTGGGCTTAAATATAAAAATGATGTTTTAGATCAAGAAGTAAGGTTAGTAAAAGGTAATGCTACTGAAATCGAAGCAATAAGGGTAGAAAAAGAAAAAAATTATCAAGAACATTTAAATAGACTTTTAGAGATAAATGGTAATTCTGTAGATAATATAATAGAATTAAAAGAATCTGAAATTAAAAAATTAAAAGCTGCGGCTGAAACAAAATTAGCTGAAGATATTTTAAGATGGAAAGAAGAAGGTGATAGCGAGGTTGAAATAAAGAGAAAAACAGCTATTGAAAAAGCAAAAATAAGTAGAGATGTAATAGCTGGGGGATTAAGAGTTAAAGAATTAGAATTAACACTATCAGGAAAAAATACTGATAAAACCAAAGAAGAAATTAATTTATTAAAAATAGACGTAGATGAATTAAAAGAAAAGCTAAAAGCTGCTGGATTAGAAGTTGATAGATTAGTTGCTATACCTTCCGAACTCACTGGTTGGGAAAAATTAATTAAAGATTTAAATGAAAACGCAGAAAAGTTTCTACCTACTATGGGTAGTATTGTAGATGC
>CAZTIC010000062.1:0-6218 GCA_964613625.1 uncultured Gammaproteobacteria bacterium | reverse complement strand
CCCCAAAAATTATACAATAAACCGTCTATATCACCGCCCATTGAATACTCAATCGAGCTGTATTTTATTTGGAGACTTTATCTCTCTAGTATATTGCACCAAGTATTTTCATTTTTAGGAATAGTGCAACGGCACTCTATCAAAAACCGTAGCCTTGAATAATCTCGCTTGTTGCATTACCCAGATTTCAACCACCCAAAACCGTAGCCGTGAGCTGATTCGCCTACTTTCCAAATTCATTATATCACAAAATAAAGAACCCCGCACGTCGTCTGCTTCTTAAAAGCATAAAACGTGCGGGGTTTTGTTGTTGCGGCGACAAGTTGCCAAGTGTCCAAGGGATAAAGTTCCAGTTCCAAGGACACGAGGCTCCAAAAGTGCCTACTTGCGACGGAGAAATCGAACATCACCGACCCAGCCATCGTCGTCGAGCCAACTCCAATGCCGAACCCAGCGGCCGTCGTGCCAGTAAACGCAATAGACGCGCTCGGGACTATCGGGATGACGCCAGTCCGTAAAAACGAACACCACTTTACCTCGCAGGCTAGCGGGAATCTCGTCCTGATGTTTCAAGATGTATTCCCCGTCGTCCTGTCCGAGATGTGCGTTCATCTCTTTGGCTCGGTCGACCATAGTGTAGCCGACCACTAACGTTTCTTCTCCTCGCAGAAAGCCGAGGATCTCGTAAGTGCGGTCTCCGATGGTTATCTCGGTGAGCAAGCTATTGCCCTCGATAACCTTTTGGAGAGAGTCCATTGTCTCCTCGAACGGAATTGTACCCTCGTCCACTCGCCGGGCAACTTCATCTAAACGTCTCTGAAACTGACCATACATTTCGTCTGTGACATTTCTTCGCGTCATGACAAACCTCCTTAAGCGTTTCTCCTCGCCGAAATTGACAAAGAGGAAAACCATTTTTTTGGCTTTCTTTATGGATATTTCAAATTAAATATGCACGAAGAAAGCTAAAAATTATCTTATTATTATAGCAAAAAATCTATTTTGTGTCAATACCATGAAATTGGGTATAATAAAGCAAAAGTCACAGGTATAATGTAATTAGTCTAAAAATTAACATTAAAAACTTTTGCTTTTGCATTATTTTTTTAAGTTTTCAATAAAAATTTTAATTGTATTAATAAATTTTATAATAAATGTAAAAATATCAATAAAAATTAGGCTTTTTGGTAATTTTCTTTTGGGGTAGTGAATAGCTACCAAAATTTCGCCTAACGCAAGATGAACTCAAAATAAAATCCATTACAGACTCATCTTTTAAATGGAGAAAAATAATCATTTTCTTATCACTATCACCCTCCTAACATCCTCTACAATCAGCAAATGATCTCCTGTTGGATAATCACAAATTGCGTTATATAAAACATCCTCATTGTATCTAAAATCCTTTCCTCGCTTTGTCCCGGGATCATTAGTAATAAATTCTTTCGTTTCGTAATCATAACCGATTATTAATATATTATGTCTCTCTGGTCCAGGAGGAGTATAATATGGATTTTTTAATAACACGCCATTAGTAGGAGCTATAATAAGATAACCATTTTCCAATTCGTTAATAATATCTTCTATAATATCAACAATCTTTACTTCCACATTATTATAATCAAAATATTCTCCTAAAATTATTTTAGCCGTATCTTCAACTGATGTATCGACATAATTATTATAATTTTTTTCCTGATATCCAGAAACATTTAAAATTTCTTTTTTAGCAATATTATTGTCCAACTTCTTCCCTAGTGCCCAATATGCCGCCATTAAACTAACCGCCTCCTCACATCCATTCTGTTGCCTAGCATCATCCCATTCGCCATATGGAGCCTGAGATGTAAATGGAACCTCATTATATATAATACGCTTTTCAATAATATTTTCTTCCTTGTCCACCAAAGCTTCAGTGTGGGAGAGTTTAATTTCAATAACACCACTCTCTTTTACTTTCTCTCTCTTTATTGTTTCATTACTATCATTATCTCTATCTCTATCTATATAATAATTAATCAAACCAAAGTCATCAACATTGGTATATTTAATAATGCCGAAAACACTTATGATACTTAAAATAAAAATTATAACTATTCTTAACATAATTCATACAAAAAGGGTCCGAACAAGGACCCTTTTTAACTTTCTCGCCTCGCCGAAGATTTAGCGTAGGCGGGTTACTATTTTACTATTTACTGATTCTACAACCAAGTAACACAGGCCACCTTATCATCCTTGTCTTTGAACCTCATAATCTTTACGCCTTGCGTATCTCTGCCTAACTTATTAACAGCTTTGAAAGGTATTCTAATAACTTGTCCTTTTTCTGATATCATCACCAAGTCCTTTTCTTTCATTGCCTCAGCGTTCATGATATAAGCATTAGTTATTCGACCAGTCTTAGCTGTTACCTTGGCTGTTCTTATACCAGAGCCACCTCTATTTTGTACTTTGTAACTATCCATGTTTGTTCGCTTACCAAATCCTTGTTCCATCACTGTCATAACTTGAAGTTTTTTAACTTTCTCTGGTTTAAATATTCCCATACCAACAACCGTGTCTTCTTTCTTAAGTCTCATACCATGCACTCCAGCTGCTCCTCTACCCATATCTCGAACATCAGTTTCTTTGAATCTAATTGCTTGACCATTAGCTGTGATAAGCTGAACCTGATCTTTTCCATTTGTTGGCTTTGCCCAAATAAGCTTATCATCATCCTTGATTTTGATAGCAATCAATCCGGAACGTCTTACGTTCGCAAAAGCTTCTAGTTTTACTTTCTTTACCAATCCTTTTTCAGTAGCAAAGAATAAATATTTACTTTCACCAATTTTATCTAATGGCAATATTGAAGTAATTTTTTCTTCTCCTGGTAATTGTAAAAAATTTACAATCGGAGTTCCTTTAGCGGTTCTTGATGTTTGTGGTATTTCATAAGCCTTCAATTGGAAAACTCTACCCTTGGTAGTGAAGAAAAGAATATCAGTATGCGTCATTGATGTAAACATAAATTCAACCATATCTTCCTCTTTGGTAGTCAAACCAATTACACCCTTTCCGCCACGAGCTTGCACTTTGAAAGTATCAGGAGTCAATCTCTTTATATAACCATCTCTAGTCATCATCACAAATGCTTCTTCATTTGGAACCAAATCTTCTATATTAAAATCTTTTACGCCATGAGCAATTACTTGAGTTCTTCTTTCGTCACCAAATTTTTCTTTTATACCATTTATCTCCTCTTTGATAATACCTTTTATTCTAGTAGCAGATTTCAAAATAGCATTAAACTCTTTTATTAGTTTCTTTTTCTCTTTTAGCTCGGTGTCTATTTTAATTCTTTCTAAGTTAGCCAAGCTTTGCAGTCTCATCTCTAGAATTGCGATAGACTGAATTTCGGATAATTTAAATTTTTTCATCAAACTAACTTTCGCCACTTCTTTGTCTTTTGAAGCTTTTATAATTTTAATTACCGCATCAATATTATTTAAAGCGATCATCAAGCCTTCTAGAATATGAGCTCTAGCCTTGGCCTTATCTAGTTCATATTGAGTTCGACGTTTTACTACTTCTTCTCTGTGCTTTATATATTCCTCCAAAACCATTTTCAATGTCAAAACTTTTGGCTGAATTCCATCAATAAGCGCTAACATATTAACATGAAAAGTATCTTGAAGTTGTGTATGCTTATACAAGCTATTTAAAATCTTTTTTGGATATGTATCTTTTTTGAGCACTACAACTATTCTCACTCCATCTTTATCTGACTCATCACGCAAGTCTCTAATACCTTCTATTTTTTTGTTTTTAACAAGATCAGCTATCTTCTCAACCAAATTAGCCTTGTTGACCTGATATGGTACCTCTGTAATAACAATCTGAAAAGTACCACTTTTTCTTTCTTGAATCTCAGCTCTGCCTCGCATTACTATACCGCCTCTACCAGTTGCATAAGCCTGTAAAATATCTTTTTTATTATAAATAACACCGCCAGTTGGAAAATCAGGTCCAGTAACATGCTCCATCAAATCTTCGACTGTTGCTTCTGGCTTCTCGATTAAAAGATTAATAGCATTAATTAATTCTGTTAGATTGTGAGGAGGAATATTTGTTGCCATACCAACCGCAATTCCCATAGTTCCATTCAAAAGAAGATTTGGAAGCTTGGCAGGCATTACTCTTGGCTCCTTTTGTGAACCATCATAATTTGGTATAAAATCAACTGTATTTTTCTCAATATCAAAAAGAATTTCCTCGGAAATTGCAGACATCTTAGCCTCGGTATAACGCATAGCCGCTGCATTATCCCCGTCCATCGAGCCAAAGTTTCCCTGACCTTTAACCAACATATAACGCATAGAAAAATATTGCGCCATACGAACCATTGAATCATAAACGGCTGTATCTCCATGAGGATGATACTTACCCAAAACCTCACCAACCACATTAGCTGATTTTCTAAATTTAGCACTTGATTTCAAGCCAATACTCCACATAGCATAAAGAATTCTTCGATGAACAGGCTTCATGCCGTCTCGAACATCTGGTAAAGCACGACTAACGATCACACTCATAGCATAATCTAAATAAGATTTGCTCATCTCTTCAACAATTGGTTGATCCTGAACTAATCCGTATTCTGTTTTTTCTTGACCATTAACTATTTTTCTTGGAATATCTGCCCGTGCTGAGCCCGTCGAAATATCTTCTCCGCTTGAATCAGATTTTACCACTTCTGGAATAATAACTTCTTCTTTTTTACTAAGCTTCTTTTTCGCTAATTTAGCCCGTGCTGAGCTTGCCGAAGCAACTTCTTTTTTAATAAAAGATTTTTTAGGAGCTTTAACTTTTTCTTTTCCTGCCTTGCCGGCAGACAGTTTGTCTTTCTTATTTTTTATAACTTTCTTTGCCATATTATAATATTCTATTTAACTAATTATTTTTCTTCGTTATTTAATTTTATTTCCAATTCTTCGATTTTTATTTTCAACTCTTCTATTTCGTCCTTGGTAAGTTCGCTACTAGAAGCATTTTCAGAATCAACTGTATTATTTAAATTACTTTCTACTTTTATTTCATTCCAATTTGTTTTAAATTCATTTATTGTCTTACTCAGCTCATTAGTCGTTTCTCTCCATTCAAAACCAGCCGGTTCATTCTCGCCTTCAACACTTTTGAAAACAGTCTTCATATTAAAAACCCACAAAGTAAGAATCAACGCCATAAAAAAAGTTACCCCAGACCACATAATAAGTCTCTTGTCTTTTTCTATTCTTTCTTTTGCAAATAATTCATCCTCTGCCTTATTTGAAGTGGTCGTTTTTTTAACTGATTTATTAATCCTGCTTTTTGATTTTTTATTTTGAATTTTTTTCCTCCTAGGCATACTAAATTATATTAATAATTTATTTTCCAACTTTGAGAACAACTAACTCCATTTCATCCTGTGGTAAGTCTTTTTTACTTATCTTTAATCTATCTTCTTCAGTTGGCTTAACTCCCATTTCTTTTACAAACTTTTCTACGCCTTCGATATCAAGTTTTAATCCAGGAATTTTGTAGTGCATTGGAATAACCATTCTAGGTTCAACCTGAGAAACAACCTCCACGGCTTTTTTAGCATCAATTGTATATTTCCCACCAACTGGTATCAACAAAATATCAGCTCCTACTAATTTCTCTAGTTGTTTATCATCCAAGACATGACCCAGGTCACCTAAATGAACGATAGTTATATCATCTATCTCTATTCTATAAATAATATTCTTCCCTCTCTCTGCACCTTGCTTTTCATCATGATAAGCTTCAACACCTTCTACCATGATGCTCTTTATGTCATATTCTCCAGCTGTAGTTATAACAAAAGGAGCACCGCGCAGGGCTTTAACGTTATTATGATCTTCATGGTTATGACTCACCGTAACAATATCAGCTTCAAAGTTTGGCACTTTTAAACCATATTTTTTATCAAACGGATCGGTTACTATTGTAACTCCATCTGTCCCTATTTTATCTTGAATTTTGAAGCAAGATTGACCCAACCAAGTTATTATCATATTATTATATTTTATTTAATATTAGCTAAATTATTTTTAATTAAAACAAAAAAGGAAGCTCTAAATCCTTATATTAATTATATAAAACCTGACATTAACTGTCAACTAATTTTAGCTTAATTATTATTACAAAAAGACACATCTACAAACTTACCTTTT
>CAZTIC010000061.1:0-6513 GCA_964613625.1 uncultured Gammaproteobacteria bacterium | reverse complement strand
GATATAATTTGAATTCTGGAGAAATCCAAGTAGCAAATTCAAAAGCAATGTCTTTATGAGCAAAAGTTCCTCCGCCATATCGACCGGCTGATGAACGTATTCCTATGGCATTAGTCTTTTTTATCCACATAGAAGAAGAAACAACAAATCCGTTAGTTCCAATTTCATTTTTAATGTTACGGAATTGCGTAACATTAAAATTCTTGTTATACATTTGTTCCCAAAGTCCCATAAACTGAATGGTATATTTGGTAGTGAGCCAATGAGAAATAATAAGACCAGTTTCTGGACCTTTAAATTTGGCCATATCTGTAAGTGAAATATAATCATTTTCATTTTTTGATAAATTAACAACAATAAGTTTATTTTTTATTTCAATTTTTTTATTTTTCATAATTTATGTCAGTATGTTAACTGAAATAATAATTATTCTTCTTTAGGTGAATGGATTAACCTAATTACCTATAATTTGAGTACTTTATCAACAATTCATCTAAATTACTGCGTTACAATGCATGAATTTAATCAAAAAATCTATTCCTTTTTCAATCCAATCACCCTAAAATCTCTCAATAAACAAAATTCCGCTCTTTTTTCCAATAATCTGCTCAAAATTTCTTTTTTCAAATTATAGCTATTGGCATATTTGAAATGCCCTCCATACGAATTAATCACACAAACATCTCGTTCTAATTGTTTTTTGTTTTTTAGCCCTTTCCCATTTTCAAAAACCAGCTTGCCTATTTCTCTGACCTTATTTTTAAAACTTTTTACCACTCTTTTTCTGACTAAAACATAGTTTGGTTTGATAAAATATCCCAGAAAATCAATTCCGCTTTTCACACTTCTAATTTTACATTTATTTTCACTAAAATCCAAATTTAATTTCTGTTTCAAAAAAGTTTCAATCTCAAATTTTTGTTTTTCCAGCAATCCTTTGCTTTTGTTTAATAAGATAAAATCATCTACATAACGGAGATAATATTTTACCTTTAATTTTCTTTTCACAAATTGATCCAATTCGTTTAAATATAGATTACCAAAAAACTGGGAGGAATAGTTACCAATCGGCAAACCTTTTCTTTGCCCTGCATAAAAAAGTGATTTTCTTTGCGGAATGTTTTCCAAAAGTTTTTGATCGCCTTTGACAATATAATTTTCAGTTGGGTCATGGAATATTATTATTTTCCCCAATTGCAAGACTTCTTTTTTCCACTTTTGATTCTTTTTTTGTTTCACAATCATTTTTTCAAAAATTTCATATAAAATATTTTTGTCAATTGACATAAAAAATCCCGAGATATCCAGCTGAGCGTAATAGCAATCTTTTCTGAAATTTTCCGTTGCTTTTCTGATGAATGTTCTTAGTTTCGATACTGCTTTGTGCGTTCCTTTTTCTTTTCGGCAAGCATAGGAATCGAAAATGAAATTTCTCTCTCCAATTTCATTTATTTCTCGCACTAACAAATGATGAACAACTCTATCGCGAAAATCAGCCGCAAAAATTTCTCTGGGTGTTGGCTCGGACACCGCGAAACAAATTGATCTCCCAGGTTGATATGTTCCATCTGCCAATTCTTTTTGCAATTTCATCAAATTTTCTTCTAAATTATATTCAAACTTGACCGCATTAGCAGTTTTCCTTTTGTTTTCTCGACAATCCAGATAGGCTTTGTACAAATTTTCTAGGCTAAATATGCTCATGTTGGTATTAATTTTGTAATTTTATAAATTTTAATTTTATAAATAAATCCTAATTTTTAATTTAAAAATTATTCTTAGGATCCAGTGACCATTTCCACCAGCCACCAATCATCTCCCCTGATTCTTGCATATACTGACTTTGAATGTGAGTAAATTGTCCGACAGAAATCAAGCCTAATTCTTGGGACATTCGGAGGCGAATTTTCAATTTGTCAAAACAATCACTCAACTGCGAAATCTTATGCTTTTTTTGGTAGAAAACGGCATTATTAGCTTCTATCACCAAATCAATGCAGTTCCAAGCCAATTCTAGCGTTTGGTTTCCCAAAGTATATTTTTGATGCTTGGGAAAATCTCTAATCATTTTGTCTAATTCTTTGATTAATATATATAGTTTTAGATATATTGGCGCTTCTGGTTTTTTGCTCATAAAATTTAATTGAAAGCTATTTTCCGCAAACACTAGTTGAAATTGATTTCCGTCTGACGCACCGCACATTGTTGGCATTGGTCTTGTTGTTGTTGTTCGTCGAGCAATCACTGAAATTAACGTTGTAAGCGTTGGTGCTATTGTTCTCGGTAGCCGACCAATAGTTGGAGGCTATGAAATTTTTCTCTTGCACTGGGACTTTTCTCCGATTATCTGATTTTTTTGAAAAAAAGATAATCTGACTGTCAATACTTTTTGTTTTTCAAAAAGTGACAAGAGGCGTGATAGGTTTCAACCGCGATCTCTTTGTGAAATTATTTTTGAGACAAAAATTAATTTTACAAATTCTGGCGGAAAACAGCTTTCTTTTATTTTCTTTTATTTTCTTGCGACCGCCTCACGGCGGAAAACTCCCTTCTTTATTTTTCCTCATAAAATTTTGACTTTACTTGCATCATTATCCTTTCATTGAAGACCAAATTATCCAATGCCTAATTCCAAATCCTCCTATCACCGTCTGACGCACCGCACAAGGTAGGCATTGGTCTTGACGCCGCTGTTGGCCGACGGGCAATCACTGAAACCAACGAGGTAAGCGCTGGTGCTACCGTACCCGGTAGCCGACCAATAGAGGGAGGCTATGAAATTATTTCCAAAACTGGTTTTGTTAGTGCACATGCAAACTAATTCTGTTGAATTTGGCAATTCGCAAGTCGGACAAAGATTTTCGCAATAACTCATGGCCGTTGCCCAATTAGCCGTACCACTCATATCTGTTGGTAAAATCAAAAAGTCTCCGCAAGAAGGAGAAACGCTAGAAGCGTCATAGCAAGCATTTGATCCCGTCATCTGATCTCCACTTGTGTTTGATGTAATACAAGAAGCACTATTTGTATCTGTGTTCCAAGTCCCACCATCAAAATCCGTCGTCTCTGTATCCTCCACCTCCGAACTCCCCGAACTTAAAGTCAATTGATCACTAGACGTGGATATATTATCATCCGCAGAATAATACTTTGTCCAATTTGATTGATTGTCGGTGTGAGTAGCCACAGCAATAGTACTGGCTCCTCCACTCCAAGTTGATTGCACCCAACCGTAGGTAGCACCAAAAGCGGTATAATTTTTATTTATTATCAATCCAGTACTAACAATAATTATTAATAAAAAAACAACAGATATATACTGCCAATACTCTTTAAATGGACCTACTATGTGTTGTTTGAGATTAGATACTTTTCTCAGAACTAATTCCCAACCAAAATAGAGGGGTAGGATCAGTTCTCTTTTGTATCTTTTCTTTGTTTTATTCTTCTCTTGTTTTTCTTGTTTCATAATATTTTATTATTAATTTTATTTGTTTTGAATTGCTTATTTATTATTGTTATATTGTTCAATTGTTATATTGTTTTACCCCCCTCTCCCAGCCGGGAGAGGGTTGGGGTGAGGGGTAATGAAGGTTAAATTATGTTGTGATATTTTTCAACCTCACCCTATCCCTCTCCTGTCTAGGAGAGGGGAAACTATTAAAAATTTATTATTATATATCAAAAACTAGGTTATTAATAACCATAGTAAAATAGATATAATTTTCTTACAAAACTTATACACATTATGAGTTTATTATAACACATTGGGGGGGGGATGGAAAATTATTTTTAAAAATAAAATATCTCGGTGTTTACCGAGATATTATTTATACACCTCACCCTCTAACCCCCTCTCCCTGCCTACCCTGCCTACCGGCAGGCAGGCGGCAAGCAGACTAATTAGGAGAGGGAAAGAGCAATAGCGAAGAGTGAGATATGCCTACTTCCTCGCCTTCGGTGTAACCCAAAAACCTAAATGTTTTCCGAACATTAATCTAGTTTGAGCCTCTAGTCCAGGAATCGCGCCAAATATAATAATACTAAAAGGTAAAATTAACCACTGAAATAACATTATAAAATATTTACCAATTCCATATTTTTTAGGCTTTTTAGGTAAAAGTAAGGTTGAAATAATAGCTGACAAAACTAATCCCATCATAGCGAAACTCATCAAAGACCTAGTTACAACTGGCAAATTGCTAGACAACACCATAGAATTAAATTTGTCTCCTCCCAAAATCATAGGCATCCATCCGATTACTCCTATTATCAAAGCATTAGTTGCCCAAGAATGAAATCCATAAATTTGAATAAATATTTTTCCGAAAGTTTTCTTCTTTGGCATATCCTTCCACCTTTTAATGAAATTAAAAATCAAATACGGTACATTCTCTGCTCCCCAACCCCAACGTCTTTGTTGCTTGTAAAGACTCGTGACAGTTTGCAAGAAACTCTGATCCTGAGTCACATCCATAGAAACAGGAAAATGAAGCGGTTCCACTCGGTAATCTCCATTATAAAAACAATAACAATGCCAAGTTATTCTAGAGTCCTCACTAACCATATTTGTAGACCAAAAACCAATATCAACTAAGGCTTTCCAGGGCATAGAATGAGATGAATAGGTGGCTAGCTTCTCCTCTCTTATTTGTTGCATCATCTGCCAAAAAGTGTTTGACGAAGCAGCGACACGCGCAAAAAAAGGCGCCTCCCAAATATTATTATGATAAAAAGGAACTGGTTGATAACTGGCTCTATATGGATTTGAAACTGTGAAAAATTTATAAGTCAAAGCAAAAAAATAACCGGGTACAACTTCTGTATCCATATCAAAAACACTAACCAAGATTTTGTTATAATCTATACCTCTTGGATCTATTATTTCTTTTTGAACTTGCTTAGCCGCCCAATGTTGATTAGCGCCTTTGCCTTTCAACTCTCCAGCAATATTATCAGGATGAATTGTTACTAAAAAATCATCAAATTTATCACCAAACTCTTCTTTTATTATTCTGGCTTTTTTCGCTGCTTCCTCACCCTCTCTTTCTTCAATCGCAAAAACCAATATCATTTTTTTACTTGGATAGCCATCATTTAGCAATGCTCGAATACTTGGACGAATCACTTCCAAGCTCTCACCATAAGTAGGGAAAATTATTAACTGAGTTATTTCTTCCCATTCGATATTTTTGACAGCCAATGAATCGTCAGGAAGATTAGAAATATTGTCTCTGAGATTTCTACATTTTTCTTCCCAATTTATTTTAACATTATTTTTTAACTTCAGATAAGAAGAAATTAAATGAATTCCTAAATAAAAAACCAAGAGCAACCAATAAATATCAAAAGCGATTATAAAGCATGCTACCCAAATAGGTTTAAAATAAGAAAAAATCAATAAAGAAAATAAAGTTCCCCACGACAAAACACCAACCAACATCTCTAAAATGCGATAAAATTTTCGATTCCTACCAGTTAAATCAGAATATTTTCCTATTTTTAAATAATCCATAATACCTCGCCCCGACCCCCTGCCTGTCCGGCAGGCAGGTCTCCCGAATAGATAGAGAGGGGTTTATTTAAATTTGATACCTTTAAATATTTTTGTACCAATAAAATATAATATATAAAAACCAATTGTAAATATTAACCAATTTCTAAAATAATAAAAATCTGAAAAATATATTAAAGATGATCGGATTATATCAATCGGATAAATAAATAAATCCCAACTATTCCATCTATTCAAAAGACCTAACAATACACCTAGCGACACCAAGGGAATCATTAATCCAATAAAAATATTTGAATATATTTTATTGTATATATTGCCAATAAACTCCTTCATTTCTCTAAGTAAATAAACAAAACTAATCCAACCAATTATCGCGTATATAAAGAAAAACATTATCATCCAGGCATTATTTACGCAAATCTTTAGATACGATCCAAACGGACAATAATATGATATGTGTCTCATATCTGTAATTATATAAGCAGTATTTGGTATAAAAATTAACCAAAGCAAAAAAACCAAGATACCAAAATACTTTTGACCTTTCTTTTTAAATTTGGTTTTCTTTTTATAATCTTTTAAATAAAAAAACAACAAAAAAGGAATTATTACTAAGAATAAATTCCAAAACACCATAAATACTGGATATTCATTTATATATACATTGAAAGTAATTGCATTATCCAAACTTAATATTGAATCAGATATCATATTTTTATCTAAAAATATCCCGATATGATTCAGGATAATTTCAAAAAAGTATTAATTGCTTTGCTTAAAAAATAACCTCTTCTCCTTCTTTAATATCTCCCGAATTGCTAGAATCTTTAATAATTCTTGGTTTGTTTTCTTTTTTTGTAAACTCAACTGGCTTCATTTTTACTGCATCGTTCAAAGATATTGAACTCTCTTCTAATTTACTTACTTTTTCTAGCTCAGTTTGTTTGGCTTTTTTCCTACTTTCAAATTCATTCTTTTTTTCTTGCTTCAAAATA
>CAZTIC010000060.1:0-6766 GCA_964613625.1 uncultured Gammaproteobacteria bacterium | reverse complement strand
TATTTTTCAAATAAATAGTACATTAAATTTTATTAATATCAAGGTAAGTGGATAGCTACCTCAGTAAAAACTTTTTGGGTTTATTGAGGAGGAAAGTCTGGACTCCCCCAAGACTTGATCTTGGGAAAAAGACAGTCGTTAACGGCGACCAGGGGTAACTCTAGGGAAAGTGCCGCAGAGACAATACTATTTTCGATTATCGATTTTCGATTATCGATTAGAAAGGTGAAAAGTAGATTGGTGTTATTTGTTCTCGAGATAAATGGCTACAATCTTCGCTTCCGAGTGATCGGAATGTCGTGGTAAACCCTGTCTGGAGCAAGAGCAAACTAGCTATACCTCACCCCTTTAATCCCCCCTCTCCTAATTAGGAGAGGGGTGCAGGGGTGAGGTATAGTTAAAGAAAAGTGGCTCGCTTGATTCTATGAGCAATCATAGGACTAGATAAATGGCTATCACTCCGGTTTTACCGGAGAACAGGATCCGGCTTATAGCTTGCCTTGATGTTAATAAAATTTAATAAAGTAAATATATAAATAATTTTTATATATTTTATTTTAATTGTAAAACGTAAGCTATGAAGAAGTCAGAATTATTTTTTTCATTACTTTTATTGCCACTTGATTATCTCATGATATTTTTGGCAGGTATTTCAGCTTACTACATTCGTTTCGCAGATGTTACTACTGATATAAGACCGGCTATATTTAGTGATAGTTTGCCGATGGGGCCATATTTAAAAATAGTTTTATTTGTAGCTTTTTTATGGCTTATCATATTTGCCTTGAGCGGACTTTATAATGTAAAAAGTGCACGTAAAATAGCAAAAGAAATTTATAAGATTATTTTGGCTTGTTCGACTGGGTTAATGCTGGTTGTTATATTAATATTTATGAGACGAGAATTATTTGATTCTCGTTTTATTGTTTTGGCTGCTTGGGTTTTGGCGATTTTTTATGTTAGTTTTGCTCGGATTTTAATCAGATGGTTGCAGAGGTATTTGTTCAAATTTGGCATAGGTGTTCATAAGGTGGTAATAATAGGTGACAGTAAGACAGCTGATAATTTAATGAGAGAATTTTCAATAAATAAAAGACTTGGTTTTGAAGTTGTAAAGCGATTAAGAGATTTTAGTATGCAATCAGCTCAAGAGTTATCTGATGGAATAGTAAATTTTAAACATAGAAATGAAAAATATATAGATGAAATAATACAGAGTGATCCAAATCTAAAAAAAGGAGAAACTTTGCGTTTATATGATTTTGCTGACGAACATCATGTTACATTTAAATACGCTGCTGATTTATTAAGTACAAAAGTATTAAGAACAGAAGTGGCTGAAATATCTGGAATTCCTATTGTTGAAGTTAAAAAAACTTCACTGGAGGGATGGGGAAGGATAATAAAAAGAATTATAGATATATTAATTTCTGGATTTTTGATTGTCGTTCTTTTTCCATTTTTAGCTTTTGTTGCATTGGTTCTGAAATTAGATTCTCGCGGTCCTGTAATATATAAAAATGAAAGAGTGAGCAAGTATGGGGTTTTTAAGGTGTATAAATTTAGATCTATGTTGTTGCAATATTGTACTGGTGATGACTATGATGACAGTGGCAATGCATTAGATTATGAAAGAAAGTTAATTCAGGAAAAGAACACAAAGACTGAAGGTCCGCTTTATAAAATAGGTGATGATCCAAGGATTACTAGAGTTGGTAAAATAATAAGACGATGGAGTATTGATGAGCTTCCTCAATTATTTAATGTTTTTTTTGGTAATATGAGTATGGTGGGGCCAAGACCTCATCAGCCAAGAGAAGTGGCAAAATATGAACATCATCACAAAAAACTTCTTGGTATAAAACCAGGAATCACCGGCTTGGCTCAAATTTCTGGACGCAGTGATTTGAGTTTCGAAGAGGAGGTTAAGCTCGAAACTTATTATATTGAAAATTGGTCAATGTTATTAGATTTTTCTATAATAATTAGAACGCCTTTAGCTGTAATAAGACCGAGGAAGGTTGAATAAATTATTTTCTTTATTCGCAGCATTAGCATGCATTCGCGGATTAGTATCGTATATATGAAAGTAGCTTTAATACACGATCATTTAGCTCAAGATGGCGGTGCCGAAGCCGTTCTTCGTGTTTTTGCAGAGATGTATCCCGAGGCTCCAATTTATACTTTGCTTTACGAACAAAAAAATGCTGATAAATATTATAAAAACAGAAGAATAGAAACTTCTATTATTCAGCGTCTTCCTGGTGGAGTAAAGCATTATCAATGGTATATGCCTTTTATGCCAATGGCAGTGGAGTTTTTTGATTTGAGTAGATACGATTTAGTTTTATCTGATTCAGCATCTTTCGCAAAAGGCGTGATTACATCTCCTAATGCATTACATATTAATTATTGTCATACACCCACTAGGTATCTTTGGAGCGATACTCATTTATATATACAAGAGCTTAAATATAATAAGTATTTTAAAAAATTAATTTTTTTGGTTTTGAGTTATATTCGTATCTGGGATAGGGCCGCGGCTGATAGAGTGGATGAATATATTGCAAACTCGAAAACAACTCAGCGTAGATTAAAAAAATATTACAAAAAAAAATCACACCTTATATACCCGCCAGTTGAAATAGATCAATTTAAAGTATCTCAAAATTATGAAGATTTTTATTTAATTGGTTGTCGCTTGGTGCCATATAAAAGAGTAGATGTTGTAGTTCTAGCCTTTAGAGAAATGGGGCTTAAATTAAAGGTTTTTGGAGATGGAGTTGATGAAAAAAGATTAAGAAAAATAGCTGGAGATGCGGGTAATATAGAATTTTTGGGAAGAATTAATAATGAAACTAGGAAAAATTTATACAGTAAATGCATCGCTTTTATTCATCCGCAAGAAGAAGATTTTGGTATAACTCCCTTAGAGGCTATGGCTTCTGGTAGGCCAGTAATTGCATATAGAAAGGGTGGTGCAAAAGAGACAATTATAGAAAATGAAACTGGGGTATTTTTTGATAAGCAAAAAAAAGAAGATATAATTGAAGTAGTGAAGAATTTTAAAGTAGAAAATTTTGATTCTAATAATATTAGAAGACATGCTGAGAATTTTTCTGTAGATAAATTTAAAATAAATATTAAAGAATATATAAACAAATCATGGGAGGAATTTAATAAAAATAATTAATTGTTATTTTTTATTCATATTATATGAAGATAGGAATAGATATAAGATCTCTTATTGATAAGGATTATAGCGGTGTATCGTGGTATACGCTTTATTTAGTTAGAGCGATATTGGAGCAGGACAAACGAAATCATTATAAATTATTTTATAACTCGTTTAAAAATTTGGATAATAGGCTTCCAGGACTTGATTATTCAAATGTTGAGTTTGTTCGATTTTCTTATCCAAATAAACTATTAAATTTTTGTTTTAGATTTTTAAATTGGCCCAAAATAGATAAGCGTCTAGGGGTTGATTTATTATTGATGCCAAATGTAAATTTTATTTCTGTATCAAAAAAATGCAGAATTTTATTAACTATTCATGATTTATCTTTTTTGAGGCATAAAGAATTTTTTAATGTTAAAATGAGATTATGGCATTGGTTTATTAATATTTATAAACTGTCTAAAAAAAGTTATTATATTGCTACGGTTTCTGAAAGCACGAAACGGGATGTTAAAGAGTTATTGAATATTCCTGAAGAAAAAGTTGGTGTTATATATTCTGGAATTAGTGGTAAATTTAAAAAAATAGATTATGAACTAGAAATTCAGGACTATAATAATATTTCAGAACAACAAAAAACAGAAGTAAAAGAATTAGCTAAAGTAAAAAGAAAATATAACTTACCTGATGATTTTTTGTTTTATTTGGGTACTTTGGAGCCAAGAAAAAATATTTTAACAATAATCACTTCGTATAATATTTTTAGAGACAATAATAATTATAAACACAAGCTTGTATTGGCTGGAGCAAGAGGATGGAAATCAAGACATATATTCAAGGAATGGAGAAATTCAAAATATAAGAATGATATAATTTTTTTGAATTATATAGAAGATAGAGATAAAGTTTGTATTTACAATTTGGCTTCTCTTTTTGTTTTTCCGTCAATTTACGAAGGATTTGGTTTTCCGCCATTAGAATCCCTGGCCTGTGGCACTCCTGTAGTTGCTAGTTTTAGCTCTAGTCTCAACGAGGTAATAGGGGAGTACGCAATATTAGTAGATCCGTATAGTAGTAATGATATTGCTGTAGCCATAGAGGAGGGTTTAAAAATAAACAAAAATAAAAATTTACAAAATTGTTCCAAAATAAAAGAAAGGTTTAATTGGCATGAAACGGCCAAAAGGTATTTAAAAATTATGAATTCTTAAATATTTTTGTTATAATTATTGATAATTAATATTAAAATATTAAAAAAATATGACTAAACAAAACAGTGTCAAAAAAAATGATAGTACTAATTTGATTGAAAAAACTAGCGCTAGAGCTCTTGATGTTATTATTTCCGCTTCGATTCATTTGGTTTTTTTATTAAGCCCTTTGTTTTTTACTGGTTTTATTGCTCAGGGGTTGGGATTTGAAAAAATGATATTGTTTTATTTTTTGGTTTTATCAGGGATAGTTGCCTGGGTTACCAAGGGTGTAATAACTGGAGATTTGAGACTCAAAAGAACTCCACTAGATTGGCCTATTTTAGCGATTTTTTTTGTGTACATTGTTTCAAGCATCGTGTCCATAAATCCGATTGATAGTTTCATAGGTTCTTATGGCGCTTCGACAAAAGGATTAGTAGCTATTGTTTTGTTTGTTTTGTTTTATTATCTACTTGTAAATAACCTGAATAAAACAAAGATTAAAACAATTTTTTGGACATTGCTTTTTTCAGGATCATTAATTATTATATATTCCTTTTTTCAGCTTTTTGGCATATATATTTTACCTTTTAGTTTTACAGAAATAAGATCATTTAATCCGATTGGTTCACTGACGGGCTTGTCAATGACGATATTAATATTTTTACCGATTTTAATTACGGCTATAACTCAAATAAAAGAAATTCATCCCAAGATTAATAATATTTTATCTATAGTGATAAAAGTAATTTTGGGTGTGATTACTGTTGTCGGTTTAGTAACTTTGACGTTACTTAGTGGTTTTACGTTTTGGCCAGCAGCTATTGTGGGCGTGGTGGTATTATTAATGTTTTTTCTGTCAAAAATTGTTAAAATAACAAATAATAATTTGGTTATTCCTTTAATAATGTTTTTGTTGGTAATAGTTCTTTTTGTGATGGGTGATATGAATTTAATGAAGAGCCAATTGCCATCTGAGGTGAGTTTATCTCGTGGCGCGTCTTGGGATATTGCTAAGTCTAGTTTGATGAGTAGTCCTGCGCTCGGCTCTGGTCCTGCAACTTTTTATTATAATTTTTCTAAATACAAAGGCAGTGATTTTAATTATGCTGCCTTATGGAATGTTCGTTTTGATAATGCTAGTGGAGTTATTTTTGAGATTTTAGCCACTGTTGGTGTTTTGGGAACTATAGCATTTGTAGTGTTGCTGTTAATTTCTTTGTCATTAATGTTCTTGGTTTTGATAAAAAATAAAAATACTGAAGAGCATTCTATTTTACTCTCATTATTTGCCTCATGTGTGGTAGTAATTATTCTGGTAAGTCTTTTTAGTGTCAATAACTCTATTTTGATTATTTCTTTTTTAATCTTTGTGTTTACTACTTCGTTGGCTGTAGTAATGTATCCGGAAACATTCAAGACTCTAGATTTATCATTTCGAACATCTCCAAAATATGCCTTGGCTTTGTCGACTATATTTTTAACCGTCTTAGCTGCTACGGCTATATTATTTATGATGGGTATCAAGATTTATTCTGCTGATCATTTTGCTAAAAAAGCTATTACTTCTTCTGATGTAGAAATGAGAGTAGATTATCTCAGCAAGGCTATTAATCTATTTCCTTATCAAGATAGGTATTATGTTGAATTATCTAATAATTATATGATTTTAGCCAAAGAGGAAGTGAGTTCCGGAGGTAATTCTGTTAAAATGCAAGATTATTTGAGCCGTGCCATAGAAAATGGCAAAAAAGCCGTGGAGATATCTCCTCAAAGGGCTAGAAATATAGAGTCTTTGGCTTTGGTATATGAGAATGCTTCTTTTTATACTAGAGGCGCGTTGGAATGGGCCGAAAGCTTGTATAGCGACTTAATTGAGCTTGAGCCTGATAATCCGCTTCCGTATTTACGTTTAGCTCTTATAAACATGTCTAGAGCAAATATTGAAAAAGATGTAAATGAACAAAGTTATTTTATTGGAGAAGCTATAAAAAATTACGACAAAGCCATAGAGATTAAAGATAATATGTCAGCTGCTTATTATGGCAAGGCAGTAGCGCATGAAAGGCTGGATGATAATAATGAAGCCATTGAACAGCTTAAAAAGGCTGTGATACTAGATCAGAATAATATTGATTATCGATTTGAATTAGGTAGACTTTACCTCAATCGTGGTTTAGATGTATCTGACATAGAACAAAATGCTACTGAGGAATATGTTGATGGAGATGTGGATGAAGATGAGCTTAGCGTAGAGTCTAATTCATATTTTGGTGATGATGTGGTTATTAATGATGATATCGTAATAGCAGAACAAATATTTGTTAGTATATTGCAATTAAATCCAAATCACGCTAATGCTTTATATAGTTTAGCGTCTTTGTATGAAAAA
>CAZTIC010000059.1:0-7073 GCA_964613625.1 uncultured Gammaproteobacteria bacterium | reverse complement strand
ACGATGATGGCCACAAATATGACCAAGCCAACAATCTTAAGTGCTTTTTTCATTTCAGCACCTCCTTCGTTTAATTTTTAATGATATTGATATTATTGCATATTTTACTGAATTTGTCAACCCCCACACCAAACGAGGATAATGCTGCGCATTTTTTAAAATCCATCCTCGTTATGGTGTGGGGGTCAAGAGCTATTTTGCCCTTTTTAGTTATCCACAGATTAGATATTGCTAAATAAAATGGTTATGCTAAGATACTCCACGGTGCTTGTTTTAGAACTTCGGTTCTTGTGGCTGACAAAGAGTTCGCTCTTCAGATGCTAGGTAAGCACCATTTTTTATTGTGTCGTTTTATTGTTGTATTATTGTTGTATTATTCATATATTTTTGTTAAAATATTTTTGGAGACTTAGTCTCCAAAAATATAATATATGAGAAAAATAAAATTTATCAACGGGGAATACTATCATATCTATAATCGTGGAGTAGATAAGCGTACAACTTTTGAGTGTCACGAAGATTTAGATAGATTTTTTCTTAGCATGAAAGAATTATTTGGAGAAGAAATAGATATTTGTTGGTAAAAATTATATTCATAAAGCGGTGTATCTAAAAAAGCGGGATAATCTCTCGCTTTTTGGTTTGTTCAAGAATTGAAACGTGGTATAATTAAAGTGGTATGGTTGATTTGACGGCTTTAAATATATACATAGATGGGTCTTGTTATCCTTCTCCAAGGAGGGGAGGAATAGGGGTTAGATTCAAATTTCCGCTTTCCTTAATAGACGAGATAACAAACAAAAACGATATTAAGGATTTTAAATTCAGAGGACAAAAAGGGATGGATAATCAAAAAGCAGAATTACAAGCTTGTATTACTGCGCTAGACAAAGTGTTAGAATCAAAGGAACCAGAATTAAAAAGAATTCCAATGATAATTATACACACCGATTCGATGTATGTAGTAGATTGTTATAAAAAAGCAATGTTTGAATGGCCTAATGCTCAATGGAAGAGAAGATGTGGTAGCCCAGTTTTAAATGCGGAATTATGGAAAAAGCTTAGAAATAATATAAAAAAGGTTGAATCAAGGGTTAATATAAAATATGTAAGAGGGCATTCAGAAGATAAAGACAACAGAGCAGTTGATGTAATGGCAAAATTGTCCGCCAATAATCCTCAGAAAAAAAACGAGAATCGCGCTAACGTTAGAAGAAAATATTTTGGGAAAAAAGGTCAGCAAGGATCCGTAAGAATGTGTGGACAAAGAATATCAATTTGGATTAATTTTAGTGAGTACTTATCAACCCAAAAAGTTTGGAGATACAAATATGAGGTTATTTCTCCCAAAAGTAAATTTTATAAGCGCAGTGGGTCAATTTTTTATAATAAATATTTAAGATTAGGTCATGGATATTTGGTAAGTTTTAATAAAAATGATGATGATCCTAGAATAGTAAATGATTTTAAGGAAATAAAAAAAATAATTTACAAAAATTATCAACCAGACTCTACAAATAACTAACAGAAAACATAATAAAGAAGGTATAGCATGAATATTAAAATAAAAAAAAACAATAATTATTCTAAGCTTGTTAATTTTAAAATTAATAAAGATGAAATCATACACAGGTGGTTTAACATAAAAGAGGGCTATTCAAAAGAATTAATATTAAACTTAATTAATGAATTTAATATACAAAAGGGTTATATTGTAGATTTTTTTAATGGTTCTGGTACAACTTGTTTGGTTGCAAAAGAAAAAGGATATAAATATTTTGGTTTCGAGATTAATCCATTCCTTTATTTATTGTCTAGGGTTAAATTAGCAGATTATTCTGAGAGAGACATAAAAGAAATTAAAAAAAATAAAGAGAATATTTTTAAAAAATATAAAAGAATAAAAATTATAGACTCCGTTAATCTTTCTATTTTAGAGAAAGTCTTTAAAGGTAACTTGGAAAATATTTTAAAAATTAGAACACTTATTTTCAAAATAGATGATAAGAAAATAAGAGATTTTTTCATTATAGCAATGCTTTCCGTGATAGATGATGTGGGTTTTGCTAAAAAAGATGGAAATGGATTAAAGTATCCAAAAAATAAAATAATATCTAATTTTTTGACCACTTTTTCTAAAAAAATTGATTTAATGTTATTAGATATTAAAAATTTTAAATACAAAAACAAAAAAGGATTTGGTATTATAAATTGTGATAGTAGAGATATTCCTAAAAAATATATAGATAAAATAAAGAAGAAAACATCTTTAATCGTTTTTTCCCCTCCCTACGCAAATTGTTTTGATTATACAGAAGTGTATAAGTTAGAGTTATGGCTAGGAGGATTTGTAAAAAAATATGAAGAACTCAAAAATATTAGAAATAATAGTTTGTCTTCTCACTTAAATAAAAATTTAGACTCATATAAATCTTATTCTTTTATTAAAAAAGATTTAAAAATTTTGCAAAATAAAAAATTGTGGAGCAAAAAAATTATACAAATGTTAAATGGATATTTTTATGATATGGAAAGAATATTAAATTATTCATATAATATTTTAACCACAGGTGGTTATTGTATTATAGTTGTGGGGAATTCAGCGTATTCTGGTCATATAATAAAAACGGATGTAATTTTATCAAAGATTGCGACAAATATAGGATTTTCATCATCAGAAATCAATATTGCAAGAAAGTTAAGAGCGAGCTCTCAACAAGCAAAACTTTTTAAGGGTAATAATGCTTTACGAGAGAGTGTTATAATTTTAAAAAAATAAGCTTATGAAAGGATTGAAGTTAAATAATATTTATCGCATTGATTGCATAGAAGGGATAAAAAATATTCCAAATAATAATATAGATATAATTATTACCTCTCCTCCTTATAATTTAGGGAACAATCATCATACGGGCGTCAAAAAACATAAGCCCTATAATGATTATATGCCAGAAAAAAAATACCAAAAATGGCAAAAAGACGTTTTAAATGAGTGTTTTCGGGTACTAAGAAAAGGAGGATCTATGTTTTATAATCATAAAAATAGAATTAGAAATGGTTTACAAATTGCCCCTTATGAGTGGATTACTGAAAGTCAATTTTTAGTTAAACAAGAAATTGTTTGGATAAATAGAAGCCAAAATTTTGACAAAATGAGATTTTATCCATGGACAGAAAGAGTTTATTGGTTGGTAAAAGATAAAAGTACTAAACTTAATAATTTAATAAATCATCATGATGTTTTTGATTGGAAAGAATGGAGACCCGTTGGGACTAGAGGTAGTCACACAAGAGCTTTTCCTGAAATAATGGTAGAAAATATTTTATCATGTTTTCCAAAATCAAAAATAGTTTTAGATCCTTTTGCTGGGAGTGGCACTACTTTGGTTGTAGCTAAGAAAATGAAAAAAAAATTTATTGGATTTGAAAATAATAAAAAATATTATAACTTAGCAAAAAATAGAATAAATTATGGAAAGGAAAACAAAAAATAAAATAGATTTTTTTTATCAAATTTTAAGTGATATGAAAAACAACATAGATACTCTTGTAAAGGATTTGCACAAAAATCAAAATGATTTAGAATCATTTGCTAAATCACTACCAACCGTTTTAAAATCTAAATATCCTGACTTAAAAAAACTTGGGATTTTGGAAAAAACAGATAAATGGAAAATAACAGAACTAGGCAAAGAATTGTTGCAAATATATGAAGAAAAAGACAATGAAAAGTACAAAGAATTAATTGCTAGTATTATTGGGACCTACAATTATGTAGGATTTAGACCCTATGCCGTGTTGGTCAAATTTTTATATTTAAAGTACGGAGTGAACAAGCCATTGCAAAGGGACGAAATAGTAAAATATTTTTCTTTGCCAATTAGTGAAGCAATATATTTTATGAATACCCAGAAAAAACCTCCTTTTCATAAAATTTCGAGAGAGAGGCTTGTTGAGGCACCAAGACCTTATTCTTATACAATAAATCATCTTAAAAACGCAGGTTTAGTTATAAAAGAAAATAATGAATTTATGTTATCGGAGAATGTAGAGGATTTTATTAATTTATTTTTTTCTGAGATTGATTTAAGGGCACCTAAGTCTAAAATCATAGCCAAACGCACGACATATAGAGTTGTAAGCAGGGGAGCTGATCAAGTAAATTTCAGAGAAGAATTATTAGAAATTTATAATCAGAGATGTGCATTAACACATAAAATATTTAAAATCAATGATAATAATTTACTTGAAGCTGCTCATATAATACCAGTATCTCACGGAGGATCGTACGAATCAACTAACGGAATATTAATGACGCCCAATTTGCACAAAGCTTTCGACTGTGGTGGAATTACTTTTGATGATCAATATAATATAATTGTACATAAAAATGTGTATGAAGAAAATTATTTACCAAAAATGAAAAAAATAAATTATTTACCAAAAATGAATCATCCATCTTTAATGTCAATAAGATATCATAGAAAATATATTTTTGGTTTTGGAGTATTGAATTCTAGAAACAGTGAAAAAGTTGAGTTGCAAAGATAACAAAAATTATAAAGTTCTAATGATTGAGAATTAGAATAAATATAATATTGCCACTTTTCATGAGCAATCAAAATGACGAACAAAATCGAATCACATTATCAATAGCTTTTATTGTAATTTATTTAACAATAATGTTTGGTTTTTTTAAAGATATAATAAAACCACCCACAATAGAGCTGAATCTTTTTAATGACATTGTCTTTATTTTTTTTCTTACTTTCGGTTCTTTAATAATTTTATCATTTTTTTTATATCTAACCTTTACAGCTCTTGATTTAGATTTTAAAAAAAAGAAAACAATAATGATTGAACAAGATATTAGTAGAAAAAAAATCAACAAAATAAGAAAATTTTTATTTTATGCTGGGGTTCGACTTATCTTCGTTTCATTTTTATTTCCATTTTGCTACTTAGTCGCTATATTTACACAGAAATATAACTTTATAATATCTATACTATTTACTTTAATTTGTTTTTCTTTAATTTCTGTTTGTTTTTCTATAATATTTAGAGAACCAAAAAATAAAAATAATCATAAAATTTAATTAAACATATATTTTAATGTCTAAGCACAGAAAAGCATTGGGTGATGTAACCAAAAAGCTTTCAGACGAAGAAGTCAGAAAAATTAGAGATATACAGGACCAATTAGCTGACATAATTTTTGATCAATGGACGGAAGATAGAATGCCTAATAAAATACATAAAAAATAATTTATGAAAAAATCTCAATTTGAAGTCAATATACCAAAACCTCCTTATATGGGAGAAGGAGGAGAATGGAAATTATTTGTCACAAAAAAAATAAACATACTTTTGGGCAAAAATGGTAGTGGCAAGAGCGCATTGTTTCGTAGTCTTTCAAAGAATAGTTCTAAAAATTATTCTTGTCTTCTTGTAAGCCCCGAAAGGGGAGGATATTTAGAAACCAACGCAAATATTCGTAATCAAATGGAACAAGATCCCAATTGGGATGTTTCTACCAGATGGACCAATAACCAAGTTCCTGATTTTAAGCATAGATCCGCAACTAAATGGCAAAGTTTTTGTGGCTCTATTTTAGCTGACGCAATAAGCAAAAAAAACGAGGGTGTTATTAAAGAAATAAAAAGTTCATTAAAAATATTAAACAAATTATTACCTAATGTATCTATTGATATGGACAAGAATCAACGTCTTCAGTTTTTCAATAAATATAGCAATAAACCGATTAAACCCAATCAGCTTAGTAGTGGAGAAGGTGAGGCGATAACATTGGCCATAGAATGTATAGACTTCGCGTATACCACTGAAAGTCAAGACACGCAATTTTTACTTTTGTTAGATGAACCCGATCTTCATCTGCACCCTGATTTACAAAAAAATATTATAAATTTTTTATTCACATTAAGTAATAAAAATAAAAATTTATTTATTATTATAGCTACTCACAGTTTAGCCTCGTTAACATATAGTTTAGGCGGAAATAAGAAAATAGGTATTCATTGGATGACAAATAAAAATAATGAAATTGAGTTTGTAGAGTCCAACACCAAAATGTTAGATTTTATTAATAAGATAGGGGATTATTTTTTAAATGAGTCAATTTTACTCATAGAAGGAGAAGAGGATAAACAAATATGGGCCAAGGCCATAAGTTCATCTAACCAAAAGATAAAAATTCGTCCCGTTGATTGCGGCGGAAAACCCCAACTTAAAACATATGAGGGAATTCTAAATACGATTTTTGCATCTATGCATTACCCGTCAAAGGAATTTTTAGCTTTTTCTTTACGAGACAGAGACGATTCGACAGATGCTCCTCCAGATAAAATTTTTATAAAGAGGTTTATTTTGAATTGCTCAGAGATAGAAAATTGTTTTTTGTCAGATGAAGTTCTTTCTTTGTGTAAAACGTCTTGGGCTGAGCTTAAAGAAAAAATTAAAATGTGGCTTGAAGCCTCAAATAAAAGCCATCAAGCTTATAATATTTTAAATACGTTAATAGCAGATAAAAATGATAGTAGGATGAATTGTGACATAAAAGATGCTATGGGAGTACTAAGGGGATTAGTAAACAATAATAATCCGCCATGGAAAGATAAGGTAGGACAGGCCATCGGTCAATTAGCTTTAGGAAGAAACAAAAGTTCAAAAAATAGCTTGATGCATTTTTTGGGTGACGATTTGGTAAAAATAATAATTAAAAATGAAAGGTAAAACAATTTTCTATTCGTTCTCAGAATGATCACCCTGCAACAAGCAATAATTCTTCCACCTGTTTCCCTATAATCTCAGGATATTTAATAGAATCAACCCATTTAAAAGTTATGAAATCATCCCATAACGGGAACATGTAAAATCGCCAATTAAGTGATTTTTTGGTAGAGTAAAACAATGAATACAGATAACTTATTAAAAAATAAACGGAACTGGATTATTGGTGGAATTGTTTTATTGGTGATTATTATCACGATTGCTGGTGGATGTGAAGAAAAATCTGGGTCTACGACTACTCAACCACAAGTTTTTCAAGAAGAAAA
>CAZTIC010000058.1:0-7123 GCA_964613625.1 uncultured Gammaproteobacteria bacterium | reverse complement strand
CCGTTTTTTATTTTTCTTTCGAATGTGTTATAATAAATCTATAAATATTTGTAATTAATTTTAGCACTATGGATTTTGGTTTAGATAATCAATCAGTGTACGCCCAGGACATTTCTTCTATTAATATTAATTATTGGTTGTTGATTTTATTTGGTTTAGCGATATTTTTGCTTGCCTTATTTATTTTACGCATGATAATAAAACATCTAATTAGGAAGGGTTCATATTCTAATAATACTATTTTTCAGATTAGATTACCAAAAGAAAAACCAAAAGATAATGAAAAGGATTTTGACATAGAGCAAATGCGTAAGGAAATTGCTAAAACTGAGACGATAATCGCTAGTATAGGGGGCTTGAGAGCAAAAAAAGGAATTATGTCGTGGTTAATCGGAAGGAATGATCAGTATTCATTTGAGGTAGTGTCAAGGGATAAAAAGATTTCTTTTTATATCGTGTGTCCAAAAAGTATGAGTAGATATATAGAGCAACAAGTGCATGCATATTTTCCTGAAGCCGCTATAGATGAGATAGATGATTATAATATTTTTGATTCTAATGGATCTACGGTGGCTGGATATTTAAAAACAAAAAGAGACTTTATTTTTCCGTTAAAAACATATAATAATATTGAAACAGATTCAATGAATGCCATTATTAATGTTTTGAGCAAACTTGATAGTGAAGACGGTATGGCGATTCAGTATACCGTCAGGAGTGCAAAAAATAAATGGCACAGGAAGGCTTTGAGAGTTGCCAGAGAAGTAGCTCGAGGTAAGAGCTTGAATGATGCTTTAAGATTGAATAATTTAAATAAAGCTATTTCAAAAGTGGGTGATTTAGCCAAAAACGTTAAACCGCCAACACCCATTGACAAAGAAAAGCAGAATGAACAACCTAATAAATTATCAGTAATGGAGGAAGAAATGCTAAAGGGCGTAGAGGAAAAGAATTCTAAGGCAGGTCTGGACGTTAATTTAAGAATTGTGGTTAGTACTGACAATGTCGGAAAATCTCAAGTTTATTTAGATAATATTTTGAATGCTTATTCTCATTTGAATAATTATGAATATGGCAATACTTTTAAAGCTCGCATTGTTAAGAGAGGTCAAAGCAAATTAGTTGAAGATTTTATTCATAGACGTTTTGATGAAAAAATTAAATTTTTACTTAATACTGAGGAGTTAGCTAGTATGTTTCATTTACCTTTGATTAATACTGAAACTCCAAATATCCTTTGGTTAACTGCCAAACACGCCTCTGGCCCGGCTGATATGCCTGACGAGGGCATTATCCTTGGTGAAAATATGTTTAGGGGTGTCAAAAAAGAGGTGAAAATAAAAAGAGAAGATCGAAGAAGACATACATATATAATTGGTAAATCTGGTGTTGGTAAATCAGTTTTATTAGCTGGTATGGCTGTTCAAGATATTTTGAACGGAGAAGGTGTGTGCGTTGTTGACCCGCATGGTGATTTGATTGAGGATATTTTAGAAAAGATACCACCAGAGAGAGCGGAGGACGTCATTTTGTTTTCTCCGTCTGACATGGAAAGACCATTAGCTCTTAATTTACTCGAATATGATGAGCGATATCCAGAACAAAAGACCTTTGTTATTAACGAAATGATTAAGATTTTTGATAAATTATATGATTTGAAAGCAACAGGTGGACCTATTTTTGAGCAATATATTAGAAATGCCATGCTTCTCATCATGAGCGATCCTGAATCAGGCTCGACTCTTATGGAGATACCAAAAGTTTTGGCTGACGCTGATTTTCGTCGTATGAAGCTCGATAGATGCAAAGACCCAACTGTGGTTGATTTTTGGAAAAAAGAAGCTGAAAAGGCTGGGGGAGACGCCGCCTTGGCCAATGTAGTGCCTTATGTAACATCTAAATTAACCCAATTTATTTCAAATGATACAATGCGACCAATTATAGGTCAGCAAAAAAGTTCATTTAATATGCGTGATGTGATGGATCAGCAAAAGATTTTATTGCTTGACTTGAGTAAAGGTGCTATTGGAGAAATGAATGCGCATCTCTTGGGTATGATTTTGGTTGGTAAAATATTGATGGCCGCTTTATCTAGAACTGATATGCCAAAAGAAAAAAGAAAAGATTTTTATTTATATATTGATGAGTTTCAAAATTTTACCACCGATTCTATATCAGCCATTCTTTCTGAGGCGAGAAAGTATAGCCTTAATTTAATTATTGCCCATCAATACCTTGGTCAGCTAGTCAAAGATAATGATACGTCTATAAAAGACGCTGTATTTGGTAACGTAGGCACTTGGATGTTATTTAAAATTGGTTCAGATGATGCTGAGGTTATGGAGAAAGAATTCGCTCCAGTCTTTAATCAGTATGATCTTATAAATATTGAAAAATATACTACATATATTAAATTATTAATTAACAATACTGCCTCTAGACCTTTTTCAATGACCACTTTATGGCCTATTCCGGGTATATCTAGACCAGAAATAGTAAACAAGATTAAATCTTTATCTAGGCTTAAATATGGACAGGATAGGAACATGATTGAGGCTGAGATAATGAAAAGAGCAAAATTGGATTAGGTACTTGCAAATAGTGTCCTTTTTCGATATATTAGAGGTGTAGATGCTAGATTAAAATAAAAAAATAAATACAAAAATATGGCAGATGAAGACAAAAAAAAGGAATATTTAACCGATGATCTGGATATTGATGGAGATACAAAGGATTTTGATGATTTAGATAGCGATGACGATGACGATGATCCTTCGGCAAGCTCAGGACAAGAAAAAATGGAAGAAGAGGTCTCTTTGATTGAGGAATCGACCGATAAAGAAAAAGAAAAGTTAAATTTCTTTAACGAGGATAATAAAGAAGTGGTAAAAGACGAAATTGTAGAAATTCAGAAATCAAAAATTGTTTTGGTTAAAAAACTTTTGGAAAATGTTAAAGAAAACAATGAACAAGTGATTAGGTTGCTATCCGGACTTATTAGTGACGAAGAAGAGGGTAAAATAGCAATTAGCCAAATTGGAGATAAAAAGGATGTCGACGAAGAGCCCGAGATAGAAGGTAAAATTATAGAAGGTGTTTTTGATGGCGAAAATATGATTGGTCCAGATGGAAAACAATATACTGTACCAGCGAATTACGCATCTAAATCAAAATTAGTTGAAGGTGATATTTTAAAGCTCACCATTACTCATGCCGGTACTTTTGTTTACAAGCAAATTGGTCCTATTGAGAGAGTTCGAGCGGTTGGAATACTTGAAAAGGACAATGAAGGTAATTGTTACGTCAATTCTGAAGGTAAGAAATGGTGTATACTCCCAGCCTCTGCTACATATTTCAAGGGTGATATTGGCGATGAGGTGGTATTACTTATACCAAAAACAGGAGAAAGTAAATGGGGAGCAGTTGAAAATATAATAAAAACCCCAGCCAGTTAATTAGATACTTAAAAAAATACGCCTTATAGGGAGGGCGTATTTTATTACTTGATTTATCTAGTAATAATGTTAAAATAACCAAATAGTTTAAATAATTTATATTATTTTATGTCTACTTTATATAGAGATTATCGGCCAAAAAATTTTAATGAAACCTTTAGTCAAAATCATGTAAAAATTACTCTTCAAAATCAGATACAAACAGATAGGGTAGCCCACGCTTATCTTTTTTGTGGTCCAAGAGGTATTGGAAAAACAACTTTTGCTAGAGTATTTGCCAAAGCAGTCAACTGTACTGGTAAAAAAGAAGGGGCTTATGAGCCGTGTAATAAATGTGATATTTGTAAAGAAACTAGCGCTGGAGCAAATCTTGATTTAATAGAAATTGATGCGGCGAGCCATACTGGCGTAGACAATGTTCGAGAAAATATTATTGCCAATGCACGCGTGCAACCTAGTCGGAGTAAGTACAAGATTTTCATTATAGACGAGGTCCATATGCTTTCTGTGTCTGCCTTTAATGCTTTGTTAAAAATAATAGAAGAGCCACCTAAGTATGTTATTTTTATACTATGTACAACTGAGGCTCATAAAGTGCCAGCTACTATTATTTCTAGATGCCAAAGATTTGATTTTACTAGAATTAGCGTGAGTGATATTGTGCAAAAATTATCTTATATTGCAAAAACAGAAAAGATTAAAATAGATAAAAAAATTCTCGAATCTATCGCTAGGCAGTCCGAGGGTCACATGAGGGATGCCGAGAGTATTATGGGGCAGATTTTAGCTATAGGAGGCAAGGAGATTACTCAGGAAGAGGCTGACTTGGTTATTCCAAGAAGTAATTTGAATGAAATATTAAATTTACTTGAAATGCTTACCAGAAAGGATTGTGCGCAAAGTATTAAGCTAATAAATAATTTAGTAGATAATGGTGTAGATTTAAAGAATTTTGTAAATGAATTTATTGAAGTGCTTCGAAAGGTACTGCTTAGTAAAATAAATCCAACACTTTCTGAGAGAATCGGCGTAGAGTATGGTGAGAATTATGATTTGAAAATTGGAGATATTACTCAGAATTTAACTTTGAATCAGATTATTCTTTTTATAGAAAAATTTAGTGACATAAAAAGTAAATTAAAAGACGCCTATATCATACAGCTTCCTTTTGAATTGGTTTTGGCCGAGATATGTATGGATAAGACGAACCCAGTGTCTACAATATTAAAAACTCAACCTGAAGAAGGAGTTAAAAAAAAAATTACAAATAATATAATAAAACAAGAAAACGTTGCAAGTAACACAGCTCCAACTACTTTAAATAAAAGTGATATTAAACTAAAGTGGAATGAAGTGTTAGTAAAAATAAAACAACATAATCATTCACTGTCTTTTATTTTGAGAGTTTGTGAGCCTCGCGAGCTCGTTGGAAATAAATTATGTCTCGCTTTTAAATATAAATTTCATAAAGATAGGGTGAATGATACGCAGATAAAGGCTTTGGTGGACAAAGTGGTAAGCGAAGTTTATGGAATGAATATTCTGGTTGACCCAGTGATTGATGATGCCATGGAAGTAAATAATAATTCTTTGGTTTCTGATGATAATAGCTCTTCTAATGAAGCAAAAACAGAAGTGAGTGTAGAAGAAAACAAAGAAGATCTTAATGACGGTGGAAACGAGGGTGATAATAAACAAATGATTAACAATATATTAGATACTTTTGGCGGAAAGGTAGTTAATTAAAATATGCCAAAAAGACCAAAAATTGGATTAGCATTAGGAGGCGGTGGAGCTAGGGGAATAGCTCATGTTGGCGTACTTAAAATACTAGAAAAACATGAAATCATACCTGATTATATATGCGGTGTTAGCATGGGTTCAGTTATTGGAGCACTTTATGCTAGTGGAATGAAAGTGAAAAGAATCGAAGAGGAGGCTATTAGTTTTAACAAAAAGAAGGCAATAGCTAAATTGTTGGATATGTCCAATCCTCTTAAATCAATTATTAAAGGCGCTAAAGTGCATAACTATCTAAAAAATTTAGTTGATAATAAAAAATTTAAAGATACAGATATACCATTTCACGCAATTGCTACTAATTTATCGAATGGCAAAGAGAAAATAATTAAATCAGGATACTTGGCAGATGCGGTTCTGGCTAGCGCTAGTGTTCCAGGAGTGTTTCCTCCAATAGAAATTGATGGTGATTATTTTGTGGATGGCGGTATTGTAAACTGTACTCCAGCTGACGTAGTTGAGATGATGGGTGCAGATATTGTAATAGCAGTGGATTTAATAACCAAAAGGAGGATTGATTTTGTAAAAAAACCAACCATGATCACAACTATGTTACAGTCTTATGAGATTATTAGAAGTCACGGGACTTTGAGTAATATGAAAAAAGTAAACAAAGATTTGATATTAATTAAGCCTCTTTTGCGAGGAACAGTTGATAGTTTCAAATTTTATGACATTGGAAAATTTATAAAAGCCGGCGAAGATGCTGCCAAGGGTCAGATGCATGTTATTAAGAGGAAGATCAAGAATTTCAAGTAGTTGTTAGAGTAAAGATTTTAGGTTTTATTTATAGCTAATACATCTTGCCTACGCTAAAGCTTTGGCAGACACAGTCGGGGATCGTCTAGCGGTAGGACGACTGGTTCTGGTCCAGTTAACCGGGGTTCGAGTCCCTGTCCCCGAGCAAAAATAAAAGGGGCGAGAAGTTTATGCCCCGAAGCGGAGCGTAGGGGTAAGTCCCTGTCCCCGAGCCAGAATAATAAATACTAAAACAAATGGAGAAACAAGATAAACAAAGGCCGTTAATCGTTTTATCTCTTGGTGGAGGTGGAGCTAAAACATTCGCTCACTTGGGCGTGCTTGACGCTTTCAAAAAACATAATATTCCAATTGATTTTTTGGTAACTTGTTCAGCCGCTTCTGTGGTTGGCCTTTTGTATAATATAGGAATTTCTAGCCAAGAAATTAAAAAAGAATTTAAGAGAAAGAGAAAATGGCTTTATATCGCTAGGCGTTCTATTTTTAGACGAGTGCTCGAAAAATTTATTGAACAGAAAAATATTATTGATATAAAAGATTTAATAATTCCAATGTCAATAATAACTGTAGATTTGAAAACAGGAAATGAAATTGTCTTTGAAGAAGGTAGCCCGTTGTTAATTCCATTGGGTTCTAGCGCTTTTCCTGGAATTTGGCGACCTGTTAAGTATAAAAATTATGAATTAATTGATGGCGCAGTTTTAAACCCAGATCCAGCTAATGTTGCTAGAGAAAAAGTTGGCCCTGACGGTTTAGTAATTAGCGTTACTTT
The DNA here is from genome assembly GCA_964613625.1 of uncultured Gammaproteobacteria bacterium. GTDB lineage: Bacteria > Patescibacteriota > Patescibacteriia > Patescibacteriales > CAZTIC01 > CAZTIC01. The sequence continues at coordinate 337 of CAZTIC010000058.1, read as the reverse complement.
AAAAATGGAATTTATAGAGGAGAGTACTAAAAGTCGTTTTAGCACTGTTCTAAAATCTTTATATTTATTGTCTTTGAAATACAGGAATAGAATTATAGAAAAAAACTCTGATATTATAATGACTCCCTCTAGTGGCTTAAAAATTAATTTTCGTGATTGGAGAGAAACATTTTTGGGATATTTTAGTAATGCTAAAATTGACAGACATTATCAGAAAGGATATGAAGATGCAGAAAGTAAAATTGATGAAATAAAAGAATTAATTGATTTTAAATAAATAGATTGAGTTATGTATTAATTGGATTGGTATATAGTCTAATTTCATCTTCTAATTCCA
>CAZTIC010000057.1:0-7365 GCA_964613625.1 uncultured Gammaproteobacteria bacterium | reverse complement strand
CTTACCCTAAATTACGGGTAAGATTTGGGGTAATAATAAAAAAGGCCCTGGTTAAAAGGGTTTAATAAATTATTTTAGGGTAATTTTTATTAACAATTTATTTAAAAATAGTTAAAATTCAAATTGACTTTGGGATATTTAAGAGGTAAGATAATATTATAAAAATAAGATAATATATATGCATAAATCTTTAATACATGAGCTTCCAAAAATAGTTGAGGAAGGCAAGAAAGAGATTGAAAAGATACTTGAAAGATTATCAAGCTCAAATAAGCTATCTTTGCAAACAAATGAGCTGGTTTTGCCGTCTAAAGATTCTACAGGGTTATTTAGTGGAAGAGTTCCTGATGTTGATGAAAAAGAATGGTTAAATAGGTTAATTTATGGCGATAATCTTTTGGCTATGCAGGCATTATTAAGCGGTGATGCATTTAGCGGTCTCCCATCTATGAGGGGCAAGATTGATTTGATATATATTGACCCTCCTTTTGATAGTAAGGCCGATTATAGAACTAAAGTTACTTTACCAGGAGTTGATATTCAACAAAAGCCAACTGTTATTGAACAATTTGCTTATGCAGATACATGGAGTGGGATAGTTGGTGGTAAGCAAGTTAGAGGTACATTAGCTTATTTACGTTATATGTATCCACGTTTGGTTTTAATGAGAGAATTATTATCTGATAAGGGTTCTATTTATGTCCATATTGATTGGCATGTAGGACATTATGTAAAGATATTATTGGATGATATTTTTGGGAAAGAGAATTTTGTTAATGAGGTGGTTTGGAAAAAAACAAATAGTCCAAAAGCACAAACTAAAGGTTTTGGTACACAACATGACACCATTTTTATTTATTCTAAATCAAACGATCATTATTTTTCTCAAGTTAGAAGAGATGCAGATGAAAATTATCTTAAGGCATTTAGATATGATGATGAAGATGGAAAAGGAAAATATCAAACTGTTGCATTAGTTGCTGGGGGAATTCAAAATAATGCAAATAGAAAAAGATTTGAATTTGAAGGAGTTGTTGCGCCTTGGCTTTATTCTTTAGAAAATCTTAATAAATTTAAAAAAGAAAATAAAATTTTTAAAACTAAAAGTGGTTATCGTCTTAAAGCGTATTTGATGGACTTGGGAGGTCCGCTGGTTTCTGATATTTGGACAGATAAAGATGTTTCACCTCTACAAGGACAATCTTCTGAAATGATGAATTACGACACTCAAAAACCTGAAGCACTACTTAATAGAATAATAGAAGCTTCTTGTCCAAAAGATGGAATTGTAGCAGATTTTTTTTCAGGAGCAGGAACAACTGGAGCAGTCGCAGAGAAGTTAGGTAGAAAATGGATAATGTCTGATTTAGGTAAGCCTGCAAGCTTGGTTATGAGAAAAAGATTAATAGATAATGATGCAAAACCATTTCTATATCAATCAATTGGAGATTACCAAAAAGAAACATTCGCATCTTCTAAGTTGTATAAACGAGTTGGTGATTTAGCTCATGTTGTTATGCAATTATATGGAGCAATCCCATTTACAGATGATCAAAACCCAAATAGGAATTTGGGGTACATAAAAGAATCAAAAACATTAATAATGGTTGATTCCCCAAATAAACTAACTGGGTTAGCCACTCTTAAAAAAGCTCAGGAATATAAGAATTCGTTTATGGGCGGTTGGAGAAAAGTTATTATTCTAGGTTGGAATTTTACTTATGATATTACTGAAGCAATCCAATCTCTCAATGATAAGGATTTAGAGGTTTTAGTTATTCCACCAGACTTGCTAGATAAATTAAAAACAAAGGCGAGTTATAAAAAATTAGTTGATAGTGGGAAAATAAGATTTGCCAGTTTACAATATTTAACAATTAAACCAATTGAAATTGAAGATATTAATGATAAAGAAGATAAAATTAAAATAGAATTAGACAATTATGTCCTGCTCTCACCTGACAATATGCCTCTTGATGATAAAGATAAAGAAAAACTTCAAGAAATTGTTGCTAATGATCCATTATCACTTATTGAATATTGGAGTATAGACCCTGATTATGATGGAGAAACATTCAGAAGTAAATGGCAGGATTATAGAGAAAATACGGAAAACGATAATGACCCTTTACACGTTATTTATAAAGCTGAAATAATCGCTCCAAAGTCAAAAGACAGAAAAATATGTGTTAAGGCTGTGGACGTTTTTGGTTTCGAGAGTATTGTTACAAAAAAATATGATTAAAAAAGAAAATAATTACGCTTTTATTGATAGCAATAATCTATATTTAAGTGTATCAAAAGACATATATAATAAAAAAGGCCAGAAAATATATTCTGGCTGGAAATTAGATTATAGGAAATTTAGAGTTTATTTAAACGATAAATATAAAGTTAAAAAAGTTTTTCTATTTATTGGTTTTAAGCCAGGTAATCAGGCTATGTATAAAAAACTGCAAGAAGATGGATATATTTGCGTATTTAAACCAACATTAGAATTAGCAGACGGTAAGACAAAGGGGAACGTTGATGCAGAGCTAGTATTACACGCAATGCTTGAATATAAAGATTATGATAAGGCAGTTATTGTTTCGGGAGATGGCGATTTCTATTGTTTGGTAGAATACTTTATTAGCCAAAGTAAATTAAAGGTAGTTTTAGCTCCAAATCAATATAATTATTCATCGTTACTAGATAGGTTGAGCTCAGAAGAAAATAATATATTAAGCTTTGTTAATCAATTAAAAACGAAATTAGAATATATAAATAATAGAAAAAAGAAGTTTTAGAAATGAAAAAAGCTCTCGTCGGGACCAACCCCTTAGAGAACCTTAATCGTCGTAATTCTATTATTATTATATCAATATACATTAATTTGTCAATATGCCAACACCATTAAACATTGGGACTCGTGATATTCCCTTAAGATTAGCAAAAACTTTGACTGAAAAAGTGAATGAATTTTGGGATAGCGGAGAAATGTTAGCTCAAGTTACTCCAGTTACTCAAGATTTATTAAAATTTTGGTTCAAAGAGCCACACACAGAAACAAGATATGTTAATTTTCATAATGGTCAAAAGCAGGCAATTTTAAATACAATTTATTTGCATGAAATTTTAAAAATAAATTCAGTTAAGGATGTTTATGAAATGATAAATCCAGAAATTCTTTTAGATATGGATATGGCGGAACTTAAAAAGTCTAAATATGAGATTCCAAAATATGCAATGAAAATGGCAACAGGAACAGGAAAGACATGGGTTATGCACGCCATTCTTCTATGGCAATATTTAAACGCTAAATATGAAGAAGAGCCAAGTGGAAGATATTCAAAGAATTTTTTAATGATTGCCCCAGGTATTATTGTTTATGAAAGATTGCTTGACGCTTATTTAGGTAAAGAAAATAAACAAGGGTCAAGAGCTTTTGAAAAATCAGATTTTTATATTTTTAAAGATGTTTTTATCCCTTCTCAATATAGAGATGATGTCTTTGGTTTTATTCAAAACAGTGTTGCCTCAAAACAAGAAATAGGAAATAAAGTAACAGGAGATGGTTTAATCGCAATTGCAAATTGGCATTTATTTATGGACAGAGACAAGGATAATGAAGAAAATGGATTTCCATTAGATAATCCAAGCGAAATACTTAATGATATTTTTCCAGTTAGACCAGGTAAGGCAACTGGTAATGCGTTAGGCTCTTTAGATAACAGTTTTTTATTAGGAAAAGAATTAGAATTTTTAGCTGAATTACCAGACTTAGTTGTAATGAATGACGAGGCTCATCATATACATGAAAATAAAAGTTACGGAGAAGTAAAAGAGGTTGAATGGCAAAAAAGTTTAAATAAAATTGCTAAAAATAAAGGGACAAAGTTTATGCAGGTTGATTTTTCAGCTACGCCATTTGATGTTACGGGCAGTGGTCAAAATAGAGTAAAACATTATTTCCCACATATAATAATTGATTTTGATTTAAAAACTGCCATAAGACAAGGTTTAGTTAAAACTATCGCAATTGATAAAAGAAAAGAAATAGTTGATTTACCATTAGATTATAATGCGATTCGGGAAAACAAAATAGTTATAGGATTATCAGATGGACAAAAATTGATGCTTAGAGCAGGATTAAATAAATTGAAAATATTAGAAGAGCATTTTGTTGAATTTACTAAAGATAAAAATGGAGTTTCAAATAAATACCCCAAAATGCTTATAATGTGCGAAGACACAAACGTAACCCCGTTTGTTGTAGATTTTTTACAGGAAGAAGGTTTGAGTGAAGACGATGTAATAAGAGTTGATTCAAATAAAAAAGGTGAGATACCAGAAAGTGAATGGCTTGAATTAAAGCAAAGATTATTTAACATTGATAAACATGAATCTCCAAAGGCTATAGTTTCTGTTTTAATGCTTCGAGAGGGATTTGATGTTTCTAATATATGTGTGATTGTACCACTTAGATCTTCAACAGCCCCAATTCTGTTAGAACAAACAATTGGTAGAGGTTTGCGTTTAATGTGGAGAGAGCCAGAGTTTAAAGAAATCAGAGAAGATAATATTAGAAATTTATTAGTTGATAAACGAGAACCAAATAATTATCTTGATTTGTTAACCATTATTGAACATCCATCTTTTGTCCAATTTTACGATGATTTACTTAAAGAAGGACTACTTGCTGAAATTGATGATGACCCAGAAGGAAAAACAGGAGTTTTAGGAGATGTTATAAAGGTAGGACTAAAAGAAAATTATAAAGATTATGATTTATCTTGGCCAATTATTATTAAAGAATCAGAAGAAGAGCTAATTACTGGAGAAGTTAGTATTGATAGTTTAGAAGTATTTAGCATGTTCTCACTGGAGAAATTGAAAATGTTTTTTAATAGCAAAGGGGAGCAATTTGTGTCCGAAGAAATAACAGTTAAAACAAGATTTGGAGAATATACTGTTGATGCAAATCTATTTAAATCTCAGAGTTATAATGAGTATTTAGAAAAAATATTAAATGTTGTAGTTAATAGAATGGTAAAAGTAAGTCAGCGTAAATTAAAGGTGTTTCCTGTAATGCAAATTAATAATTTAGAAATTGTTAAGTTAATTGATAGATATATTAAAACAAAATTATTTGGTAATAAGTTTGACCCATTTGTAGATAATAATTGGAAAGTACTTTTGCTTAAAAACGGAATTGTTACCCAGCATATTATAAAAGAGATAGGGAAAGTAATTATTGAAATGCAAAAGATAACTGAGGTAAGCGAAGCAAAAGTTGAGCATCATTATTTTTCAGAAATTCCAGAATTAAGAATGAGAGAGAATTATTCTTTGGATATTACAAAAACTATTTATGAAAGATTACCATATCCATCAAATCGTGGTGAGTTTGAAAAGAATTTTATGCTTTATTCAGATAGTGATGGTGAAGTAGCGTCTATTATGAAAGTAAATGAATATTATCATTCATTTGCAAGTATAAACTATATTAGAACTGACGGATTTTTATCTTTATATTATCCTGATTTTATTATTAAAACAAAAGATAAATTATATATAATTGAAACAAAATCGGATAAAGATTTACAGGACCCAAATGTAAAACAAAAACAATTGGCAACACTTGATTGGGTTAAAAGAGTAAATCAACTAAAGTCTAAAGATAGAATGGATAGAGTGTGGGAATATATATTATTAGGCGAAAATCATTTTTATGGTTTGAAAGATAATAGTGCTTCAATTACTGAAATATGCGAATTAGCGAAAGTTACCGAAGCAAATGCTGAGGGTAGGTTGATATAAATTAATTAAATGATAGAACAAATTAAAAATTATATGGGAAACGAAATCTTAACACTTTTTTCTTTTTATATAAAAAAAGATTTATCAATAGCAATTGAATTTAGTGGAATATTATTAATAGTATTGATTATTATTTTTATTGTGATTGTTCTATTAAGAAAATTTAGTGGGAGTTTTAAAAGAAATAATTTTGAAATTGATAGAGCGGAAGTTGGCGTTGGAAGTGGTAAAATAATTTTAAAGCCAAATTCAGATGATCAGCAAATTGCTTATAAAATTTGGGTTGAATTAAGCACTAGAAAAATTGGATTACCCATTGATCTTAAAAATGATGTAATTCCCGAGATATATAATTCTTGGTATGATTTTTTCTCTGTTACAAGAGAACTAATAAAAGATATTCCTGTTAGTAAAGTAAAAAAACAAAGCACTCAAAAAATTATTAACCTCTCAATTGATTTATTAAATAACGGATTGAGACCTCACTTAACTTCATGGCAAGCTCGATTTCGTCATTGGTATGAGACTCAAATAAAGAATGCTACTGGCGATATTGATCCTCAGGAAATTCAGAAAAAATATCCTAAGTTTGATGAATTGCAGGAGAACATAATAACAGTTAATAAAACCCTTATGAGATATCGTGAAAAAATGTATGAGTTAGTTTTGGGGAATACTAATAAATAATTATTTATAATATAAAAATATGCATAAAGTTTTTATTAGTTATCATCATGCCAATGACCAAAAGTATAAAGAAGCTCTCCTAAGTTTTAATGGGCAAGGTGATAATAGAATTTTTATTGATGGCTCTGTTGACACTGGTGATATTTCGGATAACCTTACGGATGAACAAATAAGGGCAAAAATAAGGGATGAATATTTAAAAGATACAACAGTGACAATTTTGCTTGTTGGAGAGGAGACTAAAAAGAGAAAACATATAGATTGGGAAATATATTCTAGCATGTTTGACGGTAAGGTTAATAAAAAGTCAGGAATTTTAATTATAGTTTTGCCTTCAGCAGACTCGGGTCATTATAGAGCGTCACATAAAGGAGAAAAAGAAAAAGTATATCCAGAAACTACAAGTTGGTCTTCTATAAAGGATAAAACAAAACTTCAAGAAAGATATCCTTATATGCCAGAGCGTATAATAGATAATATGTCTTGTGATAATGTGGATATATCTATTATGCCTTGGAGTAAAATCAATCGTACAAATTTTGAGTTTTTGATTGACGCTACATACAAAGATAGGGTTAATTGTGCATACGATATGAGTAGAAAATTGAGAAGACAAAATTCTTAAAAATTTGATAGTAACTTGTCTGTTTTATCACCTCTCTCATATCGCCAAATCAAAAGTGTTGACCATATATAGACCAAGAAGTGATAAAAATAGATAAATTAGACTAAAACAGATAACTACAGATAAGTCTCAATTATTCCTAATATTAGATAAAAATCCTATATTTACTGCGTTTTCTGAAATATACTTTTATCGTTTCGAGTCCCGTCCGTTCCGCAGTTCGCAACAAAGCGAGGTTAAAGCCTCGTTTT
>CAZTIC010000056.1:0-7495 GCA_964613625.1 uncultured Gammaproteobacteria bacterium | reverse complement strand
ATGGAGTATGGAGTATGGAGTATGGAGTATGGAGTATGGAGTATGGAGTATGGAGAAAGTAGTAAATAATCAGTAAAAAATAATGAGCGATAGCTCATTTTTGTTTTATGTAGAGTTTTTTTTTAAATAAATATAATATATCTGAGATTTTCTAAGCAAATCAATCAATTAGTAATTCAATATTTTCAATAACTTGTTCAACAACTTTTTTGGGTGCATCTTCTATCTTTTTGGCTTCTCGGCTGCGCCAGTCTAAATTTCTAATTTGATCACTTAAGATTACACCATCCACCTTTTTACCTAAAGTTTTTATCTCAAATGGATAAGATCTTATTTTAGATGTAATGGGGCAACATAGAGCTAAACCTGTAATACCACTTGTACCTTTTTTTTTAATTTTCTTCTATACTGAGACACCTTTACTTCATTCTTTTACCAGTAATATATTGCTTTAATTTCCTCCGAAATCGGTGGAAACCTAATGGCAAAATGTTTGGAAGTAAACCATAATTTTAGAAATAATTAAATTTCACTAAAATTTAATCTAGTATAGCCATCAACATATTATTGTTAAAAAGATTAGGTATAAATTATTCTATTATTTTAATTCCCTGATAAATTTCTTAAGACTAAACATAGATTTTTTCACTGTATGTTTTACTTCTCCCCTAACAAAAAGTACCATAATATATTTTTAATTAATTAATAATAATTACTTCAAAATTTTGTATCTTTTATTTATAAAACTAAAAGGGAACTAAATGACAACCTCATTATACTATCTAAAAGATGAATACGTTAACAGCTTTGGTATTAAGCCATATAATTCCTCCTACAATAGCAAATATAAAAAACTTAATCATAAAATTTGTTTAAAAGATTTTTTGGGTTGGAAAGAACTTGATGAATTACAAGGTACTATTAGAAAAGCTAATATTTGGAATAAATTTTTAGATAGGAAATTATTTCTAATTGCAACTGAAGGGAAATTTGGCGTACAATCATAAAGAATGGATTTAATTTACTTAAGAAATGATGGTGGTATTATTCCTTGTGAAATTAAAATTACAGGTAAATCATTTGATACTCATGGACAATTAATTAGATATATCGCAGACCTTTCAGAGAAACAACCCGATTATGAATGGTTAATAAAAACGCATGGTAAATTCAATAAAAAATATCATGATAAAAGCACAATAAAAATAAATGAAATAGCTCTAAAAAGATTTTTAAAAAACCAATCTATTTTACAAAAAGATATTAAATTTGTAAACAAAACAGGTATAATTATTGATGTTGATTTTAAACCTCAGGTATTACAAGCTGTAAAATATCTAAACAATACTTGCGATTGGTCTATAAGATTAATTCAAATTATTACGTATACAGAACAAAATACTAAACCAACTGATAAGGAAATATTCGCTCGTATAGATTTTGTAGACATTTCAGTATAGGAAAAAAATATGTTAAAAAGAACACCACGTATTAATAATAAATACATTTTTCTTGAAGATGTTTTTGCCGAAAATTGTTTAAAATTGCCTGATTTATTAGAACGACAAATAGAAATACAAGAAGTAATAATTCATCTTGAGAAAAAAGATGAGGACATTAGACTAAAAGATTGGATAGTTTTTAAAAATAACTTCAGTCAATTAATTGTGAATATCGAAAGCATAGCATTGTTATTTAATATATTCGGAACAAATATGGTAATCTTAGAATTTGATTTTATAACACATAATATTGATGTTTCAATACAACTTGACAGTAAAGAGAAAAATAATTTGTTAGAAAATGAGATAAAGAATTTATTTCATTTAAAAGATATTATTAAAAATAATAATAATGAACCATATGTAAACTCTTCGAGAATCATTGAATTAAAAAAAATAACTTCAGAAAAATATGATTTAATTAAACTGATAAAGTTATGTGAAGAAATTAATAGTGCATATAATTTAGGACATTATTATTCAGTTCTTGCCTTATTAAGAATAATCATTGACCATATACCACCAATTTTTGGTAAAGATAATTTTAAGGAGGTGGCAAATAGTTTCAATATTAGCTCAAAAAAATTAATGCTCAATTTAGAAAAAGAATTTAGAAATATAGCAGATGACAAAGTTCACGAACAAATCAGAAGAAAAATCACTCTCCCGAATGAGACACAAGTAAATTTTTCACAAGCCTTAGATGCTTTATTGTGTAAAATTGTAGAAGAATTATCATAAAATAGTTACCAAAGGATAGATACAAAATGACAAACTCTTCTCACCCCAAAATTTTTATTTCTCATTCAAGTGCAAATAAAAATATATTTGTTCTTAATTTTATTGATGCACTAGGTAAAAGATAAAAACAATGTGTGGAGTAAATTAAATCATCTAAAAAATAGGATATATTTATGAAAACAACTCAGAAAATCTTAACAGAGATATTAGATTTAGTTCAAGAAAAAGGATATATATATGCCTTGTGTATGATTGCATATGAAGATTTTCATCTATTGGTAAACGATATTCATATTGTTGATTTTAGGGAAAGATTAAGTGTTAAAGAATTTACATTATTGTTTGGTTATTTTATTAAAAAAGAAATTGATTTTTCATTCCCTAATTCATTAGAAGTTTTCAGGCATCAAATAGATAAGACGTACAATTTATTAGAAGAACTTCACCAATCACTTCAAAAAAAATTCAACAAAGATGAACTTGAACAATTAGAAACAACAACAAATGATAATGCTGATGATACACTAAAAGCATTATTCAACACAAGCGAAAGATTAATTGAATCAATCTATTATTCAGGAACAGGTGTATATGATTTTCAATATTTTGAGTATTTAGATAGCAAGTATAAATATGATAAAGAATGGATTTTAAAAAATAAAAAAACAAGTTTTGATGATTTGAAGTCCTCAATTAAATACATTGATGAAGCTTTAGATAAAAATTCATCAGAAGTATGCTATATTGGCGTAAATGAGAACGTAAATAGTATTATTAAAAAATTAAATGAAAATGAACCTAGCGTAGACTGGAATTTACATAAGAATGATATAGAGTTCCATTTTAAGTTACTTCAATATTCAAAATTATTCCCTGAAAAATTAGAATTCAGTAAGGAATTCAAAATTATAAATCTCAAGCAAAATAATTTGGAAGTATTTTTCAAAAACTTATTAAATCTTTTTATAATTAATATCAATGATTGTAGTCATAAATCTACTGTTCAAACGTTCCTCGGTTTATTTTCAATTTCATTGGATACGAAACAGAATGTTAATTTTAATAATATTGGTGAGTATAATATAATTGATTCACACCCAATTATAGCAATTGATGAAAATAGGTTTTTCGTCCCAATAATGTTTCAATTATATGAGGCTCTTTACGAAAATCCTTACTATTGGATGTTGGAAGATGATGATTACAAAGACAACCTTTCACTAAATAGAGGTACATCAAGCGAAGACATGACCATAGAATTATTATCAAAAGTGTTTGATAGAAAAAACATCTATCGAGAAGTGCTTATTTCTTCAACAAAAAAGCATACAAGTACTGATATTGATATTTTATGCGTTCAAGGAAGCAAAGCATTATGTGTTCAAGTCAAATCCAAAAAATTAACTTCATTGTCAAAAACAGGTAATCTTGAGCATTTACATAAAGATTTCAAAGCAGCCGTCCAAGATGCATATCTTCAAGCAATAAAATGCAGAAATGAAATATTGAAAGGTGACTCAATATTTTCTCAGAATGGTAAAAAGTTGATTCTTCCTCAAGGTATAGACGAAGTATATTTATTAACTATTACGAGTGAAAACTATCCTTCTTTAGTGCATCAATCTCAAATGTTCTTAGAAAAAGAGATAGACGAACCTTATCCAATGGTTATGACAATTTTTGATTTGGAATTAGTTTCGCATTACTTAGACGACCCATTTGACTTTTTATATTATGTCAGACAAAGAGCTCAATTAACAAATAGTATTATTGCAAATGAAGAATTAGTATTTCTTAGTTATCATCTTCAAAGCAAACTACATATGCCACCTCAAAATGGCTTAATTATTCTAGATAGTAGTTGTGCTGGAGAACTTGATAAAGACTATTCTTGTTATAAACATGGGATAAACAATACCAATGGAGAAAAAATTAAAATATTATGGAAAAATGAAATATTTAATAGATTATGTAATAAAATAAAAACATTGGGACTCCATGAAGCAATTGATATAATTTTTCATCTTTTTGACCTTAATGGTGAAACAAGAGAAGAATTAGCAAACATGATTTTACTCACTAAAAATAAAACTTTACAAGATAAAGAAAATCATAATTTCAGAATATCTCCATCTTCTAAAGACCAAAATATTGGGTATATTTATTTATCCCACTCTGGAAATGATTACAGACAATTAGCCAAAGATTTATCAAATAGATGTAAAAATAAAAAGTATTCAAATAAAGCAGATAAATGGATTGGATTTGGAAGCGTTTCTCAAAGTACAGAAATTATTGATATCGTTCAGTATTTAGATTATAAATGGGAATACGACTATAAACTAGAGGAAATAGCGTCTAGGACAAAGACTGGAACAATACAAAGGCTGGGTAAAAAAAAGAAAATTGGCAGAAATGACCCTTGCCCTTGTGGAAGTGGACTGAAATATAAAAAATGTTGTGGAAGTGTACTTTGATATATGAGGGTGTAAAATATTTTACCTAAATGGTAATCAAGGCATCTCAAATTAGAGACCCATAATGAGTGCGAAACTTCTTGTTGGTTTATTACTCATCATAATTCTCCCAATCTATCTTAAAATTACTCAATTATTGTAGCACGGTTAAATTTACAAAAAGGGGTTTTAATAAATGTATAGACATACCATTTATACGGTAAATCAATAATATACATATGCCATACATCTGTTAATTCATTCCTAAATCCAATGTCTTGTCGCATTACTACATTATAGTTATTCCAATAATACCTTATCCACCTACTATATTTGGTGGTATCGTTATTTTCGTGTTCAGAATCTGATTCAAACTTTTCATTTAGGTAATTATATAGATATTCATTCCCATACTTTGGGATATTTGTGTAATTTATCTCGGTAATTATTGAATCAGATATTACTTTTAATGATGCTCCCGTTCTATTGTCATCCTTATCTAATATATTATAGGAACAATATATATTGTCATCACCTGATTTACTTAGTCCAGAATAATTTCTGAGTGTATCACCCACAGAATAGCCATATAGTTTAGTCTTTTTATAAGTATAAGTCGGTTTGGGTAAGTTATGTTTAGTTTTGGGAAACAAGTAAGTTGCAGGTCCAAAAGTGCAATTTTTCTCATCTAAAATTTCAAGTGCAATTTCACCATTTATTCGGACAAAATTAAATGGTGTTTGTTGAAACCTTCTTACATATTCTTCATTCCATTCATATGAGATATTATCTAATACATATTTTTCTTGTCCTAAAAAATAATAATTGGAATCTTGCATAATAAAAATCCTCCAAGAATAATTCCACTCACCCACTATTTCCCCACTTTGATATTTTTCATAATAAGTTAGTGTGTCACTTTTTAACGTAACACAAACATAATTAGAACCACTTGAATACTTCCCCTCCCATACGTTATTTTTAGCCCAGTCAGGAATATATTTTTCATAGCCAAATACAAAAGTGAAAATCAAAACAGATAATAAAACAATTAATGCACTTCGCTTATTTTTATGCAGCATGGTATTTCCATTTCCTTATTATTAACTCTATTGCTTATTATTTTATAACAGTAATTGCCAAGAAGATGTACTACGCATCATTAAGCTACCATCAGCATTATACCATATGTATTCGGTTATATTACCATTGGAATCATAAGTCAATTTAGTTGACGCATAGGAGCTACCTACAGCCTTGGCAGTTACACTCATTCCGTTAATAGTATAGTTTGACGTACTGATTAATGCGTTACTTGCATCATAAGATTTTATTGTTTTATTGACATAAATATTACTCGTTGGAATGATATCATTACCACCTGTATTACCATCATTATTTAGAACACAAGCACTTAAAACAAGTAGTGTTAATACAAGTAATATTCTTTTCATTTTGCCCATCCTTTTATAATTATTGTTGTAATATAACAATATCTTTCTTGAGATTCAACTTTTTATAATTATCTGTAAAAGTTGTATAATAATACCATCGTATTATTGCACAAAGTATTTTGAAAAAAGGTCCGACTTTTATTTACAATAGCCGTATAAAGAACCCCCAATTATCATGCAAAAACGGCTTTTTAAGTTATTGATCTCTGAGGGGAAATTATAAGTTACAACTCAATATCCAATAAAATTTATTTCCGATAATTCCTGACCGATCTGTTGAATACCGCTTAAGATCTTTTCCGATTGCTTTTTAGAAGGTTTTTTATGACCTCTGATATATTGTGACAATAAGGTTGGATTCATATTGATCTTTTCGGCCAGAAATTTCGCATTTAAAACTTTATAGTATTTAAAAAATTGCACAAAATCTATTTCAAAAATAACATGATAAGGACTTTTTATTAGTTCATCTTCATAATATAGATCAATCGCTTCTTGGGCATTATTTAACAATTCGGGCATAGTCCCGGCAGAAGTAAAAATTGGATATGCTTCAGTATATGCAGAATAACCTGTAGATGTTTTCTCAAGGATCATCTTCATCTTTTTCATTTATTACCTCTTTCTTTTAATCCTGCTATCTTTTTGATCTTCTCTTCCATGCCCTTTCCCATCTCTTGACTACCATGATCAGGAAAAATAATGATATTCGAATTGTTTGTATGCTTGAGTTTAATATGAGATCCTTTTCTGCTGACCTTAACCCAACCGTTTTTCAATAACAATCTGAGCAATTCAGAGCATTTCATTTTCGTCCCATCCTACATTATAAAGGTAAATTATTATTTACTTTTTAGCAAACATTTTTCTTTAATTTACACTAAATAATATTGAATAAATTGAATGAAAAGAAAACTGTGATGCAGAGCACAATTATATTGAATAGTTTAGGAGTTTAAGCAATAAGTAATTCCAAATTTTGGATTACTTTATCAATTACTTTGCTATCAGCTTGATCTATTTTCTCAGCATAACGGGCTTTCCAATCTAAATTTCGGACCTGATCAGAAAGAACGACACCTTGGACAGAATTGGAATTTACTGCGACTTCAAAAGGATAACCCTTGATCTTGGAAGTAATGGGACAACACAGGGCTAGTCCTGTCTTTTCATTGTATTCTTTTCGTGATATAATGATAGCCGGTCGTACCCCCCGCTGCTCATGACCGCTTTGAGGTGTAAAATTCAGCCACACATAATCACCGCGATCTGGAACATATGAAGAATTTACCATACTTCATTCCCTTCACTGCTCCCAAAATCTTCTTCAGAGTGTAAATTA
>CAZTIC010000055.1:0-7728 GCA_964613625.1 uncultured Gammaproteobacteria bacterium | reverse complement strand
ACATTACAGGAAACAATGATTCAAAAAGCAATTAAATATCATTTTGAGCAAGAAAAAAAATATCTGACAAGAGAAGTAAAAATAAAACCACTCACACTCTTTTTTATTGATAATATTGAAGAATATAGAAATAAAGATGGGTATATTAAAAAAACTGTTGAGAAATATATAAAAGCAGAAGTCAAAAATATATTAAAAACAGAAAAAGACAAATTTTATAAATCATATTTAGAAAGAACACTAGAGAATGTTTCAAAAACTCATGGCGGATACTTTTCTAAAGATAATAGTGAAAAAGATGAAGCAATTGAAAAAGAAGTAAATGAAATTTTACATGATAAACAGGCAATATTAGATTTAGAAAATCCAAGAAGATTTATTTTTTCTAAATGGACATTAAGAGAGGGGTGGGATAATCCAAATATTTTTCAAATATGCAAATTAAGAAGTAGTGGGTCAGAAATTTCAAAACTGCAAGAAGTCGGTCGTGGACTTCGTTTGCCAGTAAATCAATATGGAAACCGCGTAAAGAACGAACAATTTTTCTTAAATTATTTTGTTGATTTTACGGAAAATGATTTTGTAGAAAAATTAGTAAATGAAATAAACGAAAAATCAGGTGCAATTTCAAGAGAAGATATTCCGCAAAAACTTACCGTTGAAATAATTAAACAAATTGTTGAAAAATATAATATTCAAGAAGATAAATTATTAGAAAAACTGGATGAGGCAGGTGTTATTAAAAGAAATAATGATTTTAAGGAAAATGGTTTTGACTATATAAAAACAAATTACCCACTTATTTTTGAAGGTATTGATTCTAACAAAGTAAGGAAAGCAACAGACACGAAAAAGAAACTAAAAATAAGAGTTGAAAAATATGCAGAGTTGAAAGAACTATGGGAAAAACTAAATGAAAAAGTGGTTTTAGAATATAAGATTGAAAATGAAAATAAATTCAAAGAGCTTCTTGAGGATTTTCTAAAAAACAATACTTCATTTTCAATTGAAGGCGTAAAAGAAAAAATTGCAAAAATAGATATTGAAAGTGACCAAGCTGTTGTGAGAGAAAAGATTGCAATATACGGAAACGATATAATTACTCTTTCAACAATGAACTATGATGACTTCTTGAAGCAATTATCTAAAATTCTTCATATAAATCTAAAAACAATACATCAGAGTTTTATTAAAGAAAAAATAGAGATAAATAAATATCTAAATCAGTCAACGATTAGACTTTTTAAACAAAAATTTGATAACTACTTGATGTATAAAGCATTAAATAAATTTTCTATAGAATATCAAAAAGTAACAAGTTCTGTTCATCCAACAAAGTTTACAAATGCAAGTGGTAAAGTAAAAGATGAAATTGACGCTTCTGATGTTGGAGTTTTTTATTCAGAAGATAATGTAGTAGACAATTACTTTTTAGATGAACTATTTTATGATTCGGAGTTGGAAAAAGAGAACATTAAAACAAATATAAGTGAAGTTGTTGTTTTTAGTAAAATACCTAAAAATTCAATAAAAATACCTGTCGCAGGTGGTAAAAGTTATTCTCCTGATTTTGCATATGTTCTCAATTTTGAAGATGGTAAGAAAAAATTATATTTTATTGTAGAAACAAAAAATGCTGATGAGGAAAGCTTAAGAAATGAGGAATCACAAAAAATTAAACACGCAGAAAAGTTTTTTGGCGACACAATACAAATAAAGTTTAAAACACAGTTTAGTAATAAGAAAATAGCAAGTTTAATACAAGAGATATATAGTTAGGGGAAAGAGGATTTAATTGTGGAAGACGGGGGTGGTTTCGACTTACCACAAGAAATAATTGATAAGGCGAAGCAAAATGTTGAGACCTTCGAGTGGAAACGCAATCTACGATAATAATAATTAAATTAAAATATATGTCACAAAAATATAGTGTTAATCAGTATCCTATAAGCATATTACTTAGCTGGGTTCAATCAAAAGCTATTGCAATCCCAGAAATACAAAGGCCATTTGTTTGGGAGACTACTAAAATTAGAGATTTAATAGATTCTTTGTATAAAGGTTACCCAGTAGGGTATATTATAGTATGGAAAAACCCTGATGTAAGACTTAAAGATGGAACAAAATCAAGCGGTAAGAAGGTTCTAATTGACGGTCAACAAAGAATAACCGCTTTAAGAGCAGCAATTTTAGGTAAGACAATAATTGATAAAAATTATAGAGAACAAAAAGTTCAAATTGCTTTTCATCCAATTGAGGAAAAATTTGATACATTAACTCCTGCTATAAAAAATGATAAAACATGGATACCAAACATATCTAAATTTATGGATAATGAAACTGGCTTATTTGATTCTATTGATGAATATTGTGAAAAAAATCCTGATATCCCAAGAAAAACTATTCAGAAGAATGTTCAGAAGCTTTTAGATATAAAGCACAAGCAAGTTGGGTTAATTGAGCTTGATGCTGCGCTTGATATTGAAACTGTAACAGAGATATTTATTAGAATAAATTCGGCAGGGGTTGTGTTGAGTCAGGCTGATTTCGCAATGTCAAAAATTGCCTCATATGACACTGAGGATAATTTTGGTGTTAATTTAAGAAAATGTATTGATTATTTTTGTCACCTAGCTAAAGAACCTAATTTTTATAAACAAATTAGTGAAAATGATGAAGAGTTTGGAAAAACTCAGTATTTTCCAAGAATTGCTTGGTTAAAAAATGAAAATGATGATTTGTATGACCCTAATTATTCAGATGTTTTAAAAGTTAGTTTTACAAAAGAATTTAAAAGAGGAAGAATGAGCGATTTAGTCAGTTTGTTGTCTGGCAGAAATTTTGAAACAAGAGAGTTTGAACAAGATATTATGGACGAATCTTTTCAAAGGTTAAGTAATAGTGTTTTGGATTTTATAAATGAAACACACTATAAAAGATTTGTGATGATAGTTAAGTCTTGTGGATTTATTGATAAAAATTTAATACGTTCACAAAATGTTATTAATTTTGCCTACATTCTTTATTTAACGTTAAGAGATAAAAAATTTGACGATAGTCTTATTGAAAAATATGTACAAAAATGGATTTTGATGTCTATTTTAACAGGTCGATATTCTGGTTCTCCGGAGTCAACTTATGATTATGATATTAAACAGATAAATAAAATTGGTGTAGAAAAATATTTAAAGTCTATTGAGGACTCAGAGTTGTCTGATGCTTTTTGGAAAGTTGGTCTTGTAAGAGAGTTAAACAAAGCAACTGTTAATAATCCATTTATTAAAGTATTTTTTGCTTCACAAGCTAAGGCAAACGACAAAGGATTTTTATCAGCAGATATAACAGTCGCTAATATGATTAGTCACAGAGGAGATGTTCATCATGTTTTTCCAAAGGCATATCTTAGAAAAAAATTTATATCAAGAAGTGATTATAATCAAATTGCAAATTATGTATATGCTCAATCGGAGATAAATATAAAAATTGGCAAAAAAGCTCCAGCTGACTATATGGGCGAAGTTTTGGAACAGTGCAAAGGTGGAAAATTAAAGTATGGGAGTATAGTAGATTTAAAGGAATTGAATAAAAACTTAGAACAGCATTGTATTCCTAAAAATATATTTGAAATGAAAATTGATGATTACGAAACATTTTTAGAAGAAAGAAGAAAATTGATTGCAGCTAAAATAAAAGATTATTATTTTTGTTTATACCAAAAAGAAAGTAAGGATGAAGGTGGTGACCATGTATCAACTATTCAAACAGGAGAAAATGATTATATAGAGTTTAAGTCATCATTGAAATGGAGTTATCACGCTAACCAGGTTGATAAAAAATTAGAAAGGGTTATAGCAAAATCAATTTCTTCTTTTATGAATTCAGATGGTGGTAAGTTATTTATTGGAGTAAATGATGAGGGTGAAATACTTGGTTTAGAAAATGATTATAAAAATGTAAAGAATAGTAATGCTGATGGATTTTTATTAAAATTAGTAGAAGTCATTAATAATTTTATTGGTAAAGAATATCATCAATATATAATTCCACAAGTTGTAAAGATAGAAAATAAAGATGTTTGCGTAGTAGAGGTTTTAAATAGTGGTACGCCATCATATGTAAAAGATGAAAATAATAAAAAAGAATTTTATATAAGAGCTTCTGCATCTTCTCAACCAATGGATACTAAAGAGGCAAATGATTATATAAAATCTCATTGGAATAATATATAGATTATTAAGTTTAGTTTTGTAAAAGAATGTTAACAAAATCAAACCACATAAAATATCTTCAATGCAAAAAGTATCTTTGGTTATAAAAAAACCCAAAGAACTTTTTTTAGATATATACAAAGTGGCAAATTAAAAGCCATTAAGATTGGGTAATGGAGAATTAAAAAAGAAGATTTAGATAAAATTATTAATTAAAGTTAAATGTTTATAAAAAAAATTCAAAAAATATTTAATATTTGTAATTTTAAAAAAATTACTGAAATTAAAATTAATTTACTTGTAGTTATTTTGATTTCAATTACAGTATCAATTTCAACTTTTACTATTTGGAATGCAAGGAATAAAATACATTATTTTTGGAGCGATTTTAAGAATAGAATTGTGTGGCTTGTGGATATGAAAAGTCCAGAAATATTCGAGGTAAATGTTTTTGATATTTCACAATCTTCAGCAAAAATTACTTGGAAGACCAATGAATTAACTACAACTAAATTTTACTTAGGACTTGATACAAATTATTTATTATTACAAGAATTATATACAAGATTGGCGACTGAACATTGGATTTATAAACTTCCAAATTTAGAATCAGAAAAAACATATCATTTTAAGATAGTAGCAATAGATAGGAGGGGAAATAAAACTGAATATCAAGATTACATTTTTAGTACTTTAGTAGATGATGATATTCAGACTGCTACATCAAGTAATATCAGTGACGAAGTAAAGCCTGAAAAAAATGTTGTCACTTCAATTAAGGAAAAAATTATTGTTTCAGCACAAAAAGACACTACTGCGCCAATTTGTAGTTGTGTAGATAATCATTATGATTGTTTTGACTTTTTTTCCAATACTGACGATGCTCAAAAATGTTTTGATTATTGTGTGTCACAAGGCAAGGGTGATGTTCATAAGCTAGATTTGGATAACGATGGTTTTGCCTGTGAGCCATACATTAATCGTCCAGAAGAAGACACTTTCAATACGGACAATGCGAAAGAATATGTTCCTAATTATATACAAATAAAATATAGAAATACCCCAGTAGACGTTGGGAATAAAAGATTTGAGACTTTAGATACTTTAGGGGACACCGTTGTACGTATTGCTTATTACGATATAGAAAATCAGTACATGATAATAAAACTAAATTATACATATTACAATTATTGTGGAATGCCATTATCTGTATGGAGTTCTTTTAAAAGCACAAATACATTTGAAAGTTATTATAAGGATTTTATTAAAGGTAAATATGATTGCAGACTTATTCCTGCCCCAGAATATTAAAAAGAAGATTTTGATAAATTAAATAATATATAAAAAATATGAATGAAGAAAAACAAAGTATATGGAAAAAAGATATATTCGCAGTGTTTAAAAATAGAGGCGTTAATTTTAAATGGTTTTCCAAAAGTTTAAAACGTATAGCTATCGCTTTGGTTGTTATCGCTGCGATATTTACTGTTCTTGATAATGTTTCTTATTATCTAGGTATAGGTTATTATGCAGAAGATTACGAAGATGAATATTATGATGAAGGACTTGTCGAAGAAAATGATGGTAGTTGTAATGTATTTGGTATTGAATTGAGAGGAGATATGGTGACATATATTACACCTGATAGTTTTGATTATGATGGCAACCTTATTTATAATGAAACATCTTCTGAGGATGTGGTTTTTGCTATAGCAGACGCAGAAAATGATAGTAGCGTTAAGATGATATTATTAGAAATAGATTCTTATGGTGGTTCCCCAGCCGCCGCAGAGGAAGTTATGAGGGCCTTGAAACAAGCAAAGAAGCCAACTGTTGTTCAAATTAGACAATCTGGATTATCAGCGGCCTATTGGTCAGCGACAGGAGCTGATACTATATTTGCTTCAGAAAACTCAGATATTGGTAGTATTGGAGTTACTATGTCTTATTTAGATTATTCAGAACAAAATAAGAAAGAAGGAATAGGGTATGTTCAAATAAGTTCAGGTAAATATAAGGATGCGGGTGACCCTGATAGAGCTCTAACAAAAGAAGAAAAGAATCTTTTTATGAGAGATACAAAAATAATTCATGAAAATTTCATTAAAAATGTAGCCGAGAATAGAAACCTTGATATTGAGAAAGTCAGAGAACTGGCCGACGGCTCATCAATGCTTGGAGAAATGGCACTAGAAAATGGCTTAATAGATAGAATCGGAAGCTTTGCTGAGGTCAAGGAATATATAAAAGAAACAATAGGGGAGGAAGTTGATATATGTTGGTAAAAAAATATGAAAAAAGATATTAAAAAAGATATAAAAAAACATAGGGATAGGATGGATATTATTGATAAACATCAAGTTGAGTATCACACCAATCTAGGGAGAGAACTTGGATATCCTGAATGTTGTATAAAACAATTTTGTGAAGAAACAAAAATTGGTATATATTGTGGTACATATAGACAAATGAAATATAGGCTACCTGGTTTAGATATATTTAAATTAAAACATGTTCCTTGTGACAAGTGCGTAGAGAAAATGCTCGATGATATGAGAGTAGATTATTAAAAATTTATGTCAATAAATAATTCTAAAAAAATATTAATTCTAGAGGATGATTTAGAGACTTTATCAGTTTTAATGAATCGCTTGCATGAAATAGAAAAAGAAAATAAATTTTCTAATATTTCTGTTTCGGTATTTTCTGAATACACTCAAGTTGAGGATTATTTAAACAAAATAGAAAAACCAGATTTCGATATTCTGCTTTTAGATAGAGATTGCCATGCGGGCGGTTCTTTCCATGTATTGGATTTTAATAAATTTGACCCAAAGAAAATTATATCTATTTCGACTGTTCCGGAATGGAATGATGAGGCTGTTAAAAAAGGAGTTGGAAAAGTATGTTGGAAAGGCCACAATAACATCGAAGAGTGGGGAGATAGGATTAAGGATATGGTTTTGGGGATGATTGAATAATATGGAAAAATCCAAAAAAGATGTTTTTCAATTTTATTTTTAAATTAGAAACAATAAAATACCGCTTAATTAATTATTCCCCTCTATATTGCACAATTTAAGTATCGTCCAAAGAAATAATGTAATTTTTAGCGTTATATTATGTTAATTTTGCTAGCTTCTAGATAATCCAGAACATCTTTTTTATTGAAACGAATAGATCCGCCAATTTTGTAAAATACTATTTTTCTAGTTTCTACTAATCTGTATACAGTTATTTTAGAGATGTTTAAAAAAGTACTTAATTCAGAAACACTTAAAAATTGTTTTTTGTTATCTTCTAACATATTAATATCTTACAATAGATTTTTAATATTTGCTAGATAAAAAGTAATTTATAAATTCTTAATATTCAAAAAATGAATAACTATTTTTAGCAAAAAAGGTTCGGAAGCTGTCCGTGTATGTGATCTATTAAATTTTTTAAAGATAATTACATAAATTGATTTTCGACGTCAGCGACGTCAGCGACATCAATTTAATAACATTTTTAATGCTTG
>CAZTIC010000054.1:0-7873 GCA_964613625.1 uncultured Gammaproteobacteria bacterium | reverse complement strand
TTATTATATTTTAACCTTTAGAAGTGTAAACCCCTTTGCTGCAATGTTAACAATAATAATCTGAATAGTATCTAATATTAAACAAAATCTAATTTACTAATATTTTTACTAAAGTTAGTAAATAATCTAAAACAATAAGCCAATTTTTGTCAACCACTCTTAACTCTTGACAAATTATTAGAAATATGCTATTATGTAATAATTAGTAAAATGCAATTGTCATCCCTAATGTTCTTAAAACCAAAAACCACACTACTCCATTTTGGCTCATATAAAAGATATGAATCAAGACGGGTAGCGGGGTGGCCCGTTATTACGGGTCCATCCCGCTACATACCGACTATTTACATATTATTCCATATTTGCTTTAATAATCTATTAAACTAAATATGGATTAAGATGTTTAAAATACATTTTAGTTTGTTATTTGACAATCGAATAATCAAGTTTAAAAGACTTGAAAAAATATAAATCAAAAATTAAAATAAATAACTATATAACAGAATTGGAGAAAAAAATGAATTTTATCATAAACCTGGTTGTTATACTTATATTAATCTTGACTATCACTATTATAAATACGTTAATTGCTAGAAAAAAAGTGGTAAATTTATCTGTTAAACGAGAAAAACTTGAAAGAAAGAAAGTAGGGAAGAAAAGCCAAATTGAAGCATGGAAAGCGAAGTTGATAGATCAAAACATAAATGTCTTCGAAGAAGAAGATCTTAAGGCTTTAAAAATTATAATTAAAGAAATAAGATCGATGGTAGGTGTCAGAAAAAAAGAATTAGCCAAAACAAAGGAAATGAAAACTGACGACACACTTAAAAACCTAGAAAAAAACTTGGCTGAAAATGAAAATCTTTTCGCTGAAAATGAAAAGATTTTTAAGGATGACTGGGTTTCTTCTCTTGAGATAGAAGAATTTGAAATGGAGATAGCAAAGATTGATAATCAAATAGCAGGAATTAAAAAAACCGTGACACTTTGGTTAAGTTGGCTGTTATCTACAGCTGTTGTTGCATCTGTTGCATATCTTGCATCAACTTTAATTATCAACTTAATCGGAGGCGACTTATTAAAGAAAAATGAAATAATATCATCTTTTTTAATATGGATTATTTTCTTTATTTCGCAAGTTTTTGCCCTAATAAATGGCTATAAAGAAGTTCCGGAGAAACATGAGTATGTTATTGTGTTTTTTGGTGAATATTTCACTACCTGGGAATCTGGTCTTCATTTCTTGTTTCCTTTCTGGATGAAAATTAAATCTCGAGTCTACATGGGAGATCAATCGATGGTTCTGAATTTTACCAAGGAGGAAGGAACAACTACTGGAGCGAAAATGGATTTCATCGATGCTTCAACCGAAGTTGCAGCTACAATCTTTTTTAGAATATTTTCATCAAAAAGGGCTGTTTTTCAACCTGGCGACTTAAAAAAATTCGTTTCTGACAAAATGGAATCTGGTGTTCGCGCTTACTATGGACGAATGACCTTGGATCAATCAATAGAAGGTCGCGCAGATGTTGATCTTCGACAGATTGTTATCCAGGACGCTACGGAGGCTGGGCTGTTCAAAAGCTGGGGAGTTAAAATCACCTCATTGGCAGTTACTGACATTCGACTTCCAAAAGAAGTTGATGATATACGTCGGGAAAAATTAATTGCTGAAAAAGCAAGAGAGATAGCAGAAATCACACTGAAGACTGAAAAAATTAACGTAAATATTAGCGAAGTCAAGGGCTCTGCAGAAGGCAAAAGATTGGTTAAAATGGCTGAATTGCTAAAACTTCCGTTAGAACAAATAGTAGAATACGATAAGTATATTCGTCATCAAGAAGCACTTGGAAAAGCCGGTGTGCTAATCGCTAATTCAGGTGAAAAAAATAGTGACCCAGCCAGCGTTGGTGCAGTTGCTGGCACGGTAGCTACAGTAGCTCAACAACAACCATAAAATAAAATAATTCTCGAAAGGAGAAAATATGGCTGATTTTACACAAGACAAAAAAAGAGATAAAAAAAAAGATTTGACAATACCACCAAAATGGTACAAAACATTTGAGTGGAAACAAACAATCGGCTGGATAGGAATGATCGTTTGTATCATGGTTATTATTTTGAACGTTGATGTTTTGAAGAGTGGCACACCAGATCAATGGAAATCGGTACTAATCGCAGGAATAGCAGGTTACGTTTTTTTCTCCCTATCAAAAGGAGAAAAACCAAACATCGGCGGAGTTTTAATCCTGGTAATTACTGTATCTGTAGTATTTGTATTCCTGGGAAAATCACCGGAAGATATCTACAAACTAGCTTCTGCGCCCTCAAGTACAGCCACTCCACCACCTCGTGAAATTGGATGGATGCCTTGGATAGTCAGCCCAGATCCATCAGAACTTTTACGAGTATACAATGGTGATGTTTTTATTTATAAGTCACCAAAAGAATTCGTCATCATGCATGAGGATGGTCAACATTTTACCCACAACCCATGTACATCAAAAAATCCAGTTCGTCAATTTCGTATATCTGAATTACCACCGGAAGGAGGAATAATTCAGGTATACAGCATCAATCGATTAACATTTGATATGGAATTTCGTGTTTCAAGAAAATAACGACATTTCATTCATTTTAATCGCATTTAGAGGGAATATATCATTCATGATTATTCCCTCTTTTTTTTTAAACTAAACTAATGTATAATTAAAATATAAAAAATAAATAAAACTATGAAAAAAATAACGTATTTATTATCTTTTTTAATTATTATTACTTTATTATTTACAGCTTTAACTTTTGCAAAAGCAGGAGATGGCGAAGACGAAGTTCATAATGAAAATTCAGCCACCGAAGTCTCCCTAACAAACCCCCTCCCAGATGGTACAACCCCACAATCCCTCATCGGTAACATAATCAGTGCTCTAATGGGCATAGTTGGCTCCTTGGCCCTTGCTATGTTCATCTACGGAGGTTTTACCTGGATGACAGCCGCTGGTAACTCAGAAAGGGTATCAAAGGGAAAAGATATACTTATTTGGGCCACACTTGGCTTAGTGGCAATATTCGCTTCTTATTCTATAATCAAATTCCTTATTGGAAATCTAGGCTAAAAACACCTCACTATATATAAATCATAATTACCCCCTCCTTTTGAAGGAGGGGGCTAGGGGGTGGTTATGACAAAACTATTTAATTTAAAAAAATATAAAAACATAAGAAAAGCTCTCAGGAATCAACCGATAAAAGCTGAGAAATTATTGTGGTATAAATTAAGAAGAAAAAATCTCAATTACAAATTCAGAAGACAAGCCAGTATCAACAACTACGTAGTCGATTTTTATTGTCCTTCTCTTAAGTTTATAATAGAAATAGATGGAGCAACTCATTCCACAGAAAAAGAAATTGTTTATGATACAAAAAGAGAAAACTATCTTAAAAGCCTTAGTTTAAATATTTTAAGATTTAACAATAGTGATATCTATCAAAACATAGATGGTGTTATTAAAAGAATAAAATTAGAAATAGATAAAATTAAATATAATTAACCCCTCCTTAATCCTCCCCTTCAAAAGGGGAGGAAAATTAAAAATCATTCTAATACTTTTTACCCCTCCCTCTCTCCTTACGAAGACGGGGACTAGGGGAAGGTAGTAATAATATGAACTCAGGCTTCATAATCATAAACAAACCAATCGGACCAACCTCGCATGACATGATATATAAATTGCGCAAAATTACTGGTATCAAAAAAATCGGTCATGCTGGCACACTTGATCCACTAGCAAGTGGCGTCTTAATGTGCGCCATTGGTCGTGAGGCAACTCGCCAGATCGATAACTATGTAAAAAAAGACAAAAAATACATTGCGGAGATATTCTTGGGAGCCAGCACCGATACTTATGACGCTGAGGGTAAAGTAATTAAAATAAATAAAGAACTCCCGCCAAAAAATATTTCCGAAAATAAACTAGAAAAAATACTAAAAAAATTCACCGGCAAACAAAAACAAATACCACCAATGTACTCAGCTAAAAAAGTAAAAGGTAAAAAGCTATATGAACTAGCAAGAAAAGGTAAGACCATAAAAAGAAAACCGGCCAATATTGTAATTCATGATATAGAATTAATTAAATATGACTGGCCACTACTCGAAATAAAAGTAAACTGCTCATCTGGTACGTACATACGTTCCCTCGCCTACGACATCGGCAACAAGCTATCATGGAATGGCTACCTAAAAAACCTCCAAAGAACAAAAGTAGGAGATTTCAATATCAAAAATTCTATCAATATAGAAAAGCTAAACTCAAAAAATTGGCAAGACTACTTAATACAAAACAAATAACTAACTCTTAAAAACCAACATGGGGGTTTGGGGGTTGAGTTTTGTGCCCCTGCTAAACGCAATTAAATAACAATTGGCGAGATAGCAAAATCGAAACCCCTAAAACTTTTTGTTTCTTTTTGGTTACAAAAAGAAAGCCCGCGGTAGCGCTTCACTTAAACATCAATAATTAATATTCATACGTATCTATCCTGGATCCCAGATCTCCGCTCCGCTACGTCCGGGAAGACAAAAGAGAGAAAAAGTAAATCCGCGGTAGCGATTCACATTAACATTAATAATTCATGAACATCAAAAATAGATTGCCACGTCGTCGCTTGAGCTCCTTCCTGCCTACCGGCAGGCAGGCTCGCAATGACAAGTGCATCTATTCCAAAACTCATCATTAAGTGTTAATATATAAACTACAAATATTAACAAAATCTTATGAAAAAATATTTCAAAATATTTCTTTTTTTATTGCTTTTTTGCGTTTTCACCCTACAATCAGTAAACGCTGCCGAAATTAATAGTAACAACAATCCAAATAGTGACGTAAATATTTACTTCTTCTACGGAGATGGTTGCCCTCATTGCTCAAAAGAAGCAAAATTTTTGAATAAATTAATAAAAGATTATCCTGAAATCAACATAAAAGCATACGAAGTTTCGAACAATAGAGAAAATGCTAATCTAATGTCTAATATAGCAAAAAATCTGGAGATAGAGGTGTCTGGCGTACCACTAACCATTATTGGAGATAAAGTTTTTCCTGGATTTTACAATGAAGAAACAACTGGAGAAAAAATTAAATCAGCTGCTCTTAATTACTTAGAAAAAGGATGCAATGACATAGTTGCCTCTGTTACAGTGCCTAACAATAATGTTTGCGAGCATGGCTGTGACGAAAACAAAAAAGAATGCCAACATGATTGTGGTTGCAATGCCGATATTATAAAAAATTCACAAACAGATAACGAGGTAACTGTACCTTTTTTTGGGAAAATAGACACAACAAGCATTTCTCTACCAATTTTTACTATAATTATCGCTGCTATTGATGGATTTAATCCCTGTGCTATGTGGGTGCTATTATTTTTAATCAGTCTACTCCTAAACATGCAAGATCGGACAAAGATGTGGATTCTGGGTGGTACTTTTATTGCCACATCCGGAATAGTTTACTTTTTCTTTCTGTCAGCATGGTTAAATCTATTTCTATTTATCGGTTTCGTTTTCTGGATTAGAGCAATTATTGGATCAGTGGCCCTGGGGAGTGGTGCTTATCACATAAATGAATACATAAAAAATCCAAAAGGAGTTTGTCATGTTTCAGAAAATGAAAATAGAAAAAAGATTTTTACAAAATTAAGAGGTTTGGTGGCTAAAAAGAATTTCTGGATAGCACTTATCGGTATCATATTCCTTGCTATTTCCGTTAATTTGATAGAGTTAGTTTGTTCTGCTGGTTTACCAGCTGTATACACGCAAGTACTTGCACTTTCCGAAGTGCCTCGATGGCAATACTACGGATATTTAGTTTTATACATAGTCATCTTTATGCTTGATGATTTGATTATATTCTTTATTGCGATGACTACTCTCCAAATGAAAGGTATTTCAAGCAAATATACCCACTGGGCAAATCTAATTGGAGGAATCATTATGATCCTAATCGGAATACTACTTCTGTTTAAGCCAGGCTGGTTAATGTTTGGATAATTTTACGTAACATGAAAAATATATTACACAAAACAATAATTACTCTTTTACTAATTATTGTTTTTTTATTTCCAACCTTAACGCTGGCTAACAATGAGCAAAAAACTGATCAAATGTTTAAGGCTGAAGTAATAAAAATAATCGAACAAAGAGAGAATACTTTACCCGATGGTGAAATAGTTGAACAACAAGACTTGTTACTGTTTGGGCTGGAAAGTGAATACGAGGGACAAGAAATAAATTTTCAAGGTATTGATGATTTTGGAATAATAAAAAGTAATTTATATGAAATAGGGGATAAAGTATTAGTAATAGCAAGCCAAAATGCTGATGGCAATGTTGATTTTTATATAACAGACTATATAAGAACTAACGGTATTTGGTGGCTTAGTATATTTTTCATACTAACTATTATTATTGTCGGACGATGGAAAGGCTTCAGATCTTTATTATCTTTAGTGCTAACTTTTTTTGTAATTATCAAGTTTATAATTCCCCAAATCATTGCTGGATCTAATCCAATCTTGATAACATTAATAGGATCATTCGCCATACTTCTTGCAATAATTTATGTTACTGAAGGGTTAAATAAAAAATCTCATTTAGCTGTTACAAGTATTTTAATTAGTTTAATTATTACGATTGTTATTTCCTGGTTTTTTGTAGAGCTTACTAAATTATCTGGACTTGTGGGTGAAGATGTTTTTGCGTTAATTAATATTGGCGATGCTACTATAAACTTCAAAGGATTACTTCTCGCAGGAATTATAATTGGAGCCCTAGGCGTCTTAGACGATGTGGTTGTATCTCAAATATCTACAGTAGAAAAACTAATTGAAACAAATAACAAACTAACAAAAAAAGAATTATTTCAAAAATCATATTCCGTAGGTATTTCCCACATTAGCTCCATGACAAACACTTTATTTCTAGCATACGCTGGTGCCTCACTTTCTGTATTAATAATCTTCATTAGCGGACAAAGCGCCTTTTCTTCATGGAGTCAAATTATAAACAACGAACAAATTGCAACTGAAATTGTAAGAGCTCTCACGGGTAGCATCGGACTAATACTTTCTGTACCAATCTCAACCATCTTAGCAGTTTGGTGGTACAAAAAATAAACATATGTCCAGCCCACTAAAACCAACAATCAAAACTGAGATTATTCCAATTATCACTCTAATAATTACAATTATCTCAAGCTTCTATTTCTTTTCTAATTTCCCCGATCAAATTCCAATTCATTGGAATTTCCAAGGTGAAGTTGATAATTGGGGATCAAAAACTTTTGGAGCATTTTTCTTTCCAGTTTTAATACTTGGAATGTATTTAATTTTTTTAATACTACCCTACATAGATCCTAAAAAACTAAGATACGATCAATTTCAAAAAACTTACCACAAATTCAAAAGAACACTTATCATATTTATGGCGCTAATATATTTTGTATCTAGCTTTGCTGGACTTGGATATAATGTAAATATTGGTATTTGGATGCCAATATTAATAGGTTTATTATTTATTTTTATCGGAAATTATTTAAGCAAAATAAAACCAAATTGGTTCCTAGGGATTCGTACTCCTTGGACTCTGAGCTCAGAAACAGTATGGCAAAAAACACATCAAGTTGGTGGTAAATTATTTATATTGGCAGGAGTTGCAATAATGATAATTCCATTTACACCAATCACTCTTCAAGGCTGGCTACTTGGGCTTATTGTATCCATAGTTATTTTTGGAACAGTTTTTTACTCTCTCTATTTATACCTTCAAGAAAAGAAATAAAAACCAAAAAAACTCCCTCTCCTAGTTAGGAGA
>CAZTIC010000053.1:0-7913 GCA_964613625.1 uncultured Gammaproteobacteria bacterium | reverse complement strand
GGATAGAGCGTCTGGCTTCGGACCAGAAGGTTGCGGGTTCGAATCCTGCAGGGAGTACAAGCAATAATAAATCGACAATCAAAAATCGTAAATCGAAAATCAAGCATGGCTGGGTAGCTCATTTGGTTAGAGCGTAGCACTCATAACGCTAAGGTAGCGGGTTCAATCCCCGCCCCAGCTACAAATACCTCACCCCAACCCTCTCCTAAACAGGAGAGGGAGTTTAAAAATAAGGGGTGTATTTGCCCTGTTAGCTCAGTTGGTAGAGCAGCTCCCTCTTAAGGAGACGGTCGAGGGTTCAAATCCCCCACAGGGCACAAAATTTATAACAATATTGAGTATTCAAAGTAGTTGTTGGTTAAAGGGTTCGCCATGTCATCCGACATGGCGTCCTATCGGATGATAGGGCGAATCCCCCACAGGGCACAAAAAAGAAACCGCTATTTTAGGCGGTTTTTTCATTGATAAAGAAATGCTATAATTATTATAGAAATATAATTTAATAATATATAATTTTTATGAAAAAAGGAGTATTATTATTTGGTTTTTTATTTTTGATAACTGGATGTAGTTTTCAGTCTCTTGTAGACAATAAATCACTAGAACAAGTTAAGGAAATAGATATTAGCCAGATAGAGGAAATAAATAAAGAAACTTTAGCTGAGGAGGAATTTAATGATAGCGGTAGCGCTAAAGCGATTATAGATGAAACTGATTTGTGGAATTTTTACGAAAATGATGTTTCGGGTTTGTCGATCAAATATCCGCATAATGTTTCATTTGGCGAAAATGATGATGATTTGTTTACTCTCAGAATAGAAAGTAATTTAGTTGATTCTCTAGAGGGTACTATGGGATACAACGAGGAAACTGCTTTGGAAAATATTATAGCTCTAGAAAGTGGAGAGTATGGCGAAGATGTTGACTTTCCGTTAGAAGTATCGAAAAAGGTAGTAGATGTAGATGGAATAAACGCTCAAGAGTTTATGGTTTTGGGTCGTTTTGAAGTGTGTGATGTGATACTAGAAAGAAAACTTTATTTTTTTAATAATGATTATCAAATAGTAGTGATTTTATTTGCCTCTGCAAATAAAATTATTGAAAGCATGCCTGAGTACTTTGAATTAAATAAAGATAACTGTGGTGATAGTGAAATCTGGAATTTTGACAAACAAAGTGATTTTTATAAGACGCTCGAAAATAATCAAGGTTCGGAAATAACCCAAGAATGGTTTGATACTTTTGATGATATTGTTAATTCGATTGAAATAATAAACACTGAAGTAAAAATAAATTATTTTGATAGCTTGCAAGGAGATTGGGTTGCAGTTGATGACGAGAAAAGTTTAATAAGTTTTGTTGATAATAAAAAAATAGATTATTATGATAACGGATTGTTGTCTGAAAAATCATTTGCTTTTTATGATCAGTATCCTGTCGCAGAAGAGATGGAAGAAGATAATTTTGGTAAATATTTTATTGTTGGAAGTGTTGAAGATAGTATGGAATATAAAATCTCAAAAATAGATGATGAAAACTTGGAGTTAATCTATTTGCCTCGTGGAAATACGCTTGAGTATATAAAGAAATAAAATAGATATAATAAAATCCCGTACCAGTGTGGTACGGGATTTTATGTTTGGAGTTTTTAGATTTTGCCTTTTAGGGCATCTTTTAGAGTTTTACCTGTTTTGAATTTAGCAACTTTAACTTCTGGAATTTGAATTCTCTCTGATGGATTTTGAGGATTGACTCCACCACGAGCATGTCTGATTCGGGAAAGGAATGTCCCAAATCCAGTAATTGTGACTTCATTATTAGCTTTGAGCTCACTGATAATAGTGTCTACTAAAGCGTCAAGCATGTCTTCTGCTTGTTTTTTTGTAACTGCAGACTCAGCTGCAATTTTTTCGATTAATCTTGCTTTGTTCATATTTTTGAGTATTAATTTTTATTTTATATTAATAAATTCAATGATTGGCTTGATTGATTTAGCTTTTCCAGTTTTTGTATTAATATCTACTAAAACTGCGTTTAGAATTGTTTTGCCTGTTTCAGGAATAATATGGGGATGGTCAATTTGGGTAAGAACAGTTTTTATAATACCTTCTGAATCTAGTCCTATGCTACCGTCAGCGTATCCTACCATACCAGTATCGGTAATATATGCGGTGCCTTTTGGAGTTACGACCTCGTCATGAGTCATAACATGGGTATGTGTTCCAAATATTGCGCTAACACGCCCATCTAAATATTTTTTTAATGTAATTTTTTCAGATGTTGCTTCAGCATGTATATCAATTATTATAGCAGATAGTTTTTCTTTTGCAAAGCTAGCCAAAATTTTATCAATCTCACGAAAAGGGCAGTCATAATTTTGCTTCATGAAGACCCTGCCTATGAGATTTATTATTAATATTTTATGTTTTCCGATATTTACTACATCATAACCTTTTCCAGGAACACCAGGCGGAAAATTAGCTGGTCTGATTATAGGAAAATTTGTAAAGTTATCAATTTGCTTGGTTCTTTTGAAGGCATGATCGCCCAAAGTAAAGAAATCTATTCCAGCATCAATTAATTCTTTGAGAGTGGTTTCTGTAACTCCATAACCATGAGCAGAGTTCTCAGCGTTAGCTATTATAAAATCGGTTTTATATTTCTTTTTTATTTTTGGCAATAGTTTAGCTACTGTTTTTCTACCAATACGTCCCATTATGTCGCCGATAAATAGTATCTTCATATTTACTACAAATTACAAATTAATTACGAATATACAAATAATTTTAACTATAGTTATACTAACATAAGCTTAATTTGATTACAAGAAAAAAGAGCCCTTTCGGGCTCTATTTATAGCTCCTCCCCTTTTCATCGTATCTTTTTAAGGGGAGGCTGGGAGGGGTTTTGTTTTTACCTAG
The DNA here is from genome assembly GCA_964613625.1 of uncultured Gammaproteobacteria bacterium. Taxonomy (GTDB): domain Bacteria; phylum Patescibacteriota; class Patescibacteriia; order Patescibacteriales; family CAZTIC01; genus CAZTIC01. The sequence goes on along the minus strand of CAZTIC010000053.1, from coordinate 4,992 downwards.
CGTACTCTGTTACTCTCATTTCTCTGATAACGCTTACTTTTATTTCACCAGGATATTTAAGTTCTTTTTCGATTTTACTAGCAACTTCTTTAGCTAGATTATGTGCCTTTAAGTCATCAATATCTTCTGGAGTTACAAATACTCTTACTTCTCTTCCTGCCTGTATTGCGTAAGTTTTTTCTACGCCTTCAAATGAGTTGGCAATGCTTTCAAGTTCTTCTAATCTCTGTAGATATTTTTCAAAACTATCATGTCTAGCACCAGGTCTAGCAGCAGAAATTGCATCAGCCACTTTGATGATAACAGCCATAAGTCCACGAGGATGGTCATCGTGATGTGTTTCGATTGGATCAATAACATCTTGAGATAATTTAAACTTCTTAGCAATATCACGGCCAATCTCTGGATGAGTTCCTTGAACTTCATGATCAACAGCTTTTCCGATGTCATGTAGCAATCCAGCTTTTTTAGCCAGAGTTACGTCCATATTTAGCTCTTCTGCTAGTAACGCCGCAAGGTGAGCTACTTCCACTGAATGTCTAAGAGCGTTTTGACCATAACTAGTTCTGTATTTTAGTCTTCCAATAATTTGAACAAGCTTTGGTTCAAGGCCAGTAACCCCGATTTCGTACATAGCTTCTTCTCCAGCTTTTTTGATATCAATTGCTAAATCTTTCTTTGCGCTTTCAATCGCCTCTTCAATTTTTGTAGGATGGATTCTACCATCTTTGATAAGGTATTCTAGGGCTCTTTTGGCCACGTGTCGTCTGATTGCTGAGAATCCTGAGACAGTAATAGCATTTGGAGTATCATCTACAATAATTTCTACGCCAGTTAAATGTTCGATAGCTTTTATGTTTCTTCCTTCTCTTCCAATAACTCTACCTTTCATCTCGTCGTTAGGTAGCTCTACCATAGTAGTAGTCATTTCAGATGTGTACGTTGAAGCTAGTCTTTGCATAGCTCCTGCCATGATGTCTCTAGCTTTTTGTTCGAGTTCGTCACTACCAAATTTTTCTAGCTTGTTAATTCGCATTAGCAAATCTTCTTTTATTTGGCTTTCAACATTTTTTACCAAAATCTCTTTAGCCTCTTCCTTGTTCATGTCAGCAATTTTTTCAAGTTTTTGTAATTGCTCTTCTTTAATTTTTTTAATCTTTTCTTTAACTTCTTCAACTCGTGAAACTTTGTCAAAAAGTTTTTGTTGTTTATCTTGAAGTTCTAGAAGTTTTTGTGAAAATGAATTTTCACGTTTTTCTAGTCTTGATTGTAGATTTTTTGTTTCTTGACGTTGAGTTTGTTCTTCTTTTTTTGATTCATTAATGATTTTTAAGGCTTTGTCTTGAGCCTCCAAAATTATTTCTTTCTGCTTTGATTTAGCCTCATTAATGATTTTCTCTGTTTTTGCTTCTGCGCTAGTTGTCTCACCAAGAGCTTTTTGTTTTCTGATCCAATAACCAATAAAAAAACCACCTATAGCCAGAACAACATAAAATATATATTCCATATCTATTTATATCCTGTTTTAGGAGGTTGATTTTCTAAGTTTTTGAAAAAATATAAAGATTACCTAATGATATTTAGGTATTTAATTTCGCTTATTAAGTTGTGAAGATATTGTTTAATCTGATTCAAAGTTTTCACAAGATTTTTACTAATATTAAGTGATTCTTTCAAAATTTATACTTAAAATAATCGGTTTCCTTCCAAAACAAGATTTCCATTATTTATTAAGTTTACAAAAATAATACTATCATAGGATTGGTTTTTTGTAAAGAATTAAAAATAATAAAAAAAAGAGGATATTATCCTCTTTTTTTATGTAAATTAAGTATTTATTTAATTATTTTATCAATAATTCCATATTTCTTAGCCTCTTCTGCGCTCATAAATCTGTCTCTATCTGTATCCTTTTCAATTTGAGCTATTTTTTGACCAGTATGGTGAGCTAATATTCTATTCATTTTATCTTTTATTTTGAGAATATGTTCGGCTCGGATTTTGATATCAGTTGCTTGCCCCTCGGCGCCTCCCATAACTTGATGAATCATAACTTCTGAATTTGGCAGTGAAAATCTTTTCCCCTTGGCTCCAGCAGCCAAGAGAGTAGCTCCCATAGAAGCAGCCATGCCTACACAAATCGTAGAAACGTCTGATTTTACATACTGCATAGTGTCATAAATCGCCATTCCGGCTGTAACAGAACCACCTGGAGAATTAATATAAAATTTTATATCTTTATCTTTGTTTTCGGCATCAAGAAATAGGAATTGAGCAATGACAATGTTAGCTACATGGTCATTGACTGGTTCACCTAAAAAGATGATTCTATCTCTGAGTAGACGAGAGTATATATCATAGGCTCGCTCTACTTGTCCTGATTTTTCTACGACTGTTGGTATTAATGGCATATTTTTATTAAATCAAAATGCAAATATCAACCTTGCCTACCGGCAGGCAGGAATGCAAAATGTATTTATATTAATTATTATATATTAAGTATATTTTTATTTCTTAAGTGTGTCAATTAAATAACTACCCATTTATTTCCTTGTTTTTCGAATTTTCCATCTATTACAAATCCAGATGATTTAGCATGACCACCACCACCAGGAAATAGTTTGGCAATTTTTGAAATATCACAAGTTGGGTGGGCACTTCTGAGGCTCGCTTTGATTATATTATCGCCTTCTTCTCGGAGGAATAATATTCCGTTTACTCCATAAAGTGAACTGAAATAATTTGCTATAGAGGTGTAAATATCGTCTTCGTCAGTAATGTTCTCTGTGTGTTCTTTTTTTAGTATCGAGAAAGCAAGATTGTATTTTTTATTTATTTGTAGATTGCTGAGTGCTATACCCCATAACTTCATAGAGTCTAGACTTTTGTTGAACCATTTGTTCTTGGTGATGCGTGGAAGTTGGGCTCCCCATATAAGCATTTCCGAGGCGATGTTGATAGTTTTTTCAGTTGTGTTGGGATGTAGGAAGCTGTCAGTATCATCAATTATTCCCGATAGGATGCAATTAGCAATATTTTTTGTAAATCTAATTTTATTGATTTTGAAAAAATAATATAATACCTCAGTTGTTGAGGCAGCATTAGTATTTCTGATTTCTATATTTGAATAATCATCTTGTTTTGGATGATGGTCAAATTCTATAATAAAACTATCTTGTTTCTCTTGTTGCAGAGTAGTAATTTCGTCTGCAAGGCCAGTTCGATCCAGATTTCCAGAATCTAAAACAATGATTAAGTCATACTTAAATAAATTTAGATTGTTAATATTTGAATTAATTTTTTCTATATGAGGAAGGTGTTGATGACACTCTGATGGCTCGTCAGCACAAAATGATAAATATTTTTTTTCTATGCTTTCCATGTAGTCAATCATTGCGCAAGCACTAGCAAAAGCATCGCCATCTGGTCGTTGGTGGTTTATTATTAACACATTATTCGCTTTTTGGATTTTTTTGAAAGCTAATACGTATTTATTTATTTCTTTTGTGTCTAAATTTATTGTCATGTTTAAAAACTAATAAGTTTTTTATTATAGATTAAATATTTATATATTGCAAGTCGTGCTACGTAGCATACTATGTAGCACTTATTGAATTAATGTAATATCTAATTATTAAACGCTACCGCTGGGGCTTTCTTTTTGTAACCAAAAAGAAACAAAAAGTTTTGGGGTGAACAATTCGCTATCTCGCTAATTGTTATTAAGGCGCGTCTAGCAGGGGCGCTCAGTGTCTCACCCCAAGCCCCGGGAGGTTTTTACAATTATGACTATGAATTATTTTCAAAAGTATTAATATTTTTAAATAAAAAAACCGCCTATACTTGCGGATTATTTATTATTGAAAATATTTTTTATTTTTCTTCGTTAATTATCTTGAAAACATCGTCGAGTTTTCCTGCTTCTTTTTCAGTTGCATCGAAAACCCATTTGAATTTCGGTATGGTTTTTAAATTTAATTTTTTCTTTAGCATACTAGCGAATGAAGAAGAGTTTGATCTTAGTTTTCTGAGAGCAGTGCCAGTTTTGTTGTCAGGTAAAACAGTGACGCCAACCTCAGCTTTGTTGAGGTCTGGTGAAGTGTCAACATAGCTGATAGTTATTAGCCCATCATGAAGTATATCTTCTCTATTAATGAGATTGCTAAGTTCGTTCATGAGTAGTTCGTTAATTTGATCAATTCTTGCCATTGATATTGGTTATAATTTTTTGATAGTTTTTTCTTCTTTGTATGATTTAATAATATCACCCTCTTCAATAATAATGTCTCCTTCACATCGAAGTCCGCATTCTTGATCTGTGTCTACTTCTTTTACATCCTGCTTACCTGACTGGAGTTTAGTGATATTACAAGTTCCAACAATTTCTTTATTACGCCAAACTTCAGCTATAGAGCCTAGTTCAATTTGTCCCTCTAATACTTTCCCGCCAATTATTTCTTTACCTGGTTCACTTCTAAATAAGGCTAGTACCTTAAGTTTTCCTAGGTCTACTCTAACGAATTCAGGCTCAATTAATTCTTGCATTTCTTTTTTTACATATTCAATTAAGTCGTAAATAATATCAAATATTTTAACAGTAACGTTCTTTTCTCTTATTAATTCTTCTATCTTTGGAGTCATTTTTATATGAAAACCTACGATTTGTGCATTTGATCCTTCGGCCTTTGAGATATCACCTTCAGTGATGTAGCCAAGTCCTTTATGTATTATTTTGACCATTACATCTTCTGTGCTGATTTTTGCTAGTGATTCTTCGATAGCTTCAGCAGAGCCTAGTACATCTGATTTTATGATTATATTTAATTTCTTTTGTTTTTCATTTGAGTCATGATTCTCTGCTTGTTGAGAGTGAGATTTTGAAGTAGAGCTTTTGATGTTTTTGGTTTTTATTCTCTCGCCTTTACCTACCTCTAATATATCTCCAACTTCTGGAGCTATTTTTAGCCCCAATATTTCAGCTGGTACAGATGG